>DADR01000027.1:15565-18059 GCA_002495055.1 Methanoregula sp. UBA247 | reverse complement strand
TGTTCACGGCATTGACCATTGCCTCAACAGAGGAGAGGACGATATCATCCCCGCTCCCGCTGGCATCAAAAATCCTCCCGCGTTCGTCCTCAACGGCGATCGTCACATGGCACATCGCGTCAGAGCCGCCCGAGATCGCCTCGATGTTGAACTCCTTGAGCTGGAGCTTCGTAGGCGTTATCCCGAGGATGGCGTTCAGCGCCGCATCGACAGGACCGTTTCCTACCGCGGAGAAGACATGCTCTATCCCGTTCACTATCGCCTTGACGCTGGCGGTCGGGATGACATGGTTGCCGGTCATGATGGCGATGTCCTGTAAGTCGAGTGCCTTGTTGTTCAGCTCAATCCCCATAACGGTTTCGGCAATTTCATAGAGATCTGCATCGGTTACCCGTTTACCGCGGCTGGCAATAGCTTTTACCTTTTCAATGATTCCATCCAGCTGCGGCTCGGTGGGTTCGATATGGACATCAATAAGCATCTGCCGTACCGCATGTCGGCCCACGTGCTTCCCGAGGGTCAGTCGCCGGCGGTGCCCGACCATCTCCGGGGTCATGATGCCCGGCTCGAAAGTAGCAGAGTTCCTGAGGACGCCCTGTGAGTGGATGCCGCTCTCGTGCGAGAAGACGTTCTCACCAACAACCGGTTGAATGGGCGGGATACCGATGCCGCTGAAACGGGAGACGAGGCGCGAGGTTTCAACGAGCATTGTCTTCTCAATCCTGGTCTTAATGCGGTACATCGACTCCATGATCATCACGGTCTGGGCAAGGTCAGCATTACCGGCCCGTTCCCCAAGCCCGTTGACCGTCACCTGCACCTGCGATGCGCCGGCTTCGACGGCTGCGATCGTGTTGGCGACCGCAAGTCCGAAGTCGTTGTGGCAGTGGACATCGATTGGGCACCGGACCTCCTTATTAATGCGGGTGATAAGCATCTTCATCGCCGATGGCGAGATGACGCCGACCGTGTCCGGCACGTTGATGATCGTTGCCCCGGCATCAGCGGCTGTCTGGAACACCTCGATTAGATAGTCCCAGTCAGTTCGTGTGGCATCCATTGCCGAGAACATGCACAGGTCGGAGTGCTTCCGGATATGACCGATGATATCTGCCGTTATCTCAAGCACTTCCTTCCGGCTTTTGTTGATGGTGTTCTCCCGCTGGATATCCGAAGTCGGGATGAAGACGTGCACCAAGTCGACGTTACAGTCAAGGCAGGTGTCCACATCGGCTTTTGTGGAGCGGGCAAGCCCGCAGATCTTCGACTCAAGACCAAGCTTTTTAATAGCGGTTACCGTCTCTTTCTCGGCTTTCGATGATGCAGGGAAACCTGCTTCTATCGCGTGTACGCCGATTGCGGAGAGCTGGCGGGCAATCTCAAGTTTCTGTTCAAATGTAAATGCAATACCAGGGGTCTGTTCTCCGTCACGTAATGTGGTGTCAAAAACAGTTACTTCTCCAAGAGCGTAGCTATCGGTGAAGAAGACGATCCCCCGCAACATCCTTGCGAGCAGTCATATAAGAACATGTGTATGCGGATTATTTAAACAATCGCTGCACCAGAATCATCACTGATGAAGGGGATCTATCCAGCCATGCACATGATGCATGGATATGTGGATAACTTTCGGCATCCCTGGGCAGATTTTATATAAAGCATGATTCCAGAGCGATTTATGGGAATTAATACCTTCACGTGCAATTATCCCTGCACTGACGTCCATAAGAGAATGATATTCCCGCAGTTGGATCTCAATCCCCGGAATATCAGGATTGTCATGATTTCAGAGTGTCCTCCTGCCGACAGGTCGGATTACTTTTACGAAAGCAGTTCCGGCGCCTTCTTCCAGACGACAAGGACGGCATTCCGGGACGCGGGAGCTGCCATTGAAAACTATGAAGACCTGACCAGCATGGGCATCTATCTCACGACTGCCATTAAATGCGGCAAGACCGGTTATCTCGTTTCTGCAAAAACCATAAAAGAATGTGCGTCCCGGTTTCTGAAACCTGAACTGGAACAGTTCCCGGATATCGGGGTGATCCTGTGCATGGGAGACTTTGCCATAAAATCAGTTAATTACGTCTATAAAGAGAAATACGGTAAAAGTCCGATACCCGCGGGGTCTACCTATAAAATACGCAGACAGGAATATATCCAAAACGGCATACGGTTTCTCCCTTCTTATACCCATACCGGTGACAGTTACAATATCGAAAAGGTGAAGCGGCAGATGATTGCCGAGGATATACGGACTGCCCTGAGTTACCTGAAGTCTCACTGACCGCGTTATGCGGTATTGTCATCATCCGGCAGGCACGAACCTTGTATCGATCACGACGGGTGTGGCTTCCTTACCTTTTTTCACTGCACCAGTGCGGTTGTACCAGCAATATATTTCCCGGTTTTTAACAGAAAACCGGGCTTGTTACGATACGTTTAATACGGATTTACCCCTACATTATTAGGCAGTGCCCCGCCTTAACTCAGC
>DADR01000027.1:0-15530 GCA_002495055.1 Methanoregula sp. UBA247 | reverse complement strand
CGACTCGGATTCGAATTCCGACCTGGGCGTTGTCTTTTTAGTTCTTTGATAAAAATGATGGGATAAAAAGTACTGTTTTTTTAAGAAATACCCCTTTTAACCTGTTATCCGGTATTATAACCGTCACAGTTCATTCGATACGATATCCTTTGTCTGCCAGGTATTGCTGCAACTGTATTTCAGCATCATCAGAACGGAGAGAGATTTTCCGCCCCGCCTCTTCCCACAGAGCCCGCAGATGTAGATCATCAGAATGCAGTGAAAGATTGCCGTTCACAAAGCCAACAGGAATTCCGTCCTTATCAAAAATTTTCATAACAACACACCGGTAGAACTTGCACTGACAGGGACTTGATTCGTGGATCGTGCATCGTATATGATCCCCATCAGGCCTGAGAAACCGGCATGCTGTCGGATGAAGATCCGAAAATGTGGTGTCCAGAAATATTTCCCGTTTATCTTCATCGATACTGGCAATAAATGGTGTGCCGGTCGAAACTGATTCGCAGGCAAATTCAAAGGGACCGTTCTGGTGTTCGATTGAGATATAGTCGCCCATAAACATGCAACATGTTCCACATTGACGGCAGATAAACACCATCAAAATCCACCCGACTTTAAAAAATTTCTGGTATGAACTGAATGGTACATGGAGCCGGAATCATATTAAAACGTTGCCGGTGATGGATTCTGAAGCAGTTTTGATACCATGTATCTCTTATCATACCAGTATCATCCTACACTTTTTTAACCTAGGATTAGGAAATGTGTTGTGTAATGGGCGAACCAGAACTGCGCAGCGATGAAAACATTGTTTTCCGGACCCCGGGAGTCTATGTCAAATCGATCCCCTTCGAGGGTATCCTTACTAATAAACGGATCATTTTAGTTGACAGGGCAACCAATCTCCTGCCCCCCAGAGAGATACAGCTTGTCACGATTAAAGACGCTGAAGCGGGAGAGAACGCAATACGTGACCAGATCATTACCCTGACAGTTATGACCAGAGCCGGTGAAAAACGGCAGATGATTCTGACGTTTTCCCGCCAGACTGGTGGGAACCGGATCAGGGAGCGGGATGCGTGGTTGAAAGCGTTAAAGGAGAACACATCCTCAAAATTTGACCAGGTTATCCGTAAAATCGTCCCCGTTCCCGGGCAGGCTCCCAGGAGATCCGGTAAGGTACCTTCGCCAAGGATTGAAGTGATACAAGTACCCGGAGTTCAGAATATTCCGGCCCCGGAGAATACTCCGGGACCAAATGAACCGGAAAAAATCTCTCCTGCAAAAAAGATTATTGAAAAACGCCCTTTCCCCGTTTCAACGAATCTGGAAAAGGCAGAATATGAGCCTTCACCTCTGCAGTTTGGTACCTATTGTTCACGATGCGGTAACCGTGTGCCGGATGGATCCGGATATTGCGACCGGTGTGGATCAAGGATCATTGTGCCTGGTAGTGAAACAGTCCCCGCAATCCCACCCTCAGGAGTATCCGAAATTCCGGCAAAGGGAGCAGAAACAACCATTCAGTCAATTGAAAAGGATAGAAAAACCTTTGAATCCTTCATTGGACCCAGAATAGATAGGATCTCCGACAATCCCCGGTGGGGGGGTTTTGAAGAACCAGGGATTCTGCCTGAACAGGAACCCGATATTTCATTCCCGGTGCCAGCTGCACACGAACCAGAACCAAAATTTGAGGAGACTGATGAGAAACCCGATATTATTCCACCGATAATTATTGATTCACAACCGTCTGAATCCACATCTCCCACCAGCACACCCCAGGTTCCCAGGAAACCCTGGGAAGGATTCATCTTTAAACCCGGAAAAAAGGCAGTTATTGGCATTATTGTGGTTATTATAATCATTGCAATTGTTTTGGGTGGTTTTTTCCTCTACCCGATGATTTCCAATGGTTCAGGAAACACACCCGGTGCGGGTGATTCAAACACAACCGCTGCAATCCCCGTGAAAACTACCGGAGCCACTGTTATCCCCACAAAGACCACCATTACCCCGACAGGAGATGCAACCAGTCCTGCCGCTCCGGGAAACAGTCCTGCCAATGTCGGGTTCTGATCCTTATCGGATTCAGATCGATTGGCGTTACCTGATACCGGCATTACTATGAATCGTCATAGATAAAAAAACCGGAAAAATACCATTTTCCCGATTCATTTTCCTGCGAATAACTGACCCTTCTTGCGACTATGGTATGGCAAAAAGGCATCTGATCTTCCATCTGACAGCCAGGTATCTCGGAGGTCACAGGAGGTGCCCCTTCGATCTCTGAATCGACCGATCTTAAAATGATTGATGAGCTCTTTAAAAAACAGAATGCTGCTTAAGCAGAAAAAAAATTACAATTTTTATTATTATTTCTTTTCAGGAGTTTCTGGAGGAGCTGCACTGGTTCTTCCTTTTCTCCAGCGGTAGACCCCATATGCAGCTCCACCAAGGAGGAGCAGCGGAAGCAGGGTGAAAAGGATGATTATCAGGGCACTGATCATTCCGAAAAATCCTACAATCCCTTCATTGATCGTCGATACAAAGCTGTACCCGGTCTCACCCCCGACTGGTTCGGGTTCCTGGAGGTTCACGGTAATCGTTGAGAGATCAATCCGGCTGTTAAGGAATTTCAGTCGCCCCTCCAGCCGGTTTAGTTCTGTCTGGACCCGGTCTATCTGCTGCTGAACAGTAATCACATCCTCCACCTTTACCGCTTTTTTCATGATCTCATTATATTGCGCCAGCTGGTTCTGGTACGAGACTTTCTGAGCCTGGAGGTCGACATATTCTTCGGTCACATCCTGTCCCTGGGTTGACGCTGATTTGACCGTGCCGAGAGCCCTGACCCCGGTAAGTGTGGTATCAAATTCTGCTGCAGGAACACGGAGAATTACCGAACCCGAAAGACGGTTGTTATAATTTTTCTGGATATTAGTCGAAGAGATGTAGCCTCCCTTCTGGGCTGCAAGGCTTTTGAGAGTTTCGACCGAACCGGGCACGTCATTTACTTCTAAAGTGATGAAGGCAGTTTTGATGATCTTTGTCTCAACACCGGAAGTACCTGATCCGGATTGGGCCGGAGCGAACGTTGGAACGGGTGTGGAAGCCGGACCAGAGTATACCCCTTTGGATTCGGACTGAACGCGTCCATTGCTGGTATCCTGGGATGAGGAGGTCTGATCAACACCTGTGTCTTGAAATCCCATGCACCCGGCTGCTGCAACCATTGCTATGCACACCACAAGAAGTGTAATGACTTTATTGTTCATACACAATGCATCGCCGTGTGAAATATTTATATCCGTCGTAGACTTCGAATTGTTTTGCAGTTATTATTGACAGATTTTTTTTAGTGGGGTATGTCCCCGGGCTTAACTCCGATGGGTAAAAACTTCGGGAGAGGTACATGAGAATTACAGGTGTATCCCCGTGATCTTCCTTATATAACAATACGGGAGATACATCATGGAGAAATTATGGCTGAAATAAATATGCCCGAAAAACCGGAGAGGGCAGAGGAACTTGAGAAAAAGGGAATTGAAGGTCTGGTTCACGACCTTCGTGACAGCACAGATCCGTTGGTCCGGCAATATGCCGCATACCTCCTCGGGAAAGCAAAGAACCCCCGAGCCATCCAGCCACTTATCGAAGCGCTGGGTGACTTTGACAAGTCCGTTCGCGAACAGGCAACACTTGCCCTGTCGGCAATTGGCAAAGCAGCAATCGAACCGCTGTCTGCTGCGATGAAACAACCCAAGTGGGAGACCCGGTACCGTGCGGCTGAAGCACTGGGTAAGATAGCTGATGAAAAAGCAGTCCAGCCACTTATCCAGGCACTTAAGGATAACCGTGATCACGTGCGATATATGGCTGCAAAAGGGCTTCGCGAATTCGGCGACTCAGAGGCTATAGATCCGATGATAATCCTGTTAAAAGATGAGAACAGGTATGTCCGGATGATGGCAGTAAAGGCGCTTGGTGCTATTGGCGGAAAAAAAGTGCACGATGCCCTTAGACAAGTGCTTGAAACAGAATCTGATGAGAAGGTAAAGGAAGCAATCACTGAAGCGATGAAGTAAAATCCTACCTATTTTTTTGTTTTATTACATACCTCGCAAAAAGAAGGATCCTGATGCCAGCTGAACAACACAGTTGGTTGTAAAACTCCTTGCAGCGGGAAAGACTAAAGGAATATAAGTCCGGGGATAAAAGAATTATGCATTTTTACGGCGATGTTAATCGCTGCGATTAATCTTAATGGTCGTGATTAATAAGTGACGGGATTTACAAATTATTAATCTCTTTGAATTATCTGTGGTGGGTATGACCGAAAAAAAGGCTTTTAGTTTAAAAAACCGGTCATTCTTCGTTTCTATCCTTTTTGCAATGATAGTCCTGATATTCATTGTCGGAATGCTTGTTGTTGTTAATGATTTCTACAATACAAAAAATATCTTTGACAAAAATTCCCAGCACATCAAACGAATGACTGAACACGATATCACCGTCATTATCAAGCTCACCGATGAAAGCTACAACCTCTATGACAGCAGCCTGAATGAGCAGATGCGCACGGGACTACAAGGTATTCTGGAAGCGTACAAACAATCTTCGGGAACTCCTGCCCTCATGAACCTGACTGACCTGAAAAGGAATCTTGGAGACGATTTTGAAATTTATCTTATCAATGAATCCGGGATCATCGAATTCACTACATATGAACCTGAACTGGGAATGGATTTTAAAAAAATTCCCTATTTTTTTGACTACCTGACAAAGATCAGGAATTCTGAAGGATTCTTCCCGGATCGTATTGTCGAAGACCAGATGGGTAGTGGGAAAACCCGCAAATTTGCCTACATGCCCACACCTGACCACCGGTATGTGCTCGAACTGGGACTTGCAGAAACATCATTTCCCGGTGAGCGGTCGTCCGTCAGGTATAAAAAAGCAATTGAACGGATCGTCTCACTCAATCCCTATATCGAACGCGTCCGTATCTTCAACTCGATGGGAAAAATTGCTGACAACACTTCAGAACCCGTGGATGAATCCACACGGAATATTTTAGCGCAGGTAATCCAGCAGCGGCAGGATCGTACGGTCATACTCCCTGATGCCAGGAAGTCCGTAAAATACCTCTTCATTGACCTGAAAAATGAACAGTATGGCTCAGACGTGAGCCGTATTGTAGAGCTCACATATGATGATGCGATGCTCGAAAGAGCATTTTTTGAGCATATGAAGTTCATTCTGCTGGTCTTCCTTCTGGCACTCGCTGTCGGGCTTTGTGGCGCCTTTTTGCTATCACGAAATCTCACAAAACCTATCTCAGGAATTGTAAAGGATGTCAACCGTATATCTGACGGCAACCTTGGCTGGAAGATCTCTTCAACCGATGTTGCAGAATTTCAGGATCTGGAACTGAGCATCAACACGATGGTATCCTCTCTAAAAACTGCATTTCGTGAAGTTCAGGATGAAAAAATGTTTCAGATGGAGATGATAGATCAACTGCCTGTCGCTGTTTTCATGAAGAGTATACAAGATGGAAAATACGTTTTCTGGAATAAGGCGAGTGAAGAGATTTTTGATCTCAAGGCTTCGGATGTAATTGGCAGGAGCGCCCGGGACCTGTTTTCAGAGGAAAAATCTTCTATTATAATCCAGGAGGATCAGGAAGCATGTCTCAAACGAGTATTGGTATTCAATAAAAAAATTGTACACAAAATCCGCGGCCAGCGTATTATCCATATAATTCTTGTCCCGATTTTCGATTCGACCAAAAACGTCCGGTATATCCTTGGTATAGCAGAGGATTTAACCGAAGAAACCATGAACATGAAAATCGATCTCCTGTTCAGTATCACACGGCGTGACATTCTTGACCAGTTATCGGTTATCATGAATTACCTGGAGCGTGCTCAGCTGAAGACCTCCCGGGAGGCAATACAGACGTTTTTTGACAAGACCCTCGAATCGGTCGAGTCTATCCGGAACCAGATGGCATTTGTCAGTTCGCTTCAGGCTATCGGAATAACCACCCCGACCTGGCAATCGGTAATTAAGTCATTCTGGAGTGCGGTAACGTTGTTACCCTCCAGTAATGTTGATATCCGTGTGGAAATGGATAATATTGAACTCTATGCCGATCCTCTCCTTCCCAGGATTTTTTTTAATCTTCTGGCAAATTCGCTGCAACACGGGAATCACCGGATGACAAAAATCCGGCTTTCTGCACGGATGTCCGAAGAATCCCTCTCTCTGATTTATGAGGATAATGGCACGGGAATTCCCGAACTTGAAAAAGGGAAAATATTCGAATTTGGCTACGGTAAGAGAACCGGTTTTGGCCTTTTCCTTGCCCGAGAACTCCTTGGATTTACCGGAATGACGATTACTGAGACCGGAGAACCAGGAAAAGGTGCAAGGTTTGAAATCGTTGTTCCGAAGGGCAAATTCAGGAAGGCATTGTCAGAATAGACCATTCCCGCTCAACATTTGTGATAACGAGCGATGTCGTTCCTTTGTCCCAGATAATGATGAGAAAAAGGTCATGATTATCGAAATACCATGACTCTGAAAAAATTATTTATTTCTGGACTGCCCCGAGATTTGCCTGTTCTACGGTTTTTGCATACCGTGCAAGTACACCGGACAGGGATTTTTTTATGGGTTTCCATGTCTTCTTACGCAGCGATAGTATTTTTTCATCGACTAAAATATCAATTTTTTTCTCAAACAGATCAATCTCAATCCGGTCGTTTTCCATAATGAGTGCTATTGGGCCACCAATCGCTGCCTCCGGGCTCACATGCCCGATACAGGGACCACGCGTACCTCCTGAGAACCTGCCATCTGTTACCAGAACAACACTGGTGTACCCAAATCCCATAAGTGCTGATGTGGGTGAGAGCATTTCGGGCATACCCGGGGCACCACGTGGACCTTCATACCGTATGATTATGACATCACCCTCGTTGATTTCACGGGCGAGGATTGCTTTCATTGCACTCTGTTCGCCATCAAAGACCCGTGCCGGTCCTGTATGTTTCCACATTTTCTTTGGGACTGCAGCACATTTCACTACGGCACCATCCGGAGCCAGGGATCCAAAAAGAATTTTCAATCCTCCTGCAGAATTTATGGGATCGTGTGTGGGTCGGATTATATCTTCATTTTTCACCATGGCATTTTTTGCAATCTGCAGGATTTTTTTACCCGATACCGTGGGACAGTCATCCAGATACTTTTCCAGCCTTTTTAATACGGCAGGAATGCCCCCGGCGCGATAGAGCGTCTGCATTGAATGCGGACCCGAGGGCTGCATATGGCAGATATGCGGAACTGTTTCTGCTAATGTATTGAAATCTTCGAGAGAGAGCGGGACTTCTGCCTCACCAGCAATCGCCATCAGGTGCAGTACCGTATTCGTCGATCCCCCAAGAGCCATATCCACCCGGATAGCATTTTGGAGGCTCTTTTTCGTAATAATATCCCTGGGCCTGACCTGTTTTTTAACCAGTCGTATGATAGATTCTCCAGTCTCCCGTGCAATTCTTAGCTTTCCCGCATCGACAGCGGGAATTGCAGCACAACCTGGAAGCGACATTCCCATCGCTTCTGTCATGCATGCCATGGTATTTGCCGTGTAAAGACCCTGGCAGCTCCCGCAGCCCGGCATCGCACAGGACTCCAGTTCGCATAATTCAGGTTCCTTCATCGCACCTGCGGCGACTTTACCCACTCCCTCAAAAATATCAATGAGCGACAGGTCTTTACCATCCTGAAATCCGGAGAGCATTGGTCCTCCGGTAAGGACCACTGAGGGTATATTACACCTTGCAGCTGCCATGAGCATTCCCGGAACGATCTTATCACACGTACCAATGCAGACCAGTCCATCGAACCGGTGCGCCTCAACCATGAGTTCGATAGAATCAGCGATATTCTCCCGTGATGGCAGGGAATACCGCATCCCTTCGTGCCCCATGGCAATTCCATCACAGATGCCGATCACACCGAATTCGAAGGGAACGCCCCCTCCGGCAGCGATGCCCTCACGCACCTTTTCTGCAAGCTGGCGAAGGTGAACATGCCCGGGAACAATGGTATTGTAAGCATTGGCAATTCCAATAAACGGGAGTTCCATCTCCCCGTCGGTCACACCCAGTGATCTCAGGAGCGACCGGTTAGGCGCCCGCTGGTATCCGGATTTTATTTCATCGCTGCGCAAGTACTCTCACCTGAATTCTGTTGATGATAGATTCATCTTTCTACATTTTTATGCCTTCTGTGGGAAAATGAATATTTATCGATCGATTTTTTTAAAAAATCCTTTCAGTCATGAGAAAAATGATATGCTGCATCGACAAATATTCTGGCAAAAGAATCTGTAAAATACGCATGGGTGTAGGTGCCAAGTGCATTCACAGATGAAAGCCCATCCTTTCCGGAGTCGATACCTTTACCTCGTGTCAATCTGAACGCGAATTGTGCGTCGTGATCCGGAAACACACGGGAGTAATGAAATTCGTGCCCGGTTATGGACTGCAATGGTGGAACAAACGATATATCACCAATTTTTTCACCCTTTACATAACCGAGAGCCTGTACCTGCGATGTCATTTCTGATTCGGCCGGAACCGCACGGCATAACCGATATTTCCGATCGGACCTGATTTCGCGAGTGAGATACAGAAGCCCTCCACATTCCCCATAAACCGGCATCCCCTCATCAACGGCAGGTTTTAATCCCCGTGTACAGGGTGAAATCTCCAGTGCGGGAAGATGAAGTTCCGGATACCCCCCTCCGAAGTAGAGGGCATGAACCTCAGGTAACGGATCTTTCAGGGGACTGAAAAAGACGAGATCTGCCCCAAATGTTCGTAAGCGATCCAGGTTATCCTGATAGTAAAAACAGAATGCGTCATCCAGTGCCACACCAATGGTGGCACGAACCGGTTTCCTTTTTCCCGGTGGCAAAATCTTTTTTTTCGGGATTAACATCGGACTTTTTTGAGAGATTGCGATAATTGCATCCAGATCGCAAAATTCCTCGATTACCTTTCCAAATTCTCCCATTAATCCGGTTTCAAACGCCATCCTAAGACCAAGATGACGACTCTCAATCGCAATATCTTCACGTTTTGGTATCCAGCCTACCGAGGGTAATGAGAGAGAGCCCTCAATCATCTGGCGGTGTCGACGGCTTCCCACGCGATTCAGGATTACCCCGGCAAAAGAGATCGTTGAATCGAAATCCTTATATCCCCGGATAAGTGCCAGCACGCTCCGGGACATTCCTTTTACATCAACAACAAGGATGACCGGGGTATTCAGGATGCGTGCAACATGAGCGGTGCTCGCAACATCGGTTCCATCAATACCGTCATATATTCCCATGACCCCTTCGATAACTGCGATATCAGCCCCACTGGTTGCCCGGATAACTGTTTCAATGCACCCCTCTTCTCCCATCATAAATGGGTCAAGGTTTCGTGAAGGTCGCCCGCAGATCCTGGTATGATGGGAAGGATCGATAAAATCCGGTCCTACTTTGAAGGGCTGGACTTGCATTCCGCGTGCAGTGAGTGCCGCCATGATACCGCTTGCGATGGTGGTTTTACCGCACCCACTATGAGTGCCGGCGATGATGACACGAGGGATGGTGCTCATGTCAATCTCCCGTTTACTTCTTCAGAGGATCCAGGTACAGGAATGAGCTGGTTTACCGTAATACGGATTCCACTTTCACGGCAATAGGCATCAACACGTCGGTTCACGCGCTGAACCATACTGCCTGTGGTCATGATGAGAGTGTTTTCTCCTAACAAGGCCTTAAGGATGCATTTATCAATGACACCATAGGTAAAATCCAGACGGATTTTGGAAATTTCTGCCTGTTGTTTTGCCCTGGTCCCCATTGCACCAACCGGTATGCCGGACCGGGTGGATAACCATGTCGATAAAATTTCCTGGCTTTCCCCATCTACATTATAGATAGTTATCGTCCCGGGCTGGGTATGACGGGTGGTTTTTTCAACAATTGTCTCGATACAGTGCATCATATCCAGCACCGTATGGGGTTTTTTTCCCGGGAGATGGAAGCCTCTTTTCTGCAGTTCCGTATGCAATTCAAGAAGGGTCGGGAGGGAAAGGTGTGCTCTTCGCACATATTCCGTGTTACCAAACGCTTTTTCAGGAATATCCTCTTCAAGGATCTTTCCTTCAAGCATCAGGATGGCACGGTCCGCCCACGGGTATGCCAGTTCAACATTATGTGTTGAGATGATGATCGTCTTCCCTTCATGATTCAGTTCATCGAGAAGTTCCATAATATCTTCTGATCCGGATGGGTCGAGTCCACTTGTTGGTTCATCAAGGACAAGTACATCCGGATCCATTGCCAGGACCCCGGCTATAGCAACCCGTTTTTTTTCACCACCGGATAGCTGGTGAGGAGGCCGGCGTTCAAAACCTTCAAGCCCTACATGACGGAGCGCTACCGTCACAATCCTTTTTACTTCATTTTCAGGATACCCGAGATTGGTTGGACCGAATGCCACATCCTGGTACACTGTTGGTGCAATAATCTGGCGGTCCGGGTTCTGGAGGACAAACCCCACGCGTTTGCGCAGCATCCGCAAAGATGCGGTATCATACATAACTGGCTGGTTATCGAAGAGCATAAGCCCGGAGTCTGGACGTATCATACCATTGAACATCTTCAGGAGCGTGGATTTTCCGGCACCGTTTGGTCCGACAAGAGCAATTTTTTCCTTCCTCCGTATATGGAAACTGATGCCACAGACTGCTTCCATCCCCCGTGGATAGCGATAGCGGACATCCCGTGCTTCAAGTATTATGCTGCTCATGGTTCCCGACCTAGATTATCGTATAGTTTCCTGAAGCAATCACAACCGCAGTTGAGATCACCAGAAAGATCGCTACTGCAAAACAGGGGATTCGTTCTACCGGATGGGTTTCCCCAAGGACCGCAAATTTTCCCTCATAACAGCGCGCATCCATGGCGCGGATTAAATCTTCTCCTGAATTCCAGCTGGCAATGAACGCCGCACCGCACAGGGATGAAAATGAATGTAAGGATTCGCTCCATGTGGAATATCCAAGACGCATGACTTGTGCATGGTATATCTGAATAACCTGGTCCATCAGGATGAAGATGGTACGGTAGATGATCATCATTAAATCGATCACGGTTTCCGGAACCTTACAGCGCCGGAATATCGTGAATATATCGGTCATAGGGGTAGTCAGGGATATAAAGCACATCGCAGACATTCCCCCAAGAACCCTGCAGAAGACAAAAAAACCCTGATTTATACTATCCCTTGTGATGGAGAGGGAAAATGATGGCAGAATATCCCATCTCCAGAAAAGACCATGTCCCCCGGAAATAAGGATAATCCCGGCAACACTCATTATGGCAAACCAGAGGGGAACAATAAAAAGTTCTGCATAGATTTTTGCATCAATCCGAGCAAGAAACAGGATCGCACCCGTGAGGATCAGGGCAATAAAAAGGGGAGGAAAATAACTCGATGACAGGAGACAAAGGAGGATCGCACCGAGTCCAGCTGCTAGTTTAAGGTTTGTATTCACTTCCCGGAGTCCGTTCTTCTGGGCAATATCTTCCAGAAGTTCCTCATACATATGAATATCTCGCTCCTTATCCAGAATTATGCTTTCTTCTGAGATCCTATCCAGAACCCGAATACGCCCCCTACCAGAATACCCCCGACTGCAGCCTGGAGTGCAAAAAGACAGGACTCAATTTCTCCGCTTGGCGGTTCCCACTGGGGAATAAGAGGTTTGAAATTTTCCAGAGGTACACCGGATAGTTCTGCGATAAGCCCGGAACCGACATTGTCAGAACCGGCAAATTCCGCACCGCTCATGGTCGAACTCGTATAGAGAAATGTGAGAGAGAATGCCACAATAGCAATGATGGTCAGGACTTCAAGGGTATATTTGAATTTCATGAAGCATCATTCCTTGCTGTATTNNCTGAGAATATTTTCAACTTTATGAGGATATCAGGCTTGAGTGCCACGATATATTTGAACACAAGGGTAAGGACAACACCTTCTATAATGGCAAGGGGGAGCTGCGTAACAGCAAAAATACCCATAAACAGGATGAAAGAACTGATAAATCCCCCGGTCTCGGCCGGGTATGCAAGGGCCAGTTCGAACGAGGTTGTCATATAGGTAAACATATCGGCAAGTGCAGTCACCAGAAAAATGGTAAAGTAAATATTTACAGAGGTGTCCCGCAGCAGCCGGTATATCGCATAACCTATGGCTGGTCCAACAATACCCATGGAGACAATATTGGCTCCGAGAACTGAAAGCCCCCCGTGGGCAAGGAACAGGCTCTGGAACAGGAGCACGATCAGGCAGATAACTGAGGTAATCCATGGCCCGAATGATATGGTCGAGAGCCCGGTTCCGGTAGGATGGGAGCAACTGCCGGATACTGAGGGGAGTTTCAAGGATGACAGGATGAAGATAAATCCCCCCGTTACCCCAAGGAGGGGAAGAGCTTCACGGTCAGCAGCCAGTATTTTTTTCAATTGATACATTCCGAGCATGATGCAGGGCAGGGCAACTATCCACCAGACTATACACCATTGTAAAGGCAGAAATCCTTCCATAATGTGCATACTATCACCAGTTTGAACCGTTTGTAGGAATCAAATAAAATTTACTTGATTTAAATCAATTTAATTTGTATACTAATGTTACGCAATCCGGTATTTAAAAATTTCTTGTTTTAATGACGAATCCGGAATTTAATTAGAGGTGTATTCGCGTATGACCCCTATCATTTTTTCCGGTAATGATACATCAGATATGCGATTCCGATAATCCCGGCAACAATAACTGAAAGGTAAATGGGATTTGAGAGCACAACAGTCATTCCGGATGGTGAATTCACGCTTATTTTCACTTTCATGGTGTCAGATATATAGGTGTTATCAAGTGCATCCCGGTACCTGATCTCAGAATCGAGTCCATACTCCTTAATCGTCGCCGAGCGATCGACCCTTACTTCGTATGATGCAACAGCAGATTCTCCAGGTTGGATGTTCCCAAGATATGCAATATCATCATTACTGGTGAATGGATCCACGGCGCTTATTCTGCCTTGTGCGCTGTAGATCGTGGTTTCACCAGAATTTTTGTATTCCACAATGATGACTCTTTTATTTCCAGGATTCATTTCTGCCGGAGGTGAAATAACCTCAAAATCCACTTTACTCCCAACGGGTATCCCGATGGTATCACTCTGTGACGTGACAAAGTCCCCCTCATGGTTCTTATAAACCACGACAATATCTGCCGGATAGGTCTGCGGCTCTGCATCACCGGATATTGATATCTTATATCTGCAGTCGACTATGCTTCCCGAAAGGAAATCCCCTATATAAACGCTGTTGTCTGTTGGTACAATCGGACTGTTGCTATTGGGCAGAATTTTCACAATCGCTTTTGAACCATTCTCATAACCGGTATTCTTTATTTTCAAAATCAGATACCCCTCAGTTCCTACATTCAGGTTTTCCGGAGTGACCGATTGCACATCAATCGATACATCGGATTTNNATTTCATTTACCTGTTTATAGGAATACTGGATGGTCTCGACGCCGTATTGTTCTGCCTGGTATAAGAACGTATAATTAAGCGTAAGGGGGAGCGTATAGCTGCCAGCTACAGCATCGGGTTTAATTTTTGTTATAAATACTGCATTTGCGCTGCTTCCACCTTTAATATCCCCCAGCATCTGGGGATCAGATTTGATTACCAGAGGTGCTGTGCCGGAATCGAGAGCCACGGTGACGAATTTAGCTGTGTTAGGGAGATCATCCCGATCTACGATTCCGGACTGGATAAATTTAAATTCGTTAAGTCCGGTATTTTCAACNNACAATGGTGAGATGAACCTCGTTGCCCGGACTATATTCATTGGATCCGGAGATATAGGCAGAAAACTGCGGGTTTCCTTCCATGTATTTTGTTCCTGCCATTGCAGGAGCAATCGTACACACACAAAGAATGAGTAAAAAACATGAAATCAAACTGATAGTCCTCATTAGATTACGCCTTCATAGAGTTTTCAGGTATATTTGTTTTTCACTTGCTATTGATAACATATCCATGCAAATTTTTATTTTGGATCCTGGAGAATTTTCATGCAGTTTCAATCTCTGCAGCTGCCTCAAGCCCAAGCGTCCTGATCGAGTCTTCGCGCATCCTGAATTTCTGTATCTTGCCCGTGACCCCCATCGGGAAATCGTTGACAAACATCACATATCGTGGTATTTTATAGTGGGCAATTTTACCTTTACAGAAATCCTTGACCTCATCCTCTGTCAGTTTATTGCCATCCTTGACTTTCACCCAGGCACAGAGTTCCTCACCATATTTTTTATCCGGCACCCCGACAACGTACACATCTGAAATCTTTTCGTTGTGGTGAAGGAACTCCTCGATCTCACGCGGATAGATGTTCTCCCCGCCCCGTATAACCATATCTTTAAGGCGACCAACAATCCTGAAGTAGCCTTCCTCATCCATGGTCCCCAGGTCTCCAGTGTGGTTCCAGTGGTTTGAGTCCAGCGTTGCATGGGTCGCGGACGGATTATTGTAATAACATTTCATGACGCAGTAACCACGTGCGCAGATCTCTCCGATCTCACCCAGGGGAACGATCTTGCCGGTCTTGGAATCGACAATCTTAAGTTCCGTATGGGGAAATGCACGCCCGACGGTTGAGACCCGTCGTTCAACCGGGTCTTTGGTCGTGGTCATCGTAACACCCGGTGATGTTTCGGTCTGTCCATACACAATTACGATGTCGCGCATGTGCATTTTTGTGTTGACCTGTTTCATCACTTCAATCGGACACGGTGATCCTGCCATAATACCGGTTCGTAACGATTTCAGGTTATATTTTTCAAAATTCGGGTGTGTCAGTTCAGCAATGAACATTGTTGGCACCCCGTTAAGGGCAGTGCACCGTTCTTTCTCGACGGTTTTTAGGACTTCCTCAGCATCAAATGTCGGAGCCGGCAGGACCATGGTCGAACCATGCGTCACACTTGCGAGGTTGGAGAGGACCATGCCAAAGCAGTGATAGAACGGCACAGGAATACAGAGCCGGTCTTTTTCTGAAAAGCCCATCCCCTCCCCGATGATATATCCGTTGTTGAGCACACCATGGTGGGTAAGTACAACCCCTTTTGGGAACCCGGTCGTGCCGCTTGTGTACTGTATATTGATAGCATCATCAAAGGTGAGCGCTTCACCTCGATCGATAAGCTCATCAGTGGTCACTTCTTCAGCTTTTTTCAGCATTTCATCCCAGGTAAACATGCCATTGTACGGGATATTACCCAGGAAGACGGCATTTTTCAGGAACGGGAACTTATCAGATGAGATCCTGCCGGGTTTCGCTTCATAAGCTTCCGGGCAGGCTTCGTAGAACATCC
>DADR01000015.1 GCA_002495055.1 Methanoregula sp. UBA247 | reverse complement strand
GTGCAATCCGCGAGTTCATGCCCGCTGGAGAGCGCTCACTGATCATACCATCAAGGTAAGATCACATCAATCACTTTTTTTTTTCAAACATTGATTTCCGGTTCAGATCACCGATTCAATCCGGTTGGATTTTTTCACCTGGAATGAGCGACGAGCGCAACAGTATTGAAAAAAGGTTGTTTTAAAGCGCCATGTAAAAATTATAGTATCAGATAAGTTACTTTTCTTTGCTTACATTACCTCTTTTACTTCAATTTGTCTCCTGTTACACAATTGAATACTGAACCTGGTCAGGATATTTTTGTTACTTCAACCGGATCGATATTTGCATCGATGAGGCAATCAAATGACACGGTCGCAAACCACCCGGCTTTTTCAAACATATGCATGAAGCAGACCCCGANNAAAGCCACCCGGCCTTCTCGAACATATGCATGAAGCAGACCCCGATAACCAGCGTGCCGGGGTGCCGGTCAATTACCGCTTTTACCTGCTCTGCTTTTATCGGCACATTGGGCATGGAGAGCCCTCCCATGATTACTATTGCCTTTGGTTTCAGATTCCCCATGGCAGCACCAGCCTGCATCCCGATGTCAGGCACATTATGGATCGCATGTGCCTTGCTCTCATCTACCAGGGGAACAAAAACCTGTTCAAGTTCGAGCGAGCGGACGGCAAACCCGAGCAGCTCGACAAACGGTGTGCACGTCCCCGGCACACCATAATAGACAACCTGATCACCTTTTTTCAATCCTTTCTTCTCCAGATATTCCTTAAACGGGCGGAGGATACCCGGGACCCCATGAAATACCTCTTTTATTGTCATACCAGATCTACACTTTCCGGGAAAGATGATAAAAGTACATGGTTTAATGGCACCATGGTGGTCAGAACCCGTTTGGTATCAACAACAGATTAATTGCCTATCAATTAATTATTCTTCGTGAGGTATTCCCCATGAGACGCATTACGATCAACGCACTCGTGGACATCGGCTGTCTGATCACGTGCATCCCGTCCCTTGTATCCGGGCTGGTTCTGTTTCTTGTGTATCCTGAAGGAGGTGGGAGAGGCAGCGGCTGGGTATTGTTCCTGGGGATCGCAAAAAACCAGTGGTTGACCAATGCATAACTACATAAGCCTGGCATTTGCTGCCCTGTTAATAATTCACCTTATCCTGCAATGGATGTTTTTTTAAAAAAATCAGCAGGAATCTCAAAACAGATGCAAAAGAACCAGATGATTGCACACCAGGATTGTTATTAACGCATATGTGTCAAAATTATTCACAAAACTAAAAAAAAAATACGAGGGTTAGCTTTGCAGAAATATGATGTGGGTGGATCCTGGTGGAGATCGCTCGATAAGCCCAAACCCTATGCATTTGCATTCCTGATCCTCCTTGGTCTTCTCCTTGAATTCATCGTCCACTTCCAGCTGCGAGTTGCGGTCGTATACACGCATTTCTATTATCTCATTATTGTTGTCGCAGGGCTATGGTACGGGAGGAAGGCCATCCATATCGCGCTGTTATTTGGAGCCATGCATATTGTGGATGCTTACCTCACGATAGGGATCATCTCTCCCGACGCGCTCATCCGCGCCTGTATGTTCGTGATTGTCGCAGTTGTTGTCGGCCACATCGCAGAACAAATGAACAGCTATCACAATCAGCTCGTTTCGCAGAACCGCGAACTCGTAGAGATCAATACTCAGCTCGAATCATCACAAAAAGCATTTGAGATCGCCAACAAAAAACTCAACCTTCTCTCCAGCATCACCCGGCACGACATCAACAATCAGCTTACCGTACTCGCGGGATACCTCCGTATTCTGGAAAATAAACTACCCGATCCTACTCTGATTAATTATCTCCATAAGGCAACAATTGCTTCTCAACGTATCTCTTCTCTGATCCAGTTCACAAAAAATTACGAGAACATCGGGGTCCTTGCCCCCACGTGGCAGGATATAGGCATGCGGGTAAAGGCGTTGCAAACCAACATCCTTTCCGAAGAGATCGAGGTTTCGGTCTATATTGACGGAGTTGAAATCTTCGCCGATCCCCTTCTTGAAAAAGTCTTCGAGAACCTGATCGACAACTCACGCCGTCATGGGGAGAAGGTTCGCCATATCTCCCTCTCTTCAATGCAGCAGGAACAGGATAGTCTCGTGATTGTTTACGAAGATGATGGTATTGGCGTACCTGAAGCTGAAAAGGAAAGGATCTTTGAAAAAGGATTCGGGAAAAATACCGGCCTGGGCTTGTTCCTCACGCGGGAGATCCTCGCTATCACTGGTCTCACCATCAGAGAGTCGGGTGTTCACGGCAAGGGTGCCCGGTTCGAGATCCTGGTGCCGATAGGAAAATTCCGGTTGACACAACCAGCAACAGCCTCAAAATAATGTAACCATCACAGGATTTTGGGATGGGGAAAGGGGAACTTTCATAAAAACCGGCTCTGTTGAAACCGGCTCTGTTGAAACGGGCATGAACAGAGTGTTCG
>DADR01000043.1 GCA_002495055.1 Methanoregula sp. UBA247 | reverse complement strand
CCCCGGCGAAGACCCGTCCCGGGTATCCCATTCTGCAGAATTCCATAGACAGTGCTGTAGAGCAGCGCAAGGCCGACAGAGACACTGATGCTGATCGCGTAGAAAATTGCCGGGGGCGGACCCATGTCCGGCATCATCAGCGTGCTCCAGACCGGGAAATATTCGGGCATCATGTAGATGTCCATGGTCGCAATCACCTCGCCCATCAGAATGATCTGTGAGGCAATTGCAAAGAGAATGCCCCCGATAATGATGGGTTTTACCATACCTGCACAGGAATTTTTCATAATACTGCCCAGTATTCCCGATTGCCTGCAGGGGATTATAAATATGCAGTGGCTGGGAGGTGAAAATGAATAGCAGGAGCAGGATCAGGAAAGATGCATACGAATGGGGGGTGATGAAATCTCATTTCAGGCCGCGAACCTGCCGGTATCCATCGTTACGATACGAATGACGGAATAAGAGCTTCCGCTCCTTAAACAAAATCCAACAAAAACAAACTGATTTTCGATGCTAAGAAGGGTAATAGCAGCTTGGTATGGTTCCCAAGGACTCGCGTACCTCAGTACAGCATACTACGTGAGTCGGCGAGAACTCGCTGGGTTCGGAATGGGTCCAGGTGTGTCCCGACTGCTATGGCCGCTATTACCCAAAGCCAAGGTCCGGATAAGAACTGCACTCCTCAATACCTTAAACCGGGACCACCTATATTATTTAAATAAACCGGGCCTATGATTTTAATTATGGGGGACCTCACGGGCGTCATCTTCTCCTCGGATAAAAGGAAACATCTCCTGCTCCTGCTGAAGAGCGGGCCACGGACATGGGAGGAGATCAAGACAAGTCTAAAGGTGACCTCCAGCGGTATGCTGCCGCAAATCCACATCCTCGAGAATGAAGGGCTGGTCATCCGTTCGGGCAAGGATTACCGCCTGAGCGACCTTGGCATGCTCATAGTGTACTTCATGGAACCGCTGGTATCCACGCTCGCGTCCCTTGACAACAACAAGAAGTTCTGGAAGGAGCATAACATCGGCGCCATCCCCTTCGATCTGCTCAAGCGTTTCTCTGAGTTGAAGAGCCTCAATGTCATCGAGTGCGCTATGGAGGAGAGCTTCGAGCCGCATGCACAGTTCCTCAACAGCATCCGGCAGTCGTCCAGCGTGAAGGGGATCTCGCCCATCGTCCATCCGCGGTATCCGCAGTTTTTCCTGGATGGCGCACAGCACGGCAAGGACATCTCCCTGATCCTGACGAACAACGCCTTCAACAAGATCAAGAAAGAATACTATCCGTACCTGGAGGAAGGACTGAAGTACGGCAACGCCTCGCTGTATGTCTATCACGGGGACATCCATTTCGCATTCATCGTGACCGAACATTACTTCTCCCTCTCCCTGTTCTTCCACAACGATGTGTTCGACTCGAAGAGGGATCTGGTCAGCACAGACCCCTCCGCCCTCGCCTGGGGCGATGACCTCTTCTCCTACTACAGGGTCCGTTCGGAGAGGGTCACGAGCCTGGAAGATAGCGGATGAGAAGGGCGATGGCCGATTCCCCGTCGATAAAATATTCCCTGATGAACCTCTGGACCCTGCTGCCTGCCAGTTCGGACTCAGGGTTATAGCAGCCGATGACGACAAGGAACGAGAAGAAGCTGTAGGCCATGATGATCCATTCAGGGCGAAGCGTCCCGGAGAGAAGGAGGACCGCCATCATGCCGTGCAGGCCGAAGGACGCGCCCAGGAGCATCTTTCTTGAACCCGACACCCCGAAACTGGCAGGGATGGTCATGATCCCTGCAGCCGCATCTCCCCTCATATCCTTCATATCGTAGACAACAGAATTGCAGAAGAGCTTGACCCCGTAATACATGAAAATGGCAAGAGCAGGGATGGCATCCGCACAATCCCAGACTATCATGGCCATGGTGCCGCCCCAGGTCATGCCGATTACAGCGTTCTTCACCCCGGCCCCACCCTTCAGGGAGTACCGGTGGCCATGCAGACGAATTCCATGTGAATAGAGTCCGCCGATAAGAAACGGAACAAATGGTGCTGCAATGATTCTCTCCTTTGCGAGAATGACTGCTCCGATGACGAACAGGAAGAGAGCGATTGCGATCCCTATTTTTCGGTTTGAACCTGAGAGTTCAGCCTTATTCACCGTATCTTCTTTACTTCCTGTTGCCCGGTCGATGGTATAGGTGGCGTATATAATAAGACCTGCAGCACAGTATATTGGAATTATTGCAGGAATACCTGCCAATAAAAACGCGATATGAAGGCGTAAACTACCGGAAACTGCTACTATCACAGAGGAGCCAAGAAGATGTAGTGTTGGTAGAGACCGGCGTGCCACATGGTCAACATGAGAAAGGGATGAATTATTTTAATCGCTTGAATTTTTTTAACGGCGTTAAAATTATTTATCTGTTTGAATTTCTTCTTTTCTCTAATATTTATTCACAGTTTAAAATAAATTCAATCGAGATAAGCAGGTAGCTGAGCTGGAGTCTACCTGATATGAACAACATATCGGTATTACGGTAATAGCGATAGGGGGGTTGATTCAGATAAAGGAGTTCCAGCGGGGACCAATCGAACACTCGCACAATGGTGGGTATCGCCATGCCAGCGAAAAAGGTGGCTGCTGTCTGATGACGTGCTCGTGCTGAGTTTATCGTTCTCGGTACATTCGAGGTGGAGTATGGAAACAAATAAAAAAACACCATTGAAAGCCAACACTGGCGATGCTATCTTACTGAGAGAACAGCATCTGGTGAACAGGCTTAATAAAAAGCTGAAATTGGCAAAAAAGAACACGCAATGGGAAGAACTGACCTGTGTTGGATATCATCCTCAATACTCAATGCTCGTTGCTGTGGTTTCCATCAAAGAAGACAGTGGGTATAATGGAGATCTTTGTGGACCTGGATGCACCGAGTATATTCGGTTTTTCATTGATTGGGGCGATGGAGCAGGTTTTGAGAATGTCGGACTGACGAGTTTTCAGGCTCATGATATTCACGAAATTCCTCGCAAGCCGCAGCATCCTCTCCATTATATGGTATATTTGTATCCGGATGTGATGAAAAAGAGGAAATGCTGCAATGTCGAATATCTTCCAAAGGTGAGAGCGGTATTATCGCGGAATGTAATACCCTCATTGGACCCCAATGTGCTTCCGGAGTTTGGAAACCGTTTGGATGCGAACATCCAGATAGAACATCTCCCACTCACAATAAGATGTCTTCTCAATAAAATTCCAAATGAAAAAGATATATTGAATAAATGGAAGCAATTGCTGGATACAGTCGATATTGACGCAACAATACCTCATGCAAAAAATAAGACGGTTGCATGGAGCACACTAATCGATAAGTATAAAAAAGCTAAAGTGCCGGATCACCGCCTTGTCTATGAGGGGGTCAAGTCCCTCATGGCAGGAGTCGAAGCGCAAATTTTTGCATCCCTGCAACCTGATCTCGCAAATCTTGATAAATTAAAGATAGATATCAGCAAGGTCTCCGACATCATTAAAAAAATTTCCGGGGATACGACGTACGAGGAACTGGTTTGTGTAGGGCTCAATACTGCCACTGACACCTTGGGTGCGATCATCCATGTTAAGAAACCCTGTGGGTACAGCGGAAATCTCTGCCAGGCCGGTTCAAGAGAATATGTCGCATTCTGGGCCGATTGGAATAACGATGGGATCTTTGAGTCCTATCTCGGTCATGCTCTCGTTGCTGTGCATGATATTTCAACGATTCCTGAAGGGGGCCTGTTCTATTCCGTGTCACTGCCTGCTGACGATATTGCTAAACATCTGAAATCCTGTAAGGTACCAAATATCATAAGGATTCGGGCAGTCCTTTCCTGGGCTTTACCGCCATCCACAACAAATCCTGATGATCTGATGACATGGGGAAACAGACGTGATGCTCTTGTTCAAATCCGCCCAGGGGCACCCATTGGTAATGAACTTGTTTCAATGATTTATGATGTTGGCGGAGTTCCCATAGATAATATCCACCATACAACGTATCTCGCATGCCCATCGGCAGGTCTCCTTCCTACCCAATGTCATGAGGGGCCGTGGGATCGACCATTTGGGGGAGGGGTGCGGGTACATGGACGAATTTATAATTCCGGAACTCCTGGGAGCGTACGATTCCGGGTGGAATATGCCGAGCATGGCACGACAGACTGGAAACCTATTGCTAACTCTATAACATTTCAATTGCAGCATCCGGCGACGTCAACCCATCCGGAATACATCGACACGGTGACATTCACAAGTGACAATGGCTGGGTTCCCTATATGGAAGACTGCACAGTAAATCCCCATATCTACGAACGAACCGCCAACCTCGGGCTTTGGAATACCGGTATTCTTGAAGGGACATTCGATATCCGCATTGCTTTCACGACGGATATGACCCATGACCCCAATCCAACCACTATCGATTATTCAGATAAAGTAACCATTATACTCGATAATACTACGTTTACGGTCAGTCCGACGCCTAATCCGACATTGGACATGTCATACCGGTTGGATCTAGTCATTACTGGTGGGGACTGCCATGCCTACCACATAGGAGAGAAGATTAAGGGCCATTTGCGTGTTTTAGACACTCACTTCTGGAGATGGGTGCTTGAACTCCAGCCGACTACCCATGCGCATGGAACCCACGCAAATCCTCCGTGCCGCAGTTATATCCATATCCTTGATGAGGGGGATTCCGATGCAACCTGGGAGATTGACACATCAGGCCTCGATACGTGTGGGTACACCCTCACACTTTGGGCATATGACCGTGCAATTCTGCACAGTAATGGTGTAATAATGCACCAGGAGAAAAAGGCGGTGGGATTCTCGGTAATCCCATAATTTTTCCGAAATTCAAGGAAAAATACCGATTGGGGATGAAAAAATGTCGAACCAAACAAAGAAATCGGAAAAAATCCTTTTGAAGGAAGTTACCGAAAAAAGTATAGCACTTGCACATCAGCCCGTAAAACTAAAAGAATACCTGGATAAAATTATTCCATACATAAGCGTCCCAAAAATCAGTGATTTCTCCCCGCTAAGAGGTTATCCCGGAGTGAAAATCATCATCCGTGGCAAGAATTTTTCATCTGTTCCAAACGAAAATAGTGTAACGATCGGGGGACAACCGGCTGCCGTTATTACCGCAAATCCGGGAGAGCTCACCGTTCTCTCAAGCTTGTTAGCCAAGACCGGACCAGTTACGGTAAAGATTGGAAACCACACCGCGAAAGGCCCTGTTGATTTCGAAGTGCTGGATAAAATCGATCTATTGGAAGATGGCCCGCCACTATTATACCAAGGTTCGGGCCATGGAGAAGAACAGGGAGTTCCTCCAACAGGAATTCTTCGGGTCCTTGTTGCTCTCTGTCATCCAAGCGATTTGGCGCCACCCAATCCTGCAACCATAAGGACGAATATTATCACGAATTTTACCAATGTCCT
The DNA here is from genome assembly GCA_002495055.1 of Methanoregula sp. UBA247. Classification (GTDB taxonomy): domain Archaea; phylum Halobacteriota; class Methanomicrobia; order Methanomicrobiales; family Methanospirillaceae; genus Methanoregula. The sequence continues at coordinate 2,757 of DADR01000043.1, read as the reverse complement.
TACCTATTATGACCAGATTAGTTATGGGGATCTCGATGTTCAGATCGACGTCACTTCGAACTGGAGGACTCTTGATGGTACCGCAAGTGAATTAATAAGTGGAGACAATCTTGCCAAGGGAAAACTTACTCAAATTATTGCTGAAGCTGCACAACAGGCTACTGATGAGGGTCTGACACTCAATGACTACGATCTCATCGCAGCCATGGTATATACGAACCAGGATATTCGCTGCTGGGGTGGAGGAGCCTATAGTCATTTTCAGTACAACAATACTACTTCAGGTATTGCCATAGATATTTCCACCAATCACTCTCTGTCTACAATCTGGATCAATGAAACTGCAGACTGGGGCCGGTGTACCCATGAGGTGGGACATTGCCTGATAGATGTTCCCGGGAACCTTTCGGCCTGGCCTAATGCGGCCATTTTAAAAGAAGACGTGTACCGGAGTGATCTCGTAGATCTCTCAGCAGCTACTGCACATCAATTCGATATGATGGGCGATCATGACCGACATCCACTCTTCTCCGGATATTATATGGATCAGATGGGATATTATACGACTGATAATATCCATGATCTCACATGGGATCGTAACTTATTCAGCCAAACATTTGACGTCGTTGCCCATGGATCCTCAGAAAATTCCAACACTTCACGGTATCATCTCATCAAGATTAAGGTCACCGAAGGACTTTTTTATTACATCGAAGTACGGCAACGACCTAGCTCTTCATCACCACTTATCTTCGATACAAATATACCACTGAATGGTTCTCTGCATAACGGCGGAGTAGTAGTAACGAAGGTTTTCACTGACATTGTGAACATGAACCAACAGATGAGGTTCATCACACTCCTTCACCCCCCGCATGTACTTAAAAACGGGGAAAAAGCCATCGATCCCGCAAGGTTCCTTACCATATCAGTCGAAAATGATCACGTTCAAGAGGATCCACTGGTATGCCGTGTTAAGATTGAATGGGCAAATGTGATAGGCGATACACCGGGCGGTGATTTCGATCTTTGGATTGACCCCTGGAATGCAAATTATGAAACACCGGATATATGGATTGACAGACCCCCATACGGAACATACGATTACACAGACCCGGTCACCAATCAACCGACGGGAAATGGCGATAAACCTCGACCACTCGATAAGAATCGATTATATGGCCGGGTTCATTGTGATGGACAGGTTGATGCAACAAATGTATTCCTGACTTTCTATGCCGTTACTCCTCCTGGAGTTGGCGACAATGGCAACTGGGCCCCTCTTGAGACCATCAAGATAGATACAATTGGAAAAAACACGACGGTTGAACGCAGTATCATTTGGGTTCCTGAAGTTGGGGAGCACACGTGTCTGAAAATACACGCTGAACCGCAAGCAGGAGAAGTATTTGCAGGTGGAAATAATTGGGCCCAGGAAAATGTATTTTACTTCGAAGCACCAGCCAATAGTGTCCCGAATGCGGTGACGATTCCTGTCGCCGTCAGAAATCCTCTCAGGGAAGATACAATGGTTTTCATTTCAGTGAGGAATGTTCCGGACGGATTTATCGCTCAATTCCCCCATCAGTGGGTATGGCTCAAACCACTTTATGAAAAACGCCTTGAACTCACGGTCATTCCACTTTATGATTATCGAAAGTACCGGGAAAAGGAAATACGTAAAGCTCGTATCAAGGTTGAAGGGTTTATTCCACGTGAATACCAGGAAAAGCTGTCAAAGAACAATTATCCTGCGTCTTGCTTCTCCTCAATCGGAGGAATACTGTCTGAAGTGACACCCAAACAGTCTGTTAAATTGGTAATAGATGAACATAAGGAGTATTCCCACAAAGAGAATAACATTTTGGTACGTGGTAACATAAGCCCTAAAATAACCGGTGAAAAGGTAACCCTTTACCTCGATAATCCAAAAAATATGCGAAGTGCAACCACCGTCGTTTCCGATAAAAACGGGGAATTTTTTGCTGTTTTTGATTTATCTAAAGAGCCAAGTCTCGAGTCGAAAACATCAAGAAAGAGCGATAGTCCTCCCTTACCCGGCATCTATGTTTGCCAGGCGTTTATCGCAAATGGGAATCAAGCTGCATACGCGGAATCAAATATTTTGTATATCAATAAAAAATAGCCCTCAATTTTTTTTTCAAATGGCTTTTATTGAAATGCTTGGATCAAGTCAAAATCCTAGTTTTAACTACAAAGAACTGCCGGTTGCCATACCTCGCACTGTACTTCGGGGCATCAGGCATGGACATACGGGGATCCCGGGGGGAGATTCTTACCGACCAGGGGACACAATTTTTGTCTGCCCGCGAACGTGATGTAGCGCATCATATGTTCAAGGAATTTCTTGATGGACATGGGATCAAGCATATCATCACCAGAGTCAGGCACAATCAGACAAATGTCGGCAGTGTACACGAAGTGATGTAAATTCAAAAATGCCTTGTATCCTATCTAAATTGGGAAATATTAGGAATCATGGCAATGAACCTAAAGGAAGTAGTACTTAATTATCTTACCGATAACGACGAGGGAATGAAGGATCTTATCACCTTATTTTAAATGAGGTCATGCAGGAAGAAGCGGATCAACAGGCCGGAACAGGAATTTTTCATAATACTGCCCAGGATAACCGATTACCTGCAGGGGGTTATAAATGTACAGTGACTGGGAGGTGAAAATGAATGGCAGGAAAGATACATACGAATGGAGGGTGATGAAATCTCATTTCAGGCC
>DADR01000038.1:2424-3657 GCA_002495055.1 Methanoregula sp. UBA247 | reverse complement strand
AGATGCCGAGCGTGTTCAGCATCCCATACCATACCGCATGCGTCTCTTCCGGGTCGGCAATGATGCCAAGGAAGAGGATGATGACCGGACCGATGAGCAGGATGATCGGGAGGTGGGCCAGCACCAGGACCAGCCCGAGCAGGATCCCGGTCCCGCAGATAGCGCACCGGGTCTGCACCTCGTTCTCAAACATCGCCGTCCTCCGCAATCCGGATCCGGAAGACCGGGCTCGTGTACCCGCCATTGGCCGGGCTGAAGTCCCGGACCCGGCCCATCTGGGCCCACTTCCGGCGGCCCGTGCGGATCTGGACCGTGTGGATGCCCGGGGCCCGGGGATACACACGCCTCCCGTCCACGTCCCGCATCTCCATGTAAGGCGGGATATCGAACCAGTCCGGCCAGAACCGGACACCGTGCGGGATGTCCGTTCCCCGGTACAGGTCCTGCAGCCGCAGGGGCGACATGTTGTCATAGATCAAATCGATGATCAGGTTCTCATCATCCTGCTCCGGGTGCAGTTCCAGCTCATAGAAGATTGGGTTGCGCCGCACTTCGTCGCGGGTGAGCGGCGTATCGACTGTCAGCGACTCAAGGCCGCCGAACTTCCCGCGATACAGGCCGGTCACGGTTGCGACCGGCTGCACATTCTCAGAATCCATGATATTCCTCCTTACATTGTTCGTGCTCGTCCCGGAGTTTCTTGAACTCCTCGACGACCTCATCATATTTTCCGATCTTCTGATAGATCGCAAACAACATGGGATAGAGCGGAAGCACGGTTGCAAGCACTATCCCGAGAGTTTCCGTTTCCATGACGATCCTCCGCAATGACGAGAGGACCAAAAAAGAGAGGTGACCGGGGGGTCGCCTCCCCTCCAGGTCGATTCGTCTGGATTGATCAGGCGAGAGCTGCCACGGTGTCCGCCCAGGTCTCAACATTCGTCCGGATTGCGTCATCCGAGTACGAGGTGATGGTGACCCGGTCGCGGCTGAAGTTCACCATGTAGAGCTCGCCGTTCGCGTCGTGGCACTTCAGGGTTGCCGAGAAGGCATCCTTCCCGAGATCGTGGACAACGGTGCCGCCGTGTGCCGTGCTGACCGCAGCGGCTGCAAGGATCGCAGTCACACCGGCATTGAACTTTGCCAGGGTGTCGAACTTGTGGCTGCCCGTCCCGACGGACTTGGCCAGTGCGTCCTGATAGACGAACTTCGCGGTGTATGCCTCCTTGGTCT
>DADR01000038.1:0-2338 GCA_002495055.1 Methanoregula sp. UBA247 | reverse complement strand
CTATAAGACGGGGGGCTTAGGCTTTACTGAAGGGAAGGAAAGGAAGAATATTGTATTATTCAACATTGAGAGTGTCGATATATTCCAATAATTTGGTCCCCCGTGCAAGGAGATCCGTATACGTGAGAACTTCAACATTATTCAAAAAACTACTAAAAATTCTTCTTTCATCAGCATCATCAGTATTTTCATTTCCAATCACAATGAAGGCCTTAGGTTTCAGCAGATCTTTAATTGAGGGCGTGGTGTCACAAATATGGATATATTTGAATACTTGTCCAAGAGCTTGAGATAATTTTTGTCTTGGTTGATACCGGTTTTTAGTTTTTTGTTGGAATAATTTCTCATTTGGCCCTTTTAATTCGACCAAATCAAAAAAATTGTCATATCTTTGAAGCATTAAGTCAAATTCATAATCCTTCTTATTCGGAGGGAATGGGACTTTTGATGCAAGATTGATATATTCTAGACCAAACAGCCAATAAGGTTTTTTTTCGTGAATAAATTTGTGAATCTTTGTTTCACTTGATTCTGGATTTTCGATCAGTTGTTTGAAGCTTTTTAATATGTCCTCGAAAGTTTTCTTGTTCGCTTTCATGAGGTGAACTTTCTTTTTAAAAATGTTCATCTCGGCTCTCCGCGATTTTTCAAGCGTTTTTATTTTATCAATTTCCGATTCCAGCTTGTCTATCGCCTTTTTTTCTTGAGTTAATGAANNGATATTCCTGAATGGGTATAGTAATATGAGACGGATCTGGTTGTGTATTATCAAGAAGAAAATCTACATAACTTTCAGCATTTTCCCATTCCTGGGTAGATCTAATATTGTATGATTTTTTAGTCTTCCAGTATTTGATATTTTTATTTTCTTTGTCATTTCTTGCTTGCCATCGGACAATACGGACAAGTATCTTTGTTTTTTGAGTTTTTTGTTTTCCAGGAGATTGCTGTTCTGGGGGTATTTCACGACATTGTTCAACGGTGATGCAAAATATCTTATTTCTTGAGTAACTGACAGGAAATCTTTCTAACATCTGATATTGAGGAATCTCGACAAAGGTTCTCCCAAGGAATTCCTTTTTAAAATTATCCATATTGAAAAATAAGTGTATTAAACGATAAAAATTCCGTATATCGAAGATTTTAGATAATGTCGAGGTTAGGAATAAGAGGATATTTGTTCAGAATGCGGCTACTCACGAATATCAAACGTCGATCGAAGTATAGGTTCTCGCAAAAACCATATCGGCGAGCCATTTCCGGAATGCGGGATTATCGCTGTAGAGCTTGAACAGTTCAGTATGGTCCTTGAGAAGATCGACAACGACTCTACCTAATGCATTATCGTGCTCGATCCTGGCATTTTGTTTATCGGAATTTTTTATTGCATTCTGGTACGCCCGGTCCGCGGCTACTTTTGTTGGGATCTCTTCGGTGATTACTTTTTGAATCTTATCGGCATCTTTCCACGCGATATTTCCAAATTGGTCATTGAAGGCCCTAAGGATATTACTCAAACGTTCGAGATCGGGTTCCGGCAATCTTCCGCCCCCACTCGTAGGAACCGGCTCGATAACACCATCCTGGTCCGTAAGCCTGATGGCCATCGCCGACTTGACTTCAACCCGGTAACTATCCATATCAATCGCTTCGAGAATACCTTTCGAGAGATCCTGTTCCTTGGGTGCGGGAAGTTTTGNNNACGAAAGCTTTTGATTTCCCCTTGAAATCCACCTGTCCGTCTTCATCGAGGTCCCGGTCATACACCGCCACGCAGGCATCGAGAATTGGATCGAGTCGATCGCGATCCGCACCCGAGATATACAGGTCCACGAAANNGACCTGATATGCATCGATATCTGCTTTGAGGTCGTGGAGTTTATTCGGGTCGGTCTCTTCAGAGAGGATTGTCGTGCGATAGTAGGGTTCGAAACCCTGCACAATTACATCGGTACTGTTCATGAAATCGAGAACAAAGGTATCGTATTTTTTAGGATGTGCCCGGTTGAGCCGTGAGAGTGTCTGTACGGCCTTGATTCCTGAGAGCGTTTTGTCCACGTACATGGTATGGAGCAGGGGTTCATCGTAGCCGGTCTGGAATTTCTCGGCGACGATGAGGAACCGGTACGGGTCCTCCTGGATTTTATCCGGTATCAGATTGCTGGCAAATCCNNGATCGCTTTGTAGGGTTTATTCTCTTCCCGGAGGTATTCAGAAAAAGCATGATAATACTGGATCGCACGCTCGATGCCGCTGGTTACTACCATCGCCCGGGCTTCCCCGGCGATTTTTTTCTTCAGGTACACCTGCTCATGGAAATGATCGATCATGATCTCGG
>DADR01000045.1 GCA_002495055.1 Methanoregula sp. UBA247 | reverse complement strand
GAGAGCAGGGCCGGGTTCACCTCGTTTAGCGTCACGTAGATGCCGTGCACTGAGCTATCGGCATCGAGCGGCTCCACAACTCGCACGAGCGCGGCGGGATCGCTGAAGTACCCGCTGTGGGTAAACTGGTCGGTGAGCGCCCGGACCTCGACGACCTGCCCGGGCCCGGTTAGAAGGCTGACAGCATCACGGAGCAGACCATCCACACGTCACCACCCGGGCCCATGCTCTGGTCTGCTGTGCGAAAGATGCAGGGTCAGCCATGCCCGTCGCCTTCTTTCGGGGCAGGCTCCTCCTGCTTCACGCGCTCTGCGTGCTCGTCGAAGGTCTCGACCTTCACGGTATAGCGGTGATGGAATTTGCGCTCGACGACAATCTGGAAGACAGCCTCGCCTTTCTTCTTGATCAGGTCCGCGATCGCCTTCGGGATCAGATAGAGGGGGATGCCTTCGACCTTCTCGGTCGTGACTCCTGGCTTCTGCTCCTCACCGGGCATAGGCGGCCACCTCGCGGATGGAGTCGGGCAGAACTTCGTAGCAGTGGATGGAGCCGTTTGGCGAGATTACCCAGACCTCGCACCGGATGAAGACGTTACCCGGGTTCATCGTTAGCAGCGATCGGAACTGGCAGATCTCGAACCGGCAGAACGATTCGACGTATGGTTCGCTGACGCTGCCGTATGCAGCCCGGATCTTCACGCCAAGCATCTCGTAGTCGCCCCGTATCCCGACCAGGTGGACCGGTATGTACCGGGCAAGGAAACTGCTCTCGACCGGCAGGACCGGCTCGTAGCCCCGGGAGACGAGCAACTCGGTGGCCCGCTCCAGCGAGACAACAAACACGCTCTTCGCAATCATGCAACACCTCTGGACTGCGATACCACCGACCCGTGCAGCGAGAGTTTTGGGATCTCGCGGATACTGTCCCTGAGGACCTCGAAGCACCGGAACCCGTGGGTCAGCGAGTAGATCCAGATCTCGTAGTGAAACCCGGGCTCATGTGCATGGCGGGCGAGGTGCTTGCGGAACTGTGCCAGGTCAAGGCCGCACTTCGCCTTGATTATGTCGGCAGTGGATGGGAGGTGCGACATTTTCCGGATGCGGATGAACCGGGTCTCCCCCGTGGGCAGGGTCGCAACGAGATGCGCCGGCGGGTACTTCTTGTTGAACCCGGGCGGGATGACATCCACCGCATAACCGTGCAACCGGAGGAGCTCGCGGGCCCCGTCCTCGACAAGCGTTCCGCGCCGGCTGGTCATGAGGCGACACCTCCCTTCTTCGGGGAAATTATCTCCGGTTCCGGCACATCACCCGGGACCTCGAAGAGGATACAGGAAACATCTTCGCCGAGTGCGACCGCGATGAACCGATCGCGGGGGAGCATGTAGCGGATGCTGCCGATCGACATGATCACGGCCCTGCCTGAAGGATTGAGGGCAACGGAGCCGGACGCAATCGGAGAACCGATTTGGTCCGGGTTTTTCTGCAGCAGCGGCACGGTCTCTCCGACAAACAGCAGCATCCCCATATCCTCGGGACAAATGAAATACGACTTGTCCCAGATCCGGACATGGACATAGCCGTCGCTCCCGGTCATGACAATACCGGCAGAGAAGCGGGTCATGCTACACCCCGCTGGCGCGTGACCGGATGACGGTTCGCGTGCACCTGAGCCCGTGACCGGGCAAGCTCTTCTTTCGTGACAATGATCCAGTGCCCATCCTCGACCATGATTCTCCCAATACCAACGAACCCGGTCCGCCGCTCGTAAGCCTCGACAGCTTCCTGCGTGACCATCAACGGTTCTTCAGTCGTCAGTCCATTCGATACGTTTGCCGGCGTGGGAATGTTCTTCCGCACCGCCGCGTGTGCAGATGTATTCTGCATTTTTTTCCTCCATGTGTTGATTCGTTCTGTTGTTCTCCTCTGCATCCGGGACGCCCACATCCACACGTCCCGCTTTTCCCGTGGTGTTCCGAAGATCCGGGCCGGAAAGAGCCACGGCTATAATCCGGTCAGATGTCGCTCTCATCGAAACGGCAGGTGGCCTATCGGATTAATGCCATGAACGGATCACGGTTGCCGGTTATCCGGAACTACTGACGATCACCAAAGAATGTAAAGAGAGAAAATATCGGGGCGTGGCTTTGCGTCAATCGGCACCACTGTCCCGTGTTCATGCTGCATCCGGCTTTGGACGCGAAGCTGTTCAGCCCTGCCTGGCACTTCAGCTGAGTAACGGGGTCGGGCCTGCGGAACAAACCAATGATTCGATCACCGATCGATTCAGCCGCAGCCTTCAGTCGTTTACCCGTCTGTGTTAGGAAGTAGCACAGCATTGTAATACTTTTATAAATTCGTGGTTGTTTAAAGGGTTTTCTGAACCAGCGAGTTACACGGGCGCTTTTTGTCATACAAGTGCAAGACAACCAGTTGATTTTACTGCACCAAAATGCAAAGCGCGGCTAAAATTTTTGAAAATAGAAAAGGCCATCATCAAGATTGTGGTTGGAAGTTTTGGGAGATTTGTGGTGCCGCACTGAAACTAATATCTGAAATTTTTTTATAAATTTTTTTTAAAAATCGAACTAAAGGATTTAATGTGATAATTCCTTAAAAGACAGTATAATGAATTTTAAGGATATCGAATTCGGTGCCACAGAAGCCGAATATGAAAAATCATACTTACCAGGATTATTACTTGATGGCTATTTGGATGAATATGGATATATCAATCAAATATTGAAAGGGCCAAAATTTTTAATTTTGGGTACAAAAGGATCGGGCAAATCTGCAATAGGGTCTAGATTAGAATTATTAGCGAAAAAAGCCTCACCTAAAGATTTTTTTGTAACACAATACTGCCTTGAGAGAGATTTTCCATATAATACATTTTCAGAGTTAATACCAGGAAAAGAAGCGCCTGAAAATCGATATCCAAATCACTGGGAATTTTTATTATTAATTACTTTATTAGACAGTTTTCGAAAAGACAAAATTTTGATTGATAGTGGTGAGATAGATGCTTCTTCTTTAGAATTATTAGAAAAATTAGGTTTGATCAATCGTAGTCTTTCTGAATTAGTTACAAAAGCGAAAAAAAGTGAGCTAGAAATCAGTTTCAAAATTCTACGATATAAATCAGCAACCGATAAAGAAGAAAAACCATTGAATATTGATCTTTTGTTCCAAATCTTAAGAGAATCTGTCTATTCTATTGAAAATGAAAATATTCATTTGATTATCATTGATGGATTAGACGATATGCTATCCCATAGAGAAAAACAATACCGCTCAATAATGGCTTTATTGATCGCAGCGGACAGAATAAATAAAAAATTAAAAGATAGTGGGACAAACGCAAAAATTGTAATTCTATGTCGAACCGACTTGTTTGATCGATTATCTGATTCAAATAAAAACAAAATCGCTCAGAATTCTTCAATCACTTTAAATTGGTATCAAGATATTACAAATTTAAAATCAACAAATCTTGTAAAATTAATTAATTTAAGAGCGAAAATTGCTTTAAATCAACCAATCGATGTATTTGATGCTTTTTTCCCCAAAACCATTGATAATAATCAACCCACTTTAAAAGTATTATTGAGTTATACCAGACATACACCTCGAGATTTTATTGAATTAATCAATAAAATAAAAGAACATTCATCAGGAGAAAAAGTCACCCAATTCGATATTACAAATGGGATCAATGATTATTCTAAAGAGTATTTTCAAAGAGAGATACGAGATGAATTACACGGATTTGTAGACAGGGACGACGATATTAACACAATGTTTCTTCTTTTAACAAAAATGGGGAAATCCACATTTTCTTATGATGAAATATCTCGGAAAAAATCGACAGATAAAGAATTAGCTTCTTTAGATTTGGAATTGGCACTAAATTTATTGTATAACTGTAGTGCGATTGGGAATTATAAACAAAGAAGCGGGGGATATTCCTGGAGATATAAAGGGGGATATAGACCTCGGAAAAAAATTTTGACGTTTAAGTATCTAAATATGCATTCAAAATTCGAATCGAATGAAGAAATTATTATTCATAGAGGTCTTCGAAAATACCTCAATATACGTTCATGATTTCCATGAAATATAGAATATAACTATTTCACCATAGCCTTCTGCATCTTCTCCTCAACCATCTCATCGACAAGTTTCCGGAGGGACTGCGGATTCTCACGGACACTCCGAGCGATCTTCTCAGTCTCATCCATCGCTTCTTCTGTAAGTTCGCCACCGCATTCCGGACAATATGCAGCGGTCGGAGGCACTTCCTTGCAGAGACAGTGCGGGCAGACACCAGGAACGAATACCGATTTCTGCACTTCCATATCCTTTATTCCAGCGATACCCATCACGGCGTTCTCTACATCAACAGATGAGAGGTTCACGTACTTCTCGACCATACCGGATCGCTTGCCCCAGCCAATCTTGCAAAGTATGGATTCATTCATGTTCTGCTTCGCGTAATGAGTCAGCTTCGAGTGCCGCAACAGATGGAAATGAATTTTGTCGGCCAGCACCTTCTCGCCCTGCTGCTTCAGCTTCCTGCTGAATTTTTTCATGAGATACTGGAATCCGCTGTAAAGGTACGGCTTCCCCTCGTGCGTCAGGAAAACAAAGTTGTCGCCCTCAGGAGGGATGCCGTGAATTGCCGGGTAATCCATCTTCCAGGTCTTCAGGTAGGTCCACGCGGTCGGGCAGGGAATGTACCGGGGATAGCCAGTCTTCTTGTCGGTCGTAATAGAGATCCCATGTTTGAGCTTCTGAATCTGCCGCCATCTCAGGTAGCCAGCCTCCTCGATGCGCAGGGCTGCGTCAAAGACGCACGCGATCAGGGCCCGCTCCTTGGAATTCTCGCAGACACCAATCAGCTTCTGGACATCTTCCTCCGTGAGCATGTCGTCCGGAGTCTTGGTCATCATCGGGGCCTTCGGGACCTTGATTTCCTTAATCTCTTCAATCGGGATATTAACGATCTTTTTCTTGACGAGCCATTCCGAGAAAACCTTGAGGGAGAGGATATAATCGTGAATCGTATTTTCCGAGAACTTGTCACCATTGAGCCGTTTGCCGGTCTTGATCTTGGAGATTGCCTCCATGTATGCGCCGGTTGTCATTTCGTTGTAGGGCCCTGGTAAAAAATCCCGGAGCCGGATGAGATGATCAACATAGAGTGCAATTCGGCCCCCGGATAAATTCTTCTTGGCCTTGCGCTCATAGAGGAATTCTTTTATGAGGGATACATCTGAGGGACTCAGCCGACCTTTTTCCATCTGTGGAGTCAGACGGGAATCAATGTATTCAGGACCGTCCCTTTGGTGAAAAATGTGATCCTGCATATATGAAATGAAGACTATGCGGAACATAAGTGTAGTGGTCTTGATGTTCTACTACACTACGGGGGTGGATTAT
>DADR01000067.1 GCA_002495055.1 Methanoregula sp. UBA247 | reverse complement strand
TCTTTGAGCTCTTTGAGCCGTTCTTCAATCAGCATAAAAAAGTCGTCCTAAAAAAAAAGATCATGCAGGAGTTTTGGCAAGATACTTTTTGAGCTTGTCCTCGTTTAACTCCTCATACTTGTCTTTTGTGATAACTACGATATGGATACCTTCACCGGATCCGGCATCGCGTTTCATCGCGGATTTCAGGGCACGGATAGCGAGATCGATTGCATCATCTTCGTTCATCCTGGGGACGAAACGGTCCTCAAGCACACCGTACGCCATGGGAGAACCAGAACCGGTCGCAACAATCTCTTCTTCCTTGGTTGCACCGCCCATCGCATCGACTGAGTAAACGCTCGGCCCGGTCTCGTCAATCCCGCCCACGAGGAGCTGGACGTAGTACGGGAAATACCGGTTCTGGTTCAGGTAATTCGAGAGCAGCGTTGCTGTGGCACCAACAGTTATCGGACGTGACCTGCGAATCTGGTAGAGATTGCATTCCACTGTCAGAATACGGGCGAGCTGCTGCGCATCACCAACTCCTCCCGCAGTGGTCAAACCGATCCGGTCTGCAACCTGGTATACTTTTTTTGCTTTCTTGCTTGCGATCATGTAGCCCATGGTCGCCCGTTTCTCGGTTGCGAGAATTACACCGCTGGAAAAAACGAGACCAATGGTGGTAGTCCCCTTCATGGACTCCTGGTACTGTTCAGGCATATTGACTCCTCAAAAACAAATAAACGCTAAAATCCATTGTTTAAAAGCGCTTTATGGTAATAAATGATATGGAGAAATTTAAAGGTTTTTATTCTGCCGGATCCTTACATAAAACCCGGATAAGCATCCGGTCATAGAGCATTGCAACAAGATGTTTATCACCGTTCACTACCGGAATCTGGTCAACCCGTGCACGGCGCATCTTGAGTGCGCACTCGCTCACTTCGGCGTTTACCGGAACCGCTACGACATTCTTTACCATGGCAAGTTTCACCGGGCGGTTCGGGAGCTGAACTTTTGAGATACCGAAACTGATCGTGTGATTGTCCCGGATGCTTTCCCAGGTCCATTCATCGTCATCAGTGCCATTGGAGAAATCGCTTACCCCAACACTATCTTCGATACTTGAACTCCTGATGAGATCGCGCTCAGAAATGATACCCTGTAACCGGTTCTCGGCATCAAGAATGGGTATAGCATCCACACCGGATATTTCCATAACTCTTCCAACAACCGGTAGAGGGGTTTCTTCCCAGAGCGCAAATGTAAGGCTGGTATATGTATCCTTAATCTCATCTTTTATCTTGAGTTTGGCGATCGCATGCATGAGATCACCAACAGAGAGAAGACCAACAAGTTGACCATCCTCTACCACCGGAAGCCTGCGAATATGTCGGGTGACCAGGATGCGGGCAGCTTCCCGGATATCAGAATCCGGACCGATGGTTATGGGTTTGGGTGTCATAAGAAGCCCGAGCTGGATCTCTTCGGGTTTTCTCAACAGATCCTTCCGCGTAATAATACCAACGATCTTTTTATTCTTGATAACGGGGACACCGGAGATACCCGTTCGTTTGAGTATTTTTAAGACATCATCACGGTTTCCCGGGATTTCGACGTGAACCACGTCAGATGTCATGTATTCTTTGACAATCATATCTGTTATAATCTCACCACCATGGTCGTTACTTTGCTGTGGGTTACTACAAATGTGCTGACACTTCCAATAAGAAGACGGTCAGTATTACTCTTACCATGAGAACCGACGATAATGATGTCTGATTTTTCACGCTCAGCAAGAGTAATGATCTCGCTTCCGGCATGTCCCTGTTTCATATGGGTAAAGATCGTGACACCCTTCTCTGAACAGTATTTTTTTGCTTTCTCCAGCACTGCTTCCCCTTCTTTTTCGAGAACGCGGTACATTATTTCCACGGTATTATCCAGGGGAAGGGAAGAGAAAAGGCCAGTCTCCACCACGTAAATGGCATGGAGTTTTGCTTTCCATAATTTCGCTTCATCCGTAGCCCGGACCAGTGCGCGCTGGCTTACCTCCGATCCATCAAGTGCGACAAGTATATTATTAAACACTGGCATCCCCCAAAACAAACATGGCTCTTTTATTGGATTTACAAATTAAAAACGTTATTGGCTATTTGGCGACAAGAAGCCCTTTTTATCAAGGATGTAACCGGATCGCGGCTGAGATACAGTGCTGATTGTGTGGCATCTATCGTGAACATATTTGCACGCATACCCTTGCGGATAAAATATGAGTTTCCTCCCAGTTCAGAACCCTGAACCGCTGCACGAAGCAGGACTTTGGGATCAATCCTGTATACCGTGGATGTAAACGACATTTCAGATAACATATCCGGGGATACGAACATAACATTGTCTGTGCCGAGGAATATCCTGCACCCAAGGTCCTGCATAAGTTTCAGCGGTGGGTGATACGATGAGGATGTAACACCGAGCGTCCAGTTGGATCTGGGACAAACAGCAATTGGAATCTGTCTGTCAGCACATTCACGAAGCTGTTTTTTTGTTGCATGGGTGCAGTGAATAAGAAGGTCCGGATCAAGGGCAAGTGCCTCGTCAACATCTCCGGAATCCCTTTCACCTGCATGCACACTAATTTTTTTTCCCAACCGGTGTGCATCTGCAACCATGGAATCAATGCCTTTACTATCCCGGGTGCTGCTGATCCCCAGTCCATCGGCAACTATTTCCCCCCCCTCGCGCCCAAAAATAAATGGCTGGAATGATAATCCCCTGTTTGCTTCTCTGAGTGCCGACACTCCTGCTGCTCCCCCTTCCCGGAAATCAGCACAGCCGGCTGTACCGCCAGCTATCATTCCCTGAATACTCGCACGCATCGCCAAAACCAGATCCTGATGGGAAGCAGCAGCGAGCAGGCGATGTTTCAGCCCATCCGGAGGAGTGACCAGAGACGCGAGATCTCCTTTCACTCCGCAGTCCATAGCAATGGTGTCCCCGAGATGCGTATGCGCATTAAAAAATGCAGGGCAGATCCATTGCATAGGTGCTTTCAGATTTTCTTCTATCTCTGTGATTATACCGCTCTCCATTACGATATCAACCGAACGGAGTTCAAGATCCTCCCCAACGAATGCGTGTCCGGAGACCACGAGCGGGATGTTTTTCATACGCGGTAACTCTCTTTTATATATTGAAAAATGAAATATATTTGCATGGCAAAGAAACAAGGTGGAAGATTACTCTCATCAGCTGGTCTCGTCAACTATTACGAGAGCGAGGACCGGCGGGCTGTTCACATCAGTCCCATTATGGTGATGGCAGTTGCATCAGCGATTGGTATCATCATCATGATTCTGAATATAGTCTATGGATTGAACGCATAGATTCAGATATTTTTACCAATCTTATTTTTCTGGCATACTTTCCTATTTTTCCGCGTTTTTCAACACACGCTTTGTTATATCCTCATCATTACGGAAATAGAGGTTGTCATGTCCGGTCCACGTTGAGCAGTTGCGGAAGATAACTGCCGGAACACCATTGTTGCTCTCACCCATGACAAAGTTAGCAAAGCCAGCTATCTCATCTACTACAGCTTCTTCGGTTATCTTAAGTACATGCCCGAACAGATCGGTATCGCCACGGAAATCCCGAATTGCATAAAAACCGCTCCACCCGATAGCATGACCTGTCTGCCCCCGCCGGAATGATCTGCCACAGGTGTCAGTGATGATAATCCCAATATTTTTATTGACACGTGCTCTGATATCTTCCTGAAGTTCCCGGGCTGCGCTCATTGGATCCGGAGGCAGGAAGATCACCATGCCGTCCTCGATGTTGCTCTGGTCAACGCCGGCCCGGACACCAATGTGGCCAAAAGAGAGCTCAGAGAGGATGAAAGGGTGTTCCATGATAATATCTTTCGATGCATCAAGAACAGCCTGGACGAACCGGGGGTCCTCGCCATTCAGGTTTGCGAGCCGCTGTGCCCGTTCTGAGGGTGTGATAGATGCAAGAGTTTTTGTATAACCTTTTGCCTTCGAGTAAATAGTGGAGGCGATGCAGAGGATATCGCCATCCTGCAATGTCGCCCTTTCACAAATCATCGCCGCGATATTATCTCCCGTATGAATGATGGGGAGCCCCTGCACACCCATGACCAGAATCTGCTCCATAGTAATAGTTCTATGAGAAGATCCGATAATAAAGGGATTTCGTTTCAGTTCCCTGGAAGAAATCAGAGCACAATTCGTCCTTTTTGCAGGATAGTGATACCCTTATATAAAACACTCATCATTGTAGTTTTAACGATCAGTCGATATATTTTTATCAGGATAACACGCATCACCTCTTTGTCATGTACCTTATTATCCGGTGCCCCTCCTGCAGGACTTTCACGTACGTGGATCGTTTCCAGACGTGGAAACTCTGTCCCATCTGCGGGCATGCCCATGAGGTAGCAAAAGTGCCGGCGTACCTGGAGGTTGAGCACTACCTTGAGGCAGAACATATCGTAAAAGAGATGGAAAAACATCTCCACGCCACAAAGAAACCGGATTTTTCTCCTGAAGAAACTGCAGAACTGCGTCATTATTATACTGAAGCACTGCGAAAAAAGGCCAAAGGTCGTCATGCATAATTGCACTGAATAATCTTTTCATCTCCTGACCGAGACGACGGATGGTCGAATCCGGCGAGTTTTTGTATTCTATGGATATTCTCGGGCACGAACGACGCACCGAAACCAGCACTGGAAAGCACCTGAACAAATCGTGAATGCAATACGGATTTATCCGGATTAGTGCTGAGACGGATATGAGAAATTTTTTTTAAAATGATATTAAACCCATACTGTCAAACAGCTGCATCTCTGAGTGTCTGACCCTCCACGCGGAAATATTCCCGTGGTCCGGTAATCTCAAATCGCCCACCTTTACCCTGCTCACCGGTCTCCTTAATCGAGAGACCCGTAATACCCAAAATCTCCCGGGAGAGAAAGAGCCCGAAACCGGTATTTTTAAAGTGCTGGCGGTTAAAGATTGCTTCTTTGAATTTATCGGGAATTCCTTTACCATTGTCTTCACACACAATGGTGATACTGTCTTCAGATAGAATAGAGGAGAAGGTAATACGGGACACTCCCTCCCCATGCCGGAGTGCATTTTCGACAAGATTATAGAATACTTTCTCGAGAAGCGGATCTGCATAGATACTAAGATTGGTGATACTGATCACGAGTGACCCGTTTGAAAGGGGAAGTGGTGCAGTCACCGTTTGTATTGTTTTTTCCACATCAAACCACTGGGGGGACTTAACTCCGATCTCATGATAATCCTTGGTAAACTGGATCTGTTTTCTGATCGTTTCGGCAATACTTTTCTCAAGTTCGATATATTTTTTGATTTTGGGATCATCGGTTTCTTCTTCTATCAGCTCGAGGTATCCCAGGAACGCTGTCAGCTGGTTAAGGATATCATGACGAGTGATACTGGAGAGCAGGTTAAGTTTTTTGTTTGCCTGATTGAGAGCCTGAGCAAATCGGTTCAGCTCTGCTTCGTGATACTGCATTTCCATTTCAGTGACCGTCTGTTCAGTCACATCTTCTAATATCCCCTCGATCCAGGTAATCTTATGGTCGGCTGATGGTAGAACTGAAGCGTTGAGTACGACCAGTATCCCTGAACCTTCCTTGCGTTTCAGCTGCAATTCGAACCCGGCTACAGATTCTGCTTCATCTAAACCGGTTTCAATCTGGTGCCAGGTATGGGGATCAACCATGAGATCCAATACAGATTTATCTTTGAGGTAATCCGGAGACTCATACCCAAGCATCTGAGAAAGTTTCCGGTTTGCAGATACGATCCGGTAATCAGGTCCGGGACCAAGCCTGAAAGCACCATAGGGTATCATTTCGGTCAGGATACGGTACTTTTCCTGATAATCCAGGATCGCATCCTGATCCTTTTTTTGTTCCCCGGTGGTGATTTCTCTCATCAATATTTTTATTCAGATGTAATTATTAATAGTCTTTCATCTTGCTCGGAGGAAATGACGAAATATCTAAACAAATGTACCTCCTTGTATCCTCATAAGAAGTCCCATGGATCAGTACGATGTCGTCGTGATTGGTGCAGGCCCGGCCGGGTTGTTCTGTGCGTTACAGGTGGCTCTGCCCGGTCATTCAGTTCTCCTGCTGGAAAAAACCAAAAGCCCCGGTGCAAAGCTTCTCCTGTCCGGATCCGGGCAATGCAATATTACTCATAGTGGTGATATTCGAGATTTCCTTTCTCATTATGGTGAACATGGAAAACAAATTAAACCTGCTTTGCTTAATTTTTCCAACCGGGATCTGAAGGAATTTTTCCAGAAATGTGGGCTTCCCCTGGTAACGGAAGACAATGGGAAGGTATTCCCCGAAACACGGCGTTCAGCCGATGTTCTTGCCATACTCGTACATGAATGTAGGGAAAAGGGTGTAATCCTGCGGTACGATGAACCGGTTACCGCTGTTTCCCGCTCGCTCCAGGGATTTGAAATTGAAACTCCTGTCACAACCTATCACACCACAGTTCTTGTCATTACTACGGGCGGCGCATCGTACCCTCAGACCGGATCCGCCGGTGACGGGTATCGGTTAAGTGAATCACTGGGACAACCGGTCACGGACACTGCACCCGCACTTACACCGCTCTTGATCCGGAATTTCCCCTTTGCATCGCTCGCCGGCATCTCGTTTGAGCAGATGCCGTTTACCGTCTGGCGAGCTGGAAAAAAAATTGGAGTGTATAAGGGAGATGTCCTTTTTACCCACCTTGGATTATCAGGGCCGGGTATCCTTGATGCTTCGCGGAACATCCTGCCGGATGATGTGATCAAACTCTCGTTTGCGGGAACAATGAAACGTGACGAGTTCACTGCGGATCTTAGCCGGCGCGTGCAGGATAACAGGACATGGCAGATTAGCACGATACTTGCTGCGTACCCTATCCCCGAGCGTCTCAACCGGAGTCTTCTGAGGATATCGGACATTCCCGAAGACCTTAAGGGTAATCATTTTTCCGCAGAACAGCGATCGCGACTGGCCACAAATTGCACGGATTTTCCGTTAACCGTTACCGGTCCCGGCGGTTTTGCTGTTGCTATGGTAACGCGGGGCGGTGTGGCACTTGATGGAGTGAATATGAAAACCATGGAATCAAAGATAGTCCCCAACCTGTATTTTGCCGGTGAAGTGCTTGATATTGACGGTGATACCGGGGGATACAATTTGCAGGCAGCATTTTCGACCGGGTTTTTAGCGGCACGCAGTATACAGAAACGATGGGAGATCTCATAATCCGTGACAGTATTTACCAAAAATAATGAATTCCTGTTATTGTTCAGGTAATTTTGCCCGGCCCAACCGAGAGACCTGCTTTTTTGATGAGGTAATATCCACCGGCAAGACCGACCACGATAACACCGATTCCTGCCAACTCAATACCAAATTCGATACCGGATATTCCGGTCGGATCGAGAAGAATGACCTTTCGGGCAATCGCAATAATGGCAAGCAGCACTACTATCTCGACGTGGATGGTATTTTCAACGAAATACGCCTTAATAGTATCCAGCAGTTCGACGCCAATGAGCACCAGCAGGAATGCTCCAAGCACAGTTATGAGTTCATGCGATTCCAGCAAAAAGACAGGCTCATTAATGAGTGATTGGTACATATACCAGACCAGATCTACAAGCGACGCAACCAATACGACCATGAGAAGGGTCATGAGCACCGCATAGACAATTTTTTCAAATTTATTAACAATATCAATCATATCCATTCTCCTTCAGCTGGTACCAGGTCTGGTTCAATCGGGTTATATAATTTTACTACATCTCCGATCACGATTACCGCAGGGGGTTTAACACCTTTTTTTCTGGCAGCAGCACCAATGGTTGCAAGCGTTCCGGTGGTGACTCGTCGGTCTTTCCGCAAGCCCCGCTCAATAATCGCGACCATTGTGCTATCTGACTTACCGTTCCGGATAAGTGCCTCAGCAATCTTTCCAAGATTTGCCACACCCATCAGAATTACGATTGTGCCCCTGCTCTTTGCGAGGAGTTGCCAGTCAAGTGCCGGTTCTGCTTTGCCCGGATCTTCATTGCCGGTGAGTATAGTTACCTGCGATGCATATTTCCGGTGTGTGAGGGGTATTCCGACCGACGCCGGTACGGCAAGTGCACTGCTCACCCCAGGTACCATCGCAACTGGTATTCCGGCACTGCGGACTGCTTCGAGTTCTTCACCCCCCCGGCCGAACAGGAACGGATCGCCACCTTTGAGGCGGACCACATTCATTCCCTTCTTTGCGCGGTCAATGATCAGGGCTTCAATCTCATTCTGCTCCAGAGTGTGGTTCCCCCCATATTTCCCGCAGTCAATCTTTTCAGCGCGAGTGGGAAGTGATGCAAGAATTTCTTCTCCCGGCAGCTGGTCAAACAATACGACATCAGCAGCATCGATCACGACTCGTGCCCGCTGCGTGAGAAGTCCTTCTCCGCCAGGGCCGGATCCGACAAGGTATACTTTACCGTTCATAGTTTATTCCCAGTTTCCGGAAGGCATCATCAATCAAGTCTCGTGCACGCGTACGAAGGTTTTTTCCTTGTTCTCGAGCCTGCTCAATGTTTTGAATATCCGTTTCAATCCGTTCGGTTCGTTTACCGTCGAGTGATAGCACTTCTGCGATCAGATGCCCGTCATTGCAGTAGATGCCTATAGGTGTAAAACATCCCCCGCCAAGCTGTTCCATCACTCCCCGTTCGATTGCAACATCGGTCCGGGTCTGCGGGTGGTCGAGTGTGGAGAGTATTTCCATTAAAGAGGAATCTGCCCGGCTGACGACCGCGACCGTTCCCTGATTAGGTGCCGGAACAAATTTTTCCGGCGAATATCGCATCCCGGGAATTGAAATGCCAAGCCTGGTCAATCCTGCTTCCGCTAACATAATTGCATCAAATTCCCCGGACGTCATCTTTCGGATCCGGGTATCCACATTGCCACGGAGGTCCTTAATGATAATCGCAGGATTATGGCGAAGGAGCTGGGCACGCCGGCGCGTGCTGGATGTTCCGATCACCCTGACTGAATCCAGCGAACCGTTACAGGCAAGGTAATCGGCTGCGGAATCTCGTTTAAGCACAGCAGCCGTGAAAACCCCGCTCGGACGGAACGCGGGAATGTCTTTCATACTATGTACAGCACAATCTATTTCGCCGGCAAGGATAGCATCATCAAGCGCCCGGACAAAGACACCCTGCCCGCCAATTTCGTGAAGCGGAACACTGGTTGTGGTGTCGCCCCGGGTGTTTATAATTACCTGCTCAGTATCGATGCCTGACAGGGATAATTTCCTGCAGACTGTTTGAGTTTGTGCGAGTGCCAGTTTGCTGCCTCGCGTTCCAATTCTTATAGACATTGCTTATACGCCTGTGCAATAGTGGTGATATCGTGATTGCTGTGCGCTGAAGAAAGGAAGTTTGTCTCAAACTGGGATGGAGGCAGAAAGACGCCTTTTTCCAGCATCCGCTTCCAGAACCGGCCGAATGCGTCAGTGTCGCACTCTTTGACTTCGCGATAATTTTTCGGTCGCTTATTACGGAAGAACCATTTGAACATCGACCCGAGCCGTACAAAAGAGCCGTTGTTTACGCTGCCGAGGGACTCTTCAAGATCACGGGTCATCGCCTCGAGATCGTGGTAGATCGTATCATGATTATGCAGCCATTGCAGGGTTGCTATCCCTGCTGTGAGTGATAAAGGATTGCCGGAGAAGGTTCCTGCCTGGTATACCGGACCCTGTGGTGCAACCAGTTCCATTATCTCGCGTTTTCCACCGAATGCACCGATGGGAAGTCCTCCCCCGATAATTTTTCCCAGAGTGGTGATATCCGGTTGTATTCCATAGAGTTTCTGTGCCCCGCCAATCCCGAGTCGGTAACCGGTAATTACTTCATCAAAAATCAGGAGAACATCGTGTGCCCGGGTAATCTCCCGGATACTCTGTAAGTAGTTGTCTTCCGGCAGGATCGGCCCGATATTACCGAGCACCGGTTCGATTATGAGTGCGGCAATATCAGTGTGTGTTCCAAGAAGTAATTCCAGTGCTTCGGCATCATTATAGGGAACCTGCCGCGTGTGGGCAACCAAATCGGCAAGAACCCCGGCAGAATCCGGCACTCCCATCGTAGTTGCCCCGGATCCAGCCTTGACCAGAACCGCATCATGGGCTCCATGGAATCCACCTTCGATTTTTACGATGTCTTTTTTACCACTAAAACCGCGTGCAAGCCGGATTGCCGCCATGGTTGCTTCAGAACCGCTTGACACGAATCGCACCATATCCATTCCCTTATGATCGCTCGTGATCAACTTTGCAAAAGCAGGTTCGAGAGGTGAAGGGGTACCGAAGAGCCATCCGCTCTCCAGCTGTGCTTCGATTGCCTTCCTTATCTGCGGGTGTGTGTGTCCGAGGATAAGGGGGCCGTAGGCCATGCAGCAGTCTATCAATTCGGGGCCATCGACGGTCGTGAGATGTGATCCGGTCGCATGAACAGTATAAAACGGGTAAGGTTTAATCGCCCGCACCGGACTGCTGACACCTCCGGGCATCAGGGTCTTTGCAGTAGCGAACAGGTCACTGCTTTTCATCAAGCCACCTGGCAACATCGCCTGCAAAATACGTGATGATCAGCTCTGCCCCGGCACGTTTGATGGAGGTCAGGCTTTCGAGCACGGTTTCCTTTTCGTTGATCCAGCCACGTTCCGCTGCACATTTGATCATAGAATATTCCCCGCTGACCTGGTAGGCGGCAACTGGCAGTCCAAGTGTCGCGATCCCGGACAGGATATCAAGATAAAATCCTGCCGGTTTCACCATCAGAATATCAGCTCCTTCATCAGCGTCCATCTGTGATTCCAATAGCGCCTCACGGCGGTTGCCGGGATGGATCTGATACGTGGAGCGGTCCCCGAATGCAAATCCCGAATCTGCCGCTTCGCGAAACGGCCCGTACAGTGCAGATGCAAACTTGGTGGAATAAGACATGATAAGGACATCGTCAAAGCCAGCGTCGTCCAGCGCAGAACGGATCGAACTTACCATACCATCGAGCATACACGACGGTGCGACAATATCAGCACCGCTCTCCGCGTGGCTTAGGGCAATTTTATTCATCAGTTCGAGTGATGGATCATTGAGCAGGTCCGGGCCGTACCGTGTATCCCCGACAATCCCGCAATGACCATGGTCTGTATACTCGCAGGCACAAACATCAGTGATTACAACCATCTCGTTTACTTTTACTTTGATGTTTCTGACTGCCTGCTGGACCACACCTTCCGGATCATAGGCAGAGCCGCCATACGGATCTTTATTTTTCGGGATGCCAAAGAGCAGGATTGCCCTCACCCCCCGTGTCCATAATTCACCTGCAACAGCTGCGATACCGCTTATCGGATAACGAAACTGACCGGGCATTGATTCGATCGGGCGAGGGACAATGATCGTTTCATCGACAAAAATTGGGGCGATGAGATCATTTTTCGACAAGGTAATTTCACACAGGAGTGGCTGGATATTTTTTGACCGTGATCGCCTCATCCGTCGCTGGGGAAACATACGTGTACTACCCTCTCTTTGTTATCTGGTTGTTTACATTTTCTTAAATCCATCGTATTTATGATTATATTATCCATTGCCGCCGGTCTCTTCTGCAGTATGATGCTTGAGTGCATATGCAAGCCTGAGCGCGCTTGTGATCAGGTTGCTGAGATCCTCCTGTGTGTAACGGTTACCCTCGATCTGCTTCCAGTCTTTGGTGGTGTCCTCATCGTTTTCCCCCACCCATGATGCGATGGCGACCTCCGGAATATGGAATCCGAGCCAGGAAAAAAAATTCATAAGATTGCCCGCCACGTGCTGCACGCCGTCAACATGGCCGACAATAATCATCGCGGCAACTTTGTCATTGATCATCCGGTTCCCGAACCACGAATACTGGTTCTCGATGGCATTCATCCGTTCCACAAATCTCTGGACAATTGCCGAGTGGTTATTCCAGCGAATCGGGGTTGCGAGGATCAGGATATCGCACGCGAGCACTGCATCATAGACAATCTGCATCTGGTCATCTTCATATTTTATCGAACTCTGGCAGGGATAGGTGCAATATGCCGGATTTTCGGAGTAATTGCCCTCACAGTCATGGATGATAAGATCTTTTAACCTGAGAAATTTCGTGGAGCACCCGTATTCTTGGTAGGTCTCAAGCGCACGCAGCAGCAGGCGTTCGGATTTACTCATCTCTGGTTGCTGACGACTTGAACCAGAGAGCCCGAGGACTCTGATCCCTTTACGTTTTTCAGAGTCCGGCGGCGGAATGACATTAACTCCAAATTTCCGTCCAACCAGAGGTGCTGGCATGATTTAATTATCAAGGAGGCCGTGATAATCTAGTTATTGATCTACATCTCCGGCAGCATCGCACCTGTCCTGCAGGAACCGATAAACCGGAGCAGGAGTACGATTGCATGCCTAATGATAAGAACAGAATCAATGATGAGAACCGGACAAAGTGTATCTGCAGACCATGCCCGACATATAACGAGTGCATGCGGGCTGGTGATGAACTATTGTTCTGCGTAACGGGTAAAAGCCTGACCTGTACCTTTGATAAAAAAGTATGCCTCTGTCCGAATTGCCCCATAAAGCCTATCCTGAACCTTACAAAAGCATATTATTGCATCAGGGGTTCAGAGCTGGAGCAAAAAAATAGCGGGTCGCTTTCCGGTAGATGAACAATACGGGTCGTATTTGGACATATTTTTGTATTATCCGAAATGACCATAAAGAATGAATGGTTCTCAGTTCCTGATCATTGCAATTTTTTTTTGTTCACTCATACTTGCCTCAGGATGCACCGGGCGTGACGGGACAGCGCTCCCCGCTGCACAGACTCCTGCTCGAATGGCGCTCGAATCACTGGTCCTGACCCAGTCAGAAGTCCCACAAAATTTTACCCTTGTTGAAAGCAGGGTGAAAAACTCTACTGAAGTGAGCAAGCTCGCACGGGATCTTGGATGGGAGCAAGGATATGTCAGGCGCTTTACCCGTCTCATAAACGGAGAAAACCAGCCTACTGAGATTCTCCAGACAATCACCCGGTATCCGGCCCAAAATAATGCTGGTATCGCTGAACTGATTGAACAACAGGAACGTGCGGGAAGTAACATGACATTTTCGAACCTGTCTTCCCCGGCACTTGGTAGTTACAGCCGGGCGTTTTCAGGAAAGGTAAATACCTTCGTGGTCCTGGAATCCGATGATGGTAATCCGTTGGATTCGAATTCAGTCGGAAGGACTGTTCAACAGGATTTTATCGAAATTATCTTCACGAAGGGAGACATCCTTGAAGTATTCCGTATGACCGGCCCTGACTCAGATTATTCAACTCTTGCCAGTCTTGCACAGAAAGCATATGACAAGATTCCCTGATGGTAATCCGTCCTTTGTCCCTCATTGATTTATCTTTTTATTTCAGATCACAGGAGATTGAACAAACTGGTATTTACCTTAAAGAACCCCTCTCCTCTGGTTGTCTACTTGGGATTGGTGATTCTGTCACCCTGTGTGATCGCGTTGACAAGCGCCTTTGCTGAAGCAAGATCTCCTTCTTCAGCACTCTCGCGGATGGAAAAGGTTGCATCGGTGAGGAGTTTTTTTGCCAGAACCCGGGACAGATCATCAACAATTTCGGCTATCTTGGGGTCATTACAACCCATACGTGCAATCGCCCGGTCACGTTCGCGGATACGCACGATATCAGCCCACATGTGCAGAGAAGCAAGCAAGTCGTCTGCAGATTTCCGGTTTAAGTGGCGCAGAAAAATTTCAAGTTCTGCCTCTACGACCTCACGTGCCCGCTCAGCTTCAGCTTTCCGGTTGCTCATGGTCTGTTCATTTATGGTACGCAGGTTGTCGATAGAAAACAAGCGTACACCATCAATGGTTCCTGCTCCCTCTTCAACATCACGGGGCTGGGCGATATCGACCAGGATCAGCGGGCGCGGGTGTCCTTCTACGGGCCAGCACCGGTTTTTCATTGCCGTTGCCAGCTCGTTTTTATGGATGATCGGGTGGGGAGCAGATGTGCAGGAAATGACAACATCCGAGAGAGTAATATAGTGGTAGAGTTCTGACAGGCGAACTGCCTTGCCGCCGATTTTATTTGCAAGAATGACTGCCCGCCCATATGTCCGGTTTGCGACATACATGGCTGTCAGCTGCTTTGCGGCAAGCGCCTGTGCAACCAGCAGCCCCATCTCCCCGCTTCCGACGACTAGAATGTGTTTACCTTCCAAAGTCCCGATCTGGGATTCGGCAAGATGCACCGCGGCTGAACCTACGGATACTGCACCGCGGTTGATCAGGGTGCTTTTACGCACTTCAATCCCGACATGCACAGCTTTGTTAATGCAGAGTTCCAGGAATGTGCTTGTAGTGCCGGATTCCTGTGCATCGGCAAGGGTTTTTTTCAATTGTCCGAGGATCTGGTCTTCACCGACGATCATGGAATCGATACCGGATGCAAGATCGAAGAGGTGGGTCAGCGCTCCTTTCCCTTCATGGATAAAGAAATCCCGTCTTCCCTGTTCGATGAGGTATTCCCGTAACCTATCGGCATCCCCTTCAACAATCAGCTCTACACGGTTGCAGGTCTGGAGTAAAAGAACGCCTTTAAACCGCTGGCCGGCGGCTTTGAGAAATTCGGGCTCATTCGGGAACCGGAATTCTTCAAGGGTAGTAATATTTGCCGTGTGATGACTTACACCGGCAATTGCGATGGGGACTACTGCAGGTTCATTCATGCAGGTACTTCTCCTGAACGTACTGGTGAACCCGGGCAGGATCGCGTGAGAGGATCTCCCAGAGTGCAGGATCGTGTAACACTTCACGAAGAATCAAATTCCGGCGGGAGACAGATGGTTCGCAGTGTTTCAGCTGCGCCCGGAGGTCGCGCTGTAATGCTACCATCTCATCAAGTGAAGGCAGCTGGGTCTCAAGGTATTCACGGAGGAACCTTGATACTGCAGGACTGCTCCCTTTCGTGCTGATTGCAAGCATGTAGTTTTTGCCTGAGGTTACTGAAGGAATAATTACATCCCCGGGTTCACCATCCGCGTTATTAAACAGGATCCCCTTTTCTGCGCAGAGAACCTTAATCCGGTTGTTCTGGGCTGCATCGGAGAATGCCCCGATCACCAGAAATGCCCCTTCAATTATCCTGTTGAGCACTTCATCAGGAACCCTGGATGCATCCATCATCCTGCGTTCAACCGGAAGGATACTCATCTTGTGTGTAAATGAACGGCTCACGACCAGTACCTCAGCCTCACCGGAAAAATACGCAGCTTTTCGCGCTGCGACCTCTCCTCCCCCAAAGATAACAATACGTTTGCCGGCACAATCCACAAAGAGGGGGATCATCAGGTATTAGATAGAGTGATTGCGTTACATTAAGATGTTGGAATGGTTGTGATTATTTCCTTTTCTCATCAATCTGATGTTCAGGTTTTACACGGCAACCAGGTTACCGTACTGGATAAACCTGTTGAATTATCCGAGGAACCTGCAAAAATGAATGCAGAAAAACGTAAGGAAGAATGCGTGTCGGGATCCCGGTAGTTCGATATACTTAAATTGTATGAATGCTCACACTTTAGAGCACATTTGCGCCGATAGTGTAGTGGTTATCANNGTTCGAGTCCCGGTCGGCGCACTTTACCTTAACGTTCAGGTGGACTTCACTTTTTTATTCCTTATTCCTAATACAATCAATCATTGAAGTTCATAATTCCTGATATCACTTATTATAAAAAAATTCGATACTGGATTTCATCAAAGAATAAAATAACATAATACTTAATATTCTTAAAATTTTAATCACCACCCATGAAAAAATATTTTGCGATTCTGATTGTATGCCTCCTGGCAATGAATTTTGTATTAATCAGTGGTTGTTTAACCGCTAAAAGTGACATTTCCCGTACGAAATCAATTATGAATGATGCGAATAAAAAAATCGAAAAAATCGATTTTAAAAATGATTCCTCTTCGATTCTTAAGGACAAAATCCATGAAATAAAAATTGATTATCAATCAGCTTTATCGATTCTTATGAATGCAAAAACAGTTGACGATAATGAAATGGTAGAGATTGAATATTTAACCAAAAAATTAAATTTTAATATCCAGATCCTGGATTATCTGTTACGTTATGAGGATTTGACGGTACATATACAAAACTCCTCGAGGAATCTCGATTCGAATGAATATTCGTTAGCTCATAGTGATATATCCCTTGCCCGGCAAGATTTAACTGATGCAATTAGTTTTTCCAAACAAGCCAAAACGACAATCAATTCCATAGATAGTAATTCAATTGCTCTGGAAGATAAAGGAAAGTTTTTTCGATGCGTAAATTTCCCCTATTTAACAGAGCCGGATAATGATTTTTCAATAATTTTGGATATACTAGACAGCAGAATTGATGCAATTGACTTCCTGGATCAGGCAAATATATATTTAAAAAGTAACGACTTTGAAAGAGCGAAACCGTATTTAATAGCCGCAAAAGCGAGATTTGAGAATGTAAAAGAAAAAAGTAACAGATTAATAAATTCTCAAAATTTTGAAACTTATGAAATGGCAGGTAATATTTCGGATTCAGCCACGAAACAAATAACAGACATTGACCAGGTTCTTACCATTATACCCCCATCTTATTCCCCGATAAATCCCCTCTCGTTCCGCATTATATTACCGCAGCTCGATAATCCCCTTGCACTCTTATAAGGAATCAATCAGGCTATTTTTTTTAATAAATAGATGAAATCAGAATAGCTGAAAACAAGAATTTCGAATCATTGTCGACATTCGGATTTTAAAAAATTGTTTTGTTCTCCTTTCAAATTAAAAAATGTGGAATGAAAAAAATTCTTAAAAAAAGGATTTGGTTAGCTTCCCGTGAATAATGCAGCAATATCGAGCTTTGTTGACCGGTTCTTATAGTACCTGAAAAGGTCTTCTCCCCATTCAACTGCACGGTTGTCGCTGCTGAAAAGGTCAGTAGAACTGTCATAGAGGAGTGTGTCCTTCTTAAAAAGCCCCAGTGACAGGTACTTTTCAGTTACCGTCAGTCCGACCCGCAGGTGCTCACTCGTAACCCAGATGGAAAAATTAGGATAACCTGCAAGTCCCTGCATATTTGATGAGTATGGCTCTTTTGTTAAAAGTTCAATCACTTCGTCATTTACTACAAGTTCGACCGGGATACCGGTGATAACTTTTTCTGCAATAAACTGGGCAAGACCCGGACTAGCCACCGAAGAAATTCCATGAATATACGCAGCATCCTTCAATATCTCAAGGTAGTGAGAATATACATAAAACATATCAGTCGTAGTGTCCTGTTTTGGCTCTGAATTATACAGGTCGCCTATTCTGGACAGAAAGGGTACCGGAAGGTCAGAAAGATCATGGTCTGTAAAGAATGTGTGGTGCTGGTTGATCCCTCCGATTAGCTGGACAAATCCTTCGACATTCGTTGCAACAACACCGCCAATCGGTGTAAGGCAATACTCATAATTCACCGCTTCGATGAGTCCCTGTTTTTCAAGATTACGGATCTTCGGAATTAATGCCTGGGATGTGCTTCCGGTGACCTCGCGTAATCGACCAAGTGATACTTTATTCTGAAGTAAGGTAAGCAGAATCTGAATCTTGAGTCGCGAACTGTAAATGGAATGTATTAGTTGTTTATGCTGGTCGTAAATTTTAATAGGATCCATACTCGGGTACATTCTCCCTTGGATGAAGATATTTTGTTCGCTATCGCATTCCTATGGAAGTTCCTCATGGGTATAAAGATTTCTTTTAGAATGGCAGGTTAGTCAAAGATGAGACCAGAAGACATAATCCTCCAATGGTCAGGAATTGTCCATCAGAAATTACGTCACAGAGTAGATCATTCTTTGTCGTTCGATCGATAGAAATGACACAAATCTGGGAATACACAAGAGAAGAAATGATAATCGCACCTGCTGTGATCGGAATGAAATTACTTCCTGACCAGATAATAATGGCTCCAGCAAGAACATTTATTATCGTGAGGATATGTCGGCTTCGTTCAACACCGATAAGAACCGGAATGGTCGCAACGCCGGTTGCAAAATCTCCGCAGCGGTCCCTGATGTCGGGAAGTACAGAGGCAACAAACGTCCAGCAGAAGATGAACATGAATACAACCATCGATGCCGCATTCGGTTCAGCATTACCCAGATATACTGGCACCAGCGAAAACGCGAGTGCCCATGATGTGGAGACTACAAGATTTTTCATCACCGGGATCTCCTTGAGCCGATGGTATGCACACCATTTCGGCAGTATAGGAACGCTATAGAATATTCCGCTTATGAGCGGAATCGTAACGACACAAAATGCAGCTATACTGTAAAATGCGGCAAGAGAAAGCGCGGTGAGATATGCCCCAAGTGCAGCAACAAACAGGTAGCGTTCAAACTTTTTTGTGATCCGGAAACGACGTTCATGGTTGAGTGCATCTTCCGCTTCATCAGTTTTTCGATTTAAATTATACACTGAAAAAACGATCAAGAACATTACTGCAGCAATATGGCCTGTCCATGGAATGCCCTGTATGAAACATGATGTATACGCCATACCTGTGGCCGCTGAACCAAGGAACAGTGAACTATAAAGCAGGAATTCTCCACAATCGCGAATTCTTGAAAAGAAAGAATGCCCGAAGTCTAATACGGAATGCCAGTAGCTGTTATGGCTAATATACCTGAAAGAATCCATGGGATAAAATTAAGAGACAAAAGAAACATTCATTTTGCCGATGAATGTTAATCGCAGCGGATAATCTGAATACCCGTGATAAATAAATTGCAATCTATACCATTTTCATTCCGGGTATGAATCCTATGTAAGAAAGAGGTTCGGCATTATGAACCGGATCTGTTCAGGAAGCATCGTTTCAAATGAATATTAATCTTTCCATATAACCTTCACAATCCCTTGAATTCCAGCCGAGGATATTTCCCCATGATTTCAGTACTGTATATCGATGACGAAGAAGATTTGCTCGAAATCGGCAAACTTTTTTTGGAAAAATGCGGCCAGTTTCGTGTTGACACCGTGACATCGGCTTCTGAAGCCCTGCAGATACTAAAATCAACATCGTATGATGCGATTGTCTCAGATTACCAGATGCCGGGTATGGATGGGATTGCCTTCCTGAAATCTATTCGTATTGAATTTCCAGATCTCCCGTTTATCATATTCACCGGAAAAGGCAGGGAAGAGGTGGTTATCGAAGCATTTGATAACGGGGCTGATTTTTACCTCCAGAAAGGAGGCGAACCAATGCCCCAGTTTGCCGAACTCGCACACAAGATAATTGCTGCAGTACGGCGCAGGCAGGCGGAGATTGCATTACTGGAAAGTGAAACACGATACCGGAACGTTGTCGAAGACCAGACTGAACTTATCACACGGTTTCTTCCTGACGGTACCCACGTGTTTGTAAATGAGGCGTACTGCCGCTATTTTAATAAAAATAAGGATGAGATTCTTGGAAAAAAATTCAGACCTGATATACCCAAAGAGGATCAGAACCTTGTCAGGGAATATTTTCTGTCACTGACAAAGGATCACCCGATTGCCACTATCAATCATCGGATTATTATGGGGGAGTGTGAGGTCCGCTGGCAGCAGTGGACCGACCGGGCTATTTATAATGACAGCGGCACGCTGCTCGAATATCAGTCAGTAGGTCGCGATATCACTGAAATGAAACTTTCTGAGGCAAGACTGTACCAGAAAAATGTCGAACTCCATGCAGCATATGAGCAAATTGCTGCATCTGAAGAGGAGCTGCGATATAACTACAATGAGCTGAATAAAAAAGAGCAGAAACTGAGGGAAAGTGAGGAAAACTACCGTCGTATTGTGGAAACATCATATGAGGGTATATTGGTGCTCGACAGCAAGTTCCGGATACAACAGGTTAATAGCTGGATGGCAGAGATGCTCGGTTACCAGCCTGATGAGATACAAGGGAGGGCAATTATTGATTTTATTCATCCTTATGACCTCCCTGATCATAACTGCCATACTGCTATCCGTCGCGAAGGGGTTAGAGACCGGTACGAGCGACGCTATATGAAAAAGGACGGGACATGGCTCTGGACAATTGTCTCTGCAACGCCCGTCTTCAGGAACGATGAGTTTGTGGGCTCATTTGCCATGATTATGGATATTTCCGAGCGCAAGCGTGCTGAAAAATCTCTCCAGGAAAGCGAACAGCTATACCGGACAATCGTTGAGACTGCCCCGGGAATGCTCATAATCTGTGATTCTCATGGAAAAAACCTCTATGTCAGCTCGTCTTGCAAGAATATCACCGGGTATACCCAGGAGGAGCTTATCGGTAAATTTGTCTGGTGGGTGCATGATGATGACAGACCGAAAATGGAATCATTGTTGAAAGATACTCTTAAAACCCAAATCAGCGGTCACAACGTCGAGTTCAAAGGAATAAAAAAGGACGGCAAAATCTGGTTTGGGTCACAGTCATGGGAGCCTGTAAAGAATAGTCAGGGTATCGTGAGAGAGTTCGTCATACAGGTTATTGATATTACCGACCGCAAGGAAATAGAGGCAACACTGGAACAATCGGAACACCGGTTTTCTGATATCATCAATAATCTTCCGGATGCCACTCTGGTAATTGACCCGAATGGCAAAGTCATCGCTTGGAATAAGGCAATTGAAGAGATGACCGGCGTCGCCGCCGCAGATATGATAGGAAAAGGAAATTTTGAGTACGCAATACCATTTTACGGTACAAGAAGACCGATCCTTATTGACCTGATTTTTGAATCAGATGAAGAGATAGCCAAAAACTATTCAGACATTTTCCGCATGAACCGGAATGTTTGTATCGCCAAGACAACATTGCCGCAACCGAAAGGAAAAAGATCCATTCTGTGGGCAAAAGCCTCACCTCTCTATGATGACCGGGGAAATGTAGTAGGTGCGATTGAATCGATCCGGGATGTCACCGAAAGTAAAAAGTGTGTGGATGTACAAAAAGGCAATAAACTCTGTCTGAAAAACCGATAGATACCTGAAAACCTCGGGAAATAGTGTACATGCATTCAGGAATGATCAGAATCTGACCTGCGGCTAACCGGAAATCCAAGGTGTTTTTGTAAAATTTAGAGACATTCCACAATTCATACGATAAGCCTGTTTTTTCCTCCTGGTATTACTACTGCCAACCTGCTTGCCTTACTATTCTACCCGGCTCTCGATTACAAATGAGTCGATCAGTACAAAACGCCTTTTTTGCACAGCAATACCTGAAACTCATCAGTCTCCGGAACATAAAAAACAGAGGAAGCGAATAATTGCCCTCAACATGCAAGCGGAAAAAATGAATTATGTTGTGAGCGGTACTACCAATAAATCAGAATTATTGTGTGGCTATTTCGTAAAGTTCAGGGATGGAGGTGTTGACCTTGGACCCATTGCGAATATGTATAAACTGCAGGGCTACCAACTTTTCAGAATTGTTAAAGATTGATAAAAAGATTATCTCCCGGGCACCAAGTCCGGATACATGGAGGCACTACACCTCACTTTCACCCATTTCTGGCACAAATAAAAGAGGAATAAAAAGAGGATTGACAATCCTGTTGGTTCAAACCGAGCGGCTCAAAATTTTGTAAAGAATATATCCCCCGATTACCTGCTGTTAACCAGTCAGGAACATCAATCAAATCTTTCAATAACCGTGGATTTTGCCGATCATACTCCTTGTGCCCGGATAGCCAGTTATTGCTTATGCAGGGTTATCAAATCCTGTATATTGCACGGAGAAATCAACAATATAAAAAATCTTAAAAAAAACATGTTGGGGTAATTGAAGATTATTTCTTCTTTCCTGCCGCCTTCTTGGCTGGCTTTTTCGCTTCCGGCTTCTTTGCCGCTGCTTTCTTTGCTGCTGCCATGTTGATTCCACCTCCTACCGGAAAGGGTTATAAAATTCTTCAATCTATCAATTAATAAATATTTTGGTCGTAACTCCGTTTTGGTGCATAGA
This sequence comes from Methanoregula sp. UBA247, assembly GCA_002495055.1. Classification (GTDB taxonomy): domain Archaea; phylum Halobacteriota; class Methanomicrobia; order Methanomicrobiales; family Methanospirillaceae; genus Methanoregula. The sequence goes on along the minus strand of DADR01000067.1, from coordinate 121,320 downwards.
ATTCATGGTTATTGTTACTTATATCACTGCAAAATGGCAGTATCCGGACAAGAGCGATTTTAATAAGTAATATTGAACGAAATGCGCAATTCTTTAAATTTGCTCTCAAATCACTAAAAAAATAATAATTTCAGGGGAAATAATCTTTTTACGTCTTGTTAAAAAAACCAATATGACGTATGCGCTGTTCATGCAGTTCTTGATATAATAAGATTTAAAAAAAATTTACTTTTCAGTATTGTTTTTTTTGTTTTGATCTGGTATTATCCGGCAACTCCCAACAGCTTTCGTCCGATCGAGAATCGTCTTGTAAAGTACCATATTTGCCAGTATCACGATACACAACAGGACAAGGGAATGAAGAACCAGAGAAACATATTGATCCCCCCCGCTCGATTGGAATGTGAATAATGCATACATAATAACAGAGACTATAATGGCACCGATACTGATTGTTGTTGCCCTGAATGCAGTATACATCCTGCTGCGGATATCGGGAAAGAGTAAAAGGCCAATAATCCCGATCACACCAAATCCGACGCTTACTACGAGCAGAATGAAAATTATTGTATCAATAATGGTATCGCTCATGGTGTGTCACCTTTCCAAGACCGTGCATATGCGATGGTTCCTGCATAGCAGAGTAATGTAAGGATAATCGATACATCCAGCACGAACAGGTTTCCCCATGAAATACTGAGTGCAAGTGCTGCTCCGGCGGCGATAGTTATTGCTGTGGTTGCTCCAATCAGCTGGTCTTCAGGTGTCGGTCCGGGAATTGCCCGAAGGATGGCGCAGATTGACAGGAACATAAGGCAGAGTTCTGCAAAAAGCCAGGTGTCTATCATATACTACAATAATGTGTGGATGATTGGTATTTATCAATCCCCCGATCCAGCCTGATACCTGATCCTGATCTCGTAAAACGATAAAACGATGAGCCATGTATCTTCATAAACCCTTGACAATTCCCCCTCCATTTTTATCCCTGCAGTGCGAATGAATACAAAGATGCGGCCATCCTATCTCGGGAAGATCCTTTTACGTTGGTGTGATCAATGCCACACACCGGTTCTCTCTCACCACTGCTCCTGTGGAACAATGACCCGGGAAGTTCCCGTGACACCCCCGGGTGATGCCCGCCCGGCATTTCCGGCAGACATTGCACTGATTAACCGGATTTTCAAAGAGCATTTCGGCGCACCGCTTATTCCTGAAGGTCATCTTGCTCTCCTGAACAAAGTGCCTGACCAGGACCGTATGGAAGAGATTATTGTCGGGGGAGGTATTGCCGGTATCATCCGGTATTTTCCCCAACAACGGCGCTGGGAACCCATTCCCCGTCCCGAAGCCTGTAGTCTCTTCTCTCCCAAAAAACGGTTTATCGTTGTTGATGATAGTGCAGTTCCTTTCATCAGGGATCAGGGAATGAGTGTCCTTGCACCCGGGGTGGTTACGATTGATGATTCAGTGCGTGCCGGAGACGAAGTATTCATTCTCGCAAAAGATGGTTCATGTGTCGGGGTTGGGCGGGCAAAAGTTGACGCTACAACAGCAGGACGTATGCAGAAAGGTTCGGTTGCGAGAACCCGAAGGAACATAGCTTCGACAATTATTCCCGGTGAGGCAAGCTGGGATGCGGCTGTAACGGCAAATGCCGACGTGCTTCAAAACGCAGAATCATCTGCATTTCAATTTGTGAGAAATGTGATGGAACAAAACCCGGATCTTGTGGCAAATGTCTCATATTCCGGGGGAAAGGATAGTCTTGCTACCCTGCTGGTGGTGATAAAATCTGTTGGTAAAGTACCGATGCTTTTTGCCGATACCGGTATGGAGTTTCCTGAAACCTATGCCAATGTTGACGATGCATCGCGGCACTACGGGCTTGAGGTAATCCGCACTGATGGAAAAACCCGGTTCTTGGAAAACCTTAAACAACGGGGACCACCTGCAGTAAATGCCCGCTGGTGCTGCAAGGTATGCAAACTGACTCCCGTGGCGAATTTGATACGGGAACACTGGGGTGAATGTCTGTCCTTTATTGGCCAGAGGAGATATGAATCAGCTATGCGGGCACAGAGTGACCGTGTCTGGAGAAACCCCAATGTCCGTGGGCAGCTCTCCGCAGCCCCCATACACAACTGGACTGCACTTCATGTCTGGCTCTACCTTCTGCGCGAGCATGCACCGTACAATATCCTGTATGAGCATCACCTGGACCGTATTGGGTGCTTCATGTGCCCGTCAAGTGATATGGCATTGATACATATGATCGAGTCAGAATATCCCCAGCTCTGGGAGACCTGGCGTACACAACTCGAACAATGGCAGCAGGCACAGGGGCTTGCCTCGGACTGGATAACCGGTGGAAAATGGCGGATTAAGGAAGGTTGCACGGATGATGAAGATAGCCATTATTGATTATGGGCTTGGGAACCTGCGAAGCGTATTACGCGGACTTGAAAAAGCCGGAGCGAATGCATTCATCACCTCGGAGAAAGACGAGATTGCAGCCGCTGATGGTCTCGTGCTTCCCGGAGTCGGTGCGTTCCGCGAGGGAATGGACCAGCTTGGTCCCTTAAAAGAAACCGTCAAAGAAGCAACCCGGGATGTCCCCCTGCTGGGAATCTGTCTTGGAATGCAGATGCTGATGGAAACAAGCGAGGAGCATGGAATTCACGAAGGGCTCGGGCTAATCCCGGGGAATGTAAAGCGATTTCCCCGCGGTTCAGGTCAGAAAGTGCCACACATGGGCTGGAATTCCTTAGAGATCGTTCCGGGTGATAACCCGCTTTTTACCGGATTCGGAGCTGATGAGTATGTTTATTTTGTACACTCTTATTTTGTTGATACCTTTCCCGAATATACACTAACGTCAACCCGGTATATCTGTCCGTTTTCCTCATCGGTGGGAAACAAGAATGCGTTTGGTGTCCAGTTCCATCCTGAAAAGAGTGGTGCGATTGGTCTGCGCCTGCTGAACAATTTTATCGGATTAATATAGCCCTATCAGATTACCTTAAAAGAGTATCTTTTTTCCAATGATATTAACGGGAAACCTTTTAATTTCGGCCATTCGATGCTGTAGATATGAAAAAGATTGTACTCATCGCATTATTCCTGATGTGTATTGTCGGAAGTGCATCCGCTTACCAGCTAGATCTCAGCTGTCCTGAAACAGTCCAGGTCGGTATCCCGTTAAAATGCTCGATTGACAGCAACTTCCCGGCCGGGACAACCTTTGATGTTGTGGTCTACCAGTCAGGATATACGGCTACGCCTCTCAGACGCCAGTCCATTACCATCCAGGATATTCAAACCACCCAGTACCTGTTATTTGATACCAAGGGATTGCCCGGTGGTCAATACAAAGTGGAGATCCAGTTCATTGGACCTGATGAAGGAAAACTATCGACTCATTCAGTGATTCTGCAACTCCCAAAACTCATTGACCGTTCGAATGAAATAACGATTACTTCCCCCATAACCCAGACTACCGAAGAACCACTCAGGATAGAGGGATCAATCAAAGACTTGGGAAATGAAGGTGTTGAGATTGAAGTCACAGGTCCGGATGGGGTTGTTTTCGGGCCTCAGTGGATAGGAACGAAGCGGTATATACAATCCGGAGCAGGAGAATTCACGCAACAGGTTTCCGTGACCAAGCCTGGAGATTATGAAGTTTCTTTTAAAGATTCTGAAGGCTATATTGGTGTCAAGACATTCAAAGTCGTCGCGCCGGCAACATCGGTACCAACAACAACTCCTACAACCGTTGTTACTACATCATCCCCCCAGACAACAGTTCCCACTCCTCTGCCTACAACAACGCAATCACCTCTGTCCCCACTGTCGATTGTTACCGCGCTCTCGCTTTTTGGTTTATTATCAGTATTCCTGATAAAAAAGCACTAATCAGATTCTCATTTTTTTTTTAAAAACGGGAAATATTGCTATGGATACTTGACAGGTTCGCGGGATTTTACTCCCGCTCTTCTGGTGCTATTTTAAAAAAAAACTCCTGGTTATTTTTGAATTCTTCCTTAATGCCAATAATTATGGAGCCTTTAAATGCAAGGACTCCAAAAAACGGAATTATTTTCCTTTGCTTGAAGAACGAATTGAAATGTAAGAACCGGGCCTGTACGATCCTGTATTCTTAACCCGTTTATTTAATCATAAAAAAGGTTGCTGGAATCTAGTGATTTTTCATTTTTTTCCAGAGATACATTTCATACAAGAGGAGGACGAAGATGACTACCATCCCGCCAAGGAAAAATGCCAATGCAATATCCGGTGTCACCATTGCAGAAGATGCACCGGTAGTCGGGGGGATAGGCAGGGGATTGGTTACCTGTGTGGGTACAAGGGTGGTAACGGGGACTGGTGTGGAAGTGAGGTTAGTAATACCCGTATCCGAGATGCTTTTCGCTCCTCCGGCAATCAAATCAGGAGTCAGGGTACCATTTACGCAGAATGTCTCCGCAGCTCCGTTTGCTGCCGGAACACCGCATTCCTCAGCTGCCAGACGTTCTGCCTCATTTATACTATCACTGGTCATGATACCCTGCAAAAAGAGCGGGGACAGGACAGACACAGCCAGCGTCCCGAGGACAACAATGCAGAACAGTGACGTGTATTTCAGTAACAGCGAACGCACATTGGACTGGCGGGGAGCTACAATCAGGAGCTGGTTTGTCACAGCATAGATCTTTATTTCTCGTCCTTTGACACTGTATTTCGTCTCTGTTACCGTGATCAGACCTGCTTCGAGCAGGTTTTCAATATGATATTTTGCGGTAGTAAGGGGTATGGAAAGCCGTTCGGTAATCTCAGTAAGGCTTTTTTTGTTCTCTGCAAGCAGCTGGAGGATATCACTTGCAGTCTGGCTTGCCATTGCCTTTGAAATTTTCTGCGCCCGCTCATCGCCAGGTTCAAGAATTACAACATTATCAGCCATGCAGTGCCGCTATTATCCGCTCGCGTCCTACTTTTAAGGCAAGATCAAGCTGGTTTGTATCCGGTCCGCCACCCTGGGCCATCGTTGGTTTGCCGCCCCCCTTTCCCCCGATTATGCTGCAGACCTGGGTAATGATTTCGCCAGCATTCACCCGTGAGTTTCCGGAAGTGAGCACAACCCGCACGGTACCACTTGTTCCGGCAAGGAGAGCGATACCTCCGTTTTCAGAAATGGATGTAGCAAGTGCGGTGAGCTCTTTTATGGGGAGATCGATTCGCTTGACAATAACAGCGACACCGCTGATGGATTCAGCAACAAGCGTCTGTAGTTCCAGATCCACCAGTCTGGAACTCATTCTGTCGATTTCTTTTTTCTGGTCCTTCCACTCGTTAAAAAATCGTGAAACGCTCGAGGGAAGGTTGTCGGGCTGTACCGAAAGGACCTCTGAGGAGGAGAGAACAATATGTTCAAGGTGCTGCATGTAGAAAATCGCAGCCAGACCTGCAGAAAACTCAATACGTTCAATTCCGTCCTGTATGTGTTCTACCCGTATGATTTTGATCGCACCGACTTCACCAGTGTTCCGGCAGTGTGTGCCGGCACAGGCTTCGATATCACCGGCGACTTTAATCACACGGATGTCCCTGCCTGGAGGAACACCCCCCTGATAAAGTGAGAAACCATATTTTTGTTCGGCTTTTGTACGATCTTCAATCGAGATCTCAACCGGCTGGCTGGACATGATCATCCGGTTTGCCTCAGTCTCAATTTTGATGAGTTCGTCAGGAGTGATGTGTTTGAAGTGCCGGATATCTATACGGGAACTTTCACTTCCTTTCTGTGCTCCCGCCTGGTGAATATGTGCACCCAGTACCTCTTTTGCGGCGTGGAGAAGAATATGTGTTGCTGTATGATGGCGCATCAGCGACCACCGCCGTTCCTCATCCACCATCCCTTTTACCCGTTCACCACGATGGAGTACACCTCCGGTTATGTGGTGGAGTATCACTTCCCCGATCTTTATCACCCCATCTACCCTTACCATGCTGTCGGAACTGACCAGGGTGCCGGTATCGGCTGGTTGTCCTCCGCCATCCGGATAGAAAAGCGTCTGGTCGGTAACTGCATACCCATCAAAAAAGTCAAGAACGACTGCTTCGAACTCAATATCGGATGGTTGCTCGTAGTAGAGTTTTTTTGTCGGGGGAAGCCCCTCAACACGCTCGTTATATTTCGATGTTTTGTCCTCCACAACATCTTTTTTCGACTCGGAATGCATGTCTGCCACCATTGAATAGAAATTGTCCGGCAGGTCCACAACAGCACCTTCTTTTGTCGCAATATCCCTGACCATTTCAGGCTGGATGCCGTGTGAGTCGTAGAGCGTGATGATCTCAGTAAGGGGGATACGCTGGCTCTTTGCCTTGTATGCCTTTGCAATTTTTTGCACGATCCTCGTACCCCGTTCGAGTGTAGATGCATACTTCTCGGTTTCCCGGTCAATAATCTCGCGGACTACTGAAATGTCCTGTTCGAATTTATTCATGCCAATAATCTTCGTCTGCTGTTCAACCAGATCCGCAAGAGGTTCCTGTATGTTGAGTTCATTCATCATCCTCAGCGTCCTCCGAATCACGAGACGTGCAAGATAACCATCACGGACATTGGATGGGACGATGCAGTCCCCAAGCATATATGCAAGGCAGCGGGTGTGATCGACAATCGCGTACACCTTCTCTATGGGTGTGATCATTTTATCGAGTTTTTCAGGTGATACATCAATGGCCGCAGCTACTTTCTTGCGCAGCTGGAAAAGATTGGTTCCGGAAATGTCCATAAGACCGGCAAATTTTGCATTGAGTGCCAGGATTTTGGTGTAATCCTTATTGTCAAGCATATGCGAAAGTCCTGCCGCACTCATCACCCGGCTGACCATTTCAGGGAAAACAGCATCATAAATAGTAGGGGAACCTTTGGAAGCCCAGACCAGTCGTTCAAGCCCATACCCGGTATCCACTATCCGCAGCTTCATCGGATAGTACATCTCCCCATTCAGCGCATAACCTGTCCCCGTGGTCTTTTGCCGCCCGAGGCTCATAAAGACCAGTGTCGCTATTTCCAGCCCGCCGATAAGTACTTCAACACTGGGTCCTGCATTGCCACCGCCGATCCAAGGGTGCTCTTTATAGGTGACTTTGGTGATATCCCCACCGATGGACGCAATAAACTGGTCGCAGAGTTCGACCGTGCGGTCCTTCCAGTAGATCTCTTCTGAGGGGGTATTGAAGGCATGATGTGCCATCATCTCAAAGGTCGTGAGATGCCGGCCCGATCTGCCCACGGAGTCGAGATCGTTCAGACGGATGCATGGCTGGGATATGGTGAGGGGATTTGCGGGCGGCGGTACAACCCCGCCGGTTACATACGGCTGGAAATCTGCGATCGATGCTATTGTAAGGTAGATGTCATCCCGCCAGCGTGCGACGACCGGGTAACGTTCGATGCGTGTATGCCCATGTTTTTCAAAAAAGGAAAGGTAGGCTTCACGCATGCTGTCCAGAGTATGGGTTCTGAAGATCGGATTGCCGATAAAATTATAGGATTCACAGGGCGCGTCTCCGCAGGTTTCACGCGAACTGTCACGTGTCCAGAACGCTGAACCGCAACTTTTGCAGACCTTGCGTGTCAGCCCCTGTGTCTTAAAATATTCGAGCTGGTATTCTTCTTCGAGCATGAATAATCCCTTAATTGTCAGTACAGTTGATTACAAACGGTAAATATTCTATCGTATTTCCTGCTTTTTCCATGTGTCCTGGTACCAGCTGTCGATTTTTTTGTATGTTCCGGTTTCCTGTGCTATCCTGACTGCCAGCAGGTGCCAGCAGGTCCTGCCCCGGTACAAAAAATCACCGCAGGTGCAGAAATCTTCGTCGACTACGTATTCGGCAGTCCTGCCCTCCACGACAAAAAAATCCAGATATTTTTTGATCTTGCCCGCTTCAAGTGCTGCAAGGGCTTTTTTCCCCCGTGTGCCAAGAATATCTTCGATATCGTGACGCAGAGTGTCATCGAGATTCTTTTTTTCAGCCAGACGGTGCCAGAGATCGCTCATGGGATGATTTTCTGGAGTGGCGGGTCTTCGATATACTGCCAGCCCCTTCGGGCAGCAAGGCGCCGCATCGCCGGGGCTTCCAGATCGTAGTGAGTCGCTTCGATACAGGGTAAGGGAGCCATGCGTGCCACCGAATGCTTCATCTCGGCAGAGAGGAAGGTATCAGCACCCTGTGCTTGTGCTTCGTCCAGGAGCGCCGGATCAAAACCACTCCCGGCAACAATCGCAAGACGACTGATTTTTTTCACATCTCCCCAGAGCCGGATATGCCCCCCCAGCCGCTGTGATAGTTCAGCTGCTGATAGTGTTGATGTACCGATGCAGCCCAGAGACATGGGTGTAACATCACGTAACGAAAGGAGTTCTGCGAGTGCATTATTGACGCCTTCCGGTGCCCGATCGAAGTTTGTGTGCATCACATAGAGGTTTATTTCAGCTGAGAGCAGGGCGCGCATCAATCCTGCAAGCCTCCCGGTGACGGTAGTTACCGGTGTCCATAACGGTGTGTGATGGACCACCAGCATATCGGCTGATGCCATAACTGCCGCATTTACGACCTTGGGTGTGGCGTCCAGTGCGCAGCATACCGTGGAAATCTCTGGTCTGCCTTCGATTACAAGCCCAATCTTCTCTCTATCGAAATCCTCAGCAAGGTCAGGAGGAGCGAGTCGCTCCATCTCTTCAATGAAGGAACGCACATGCATAGACAAGTATCGCTATTACGGTTTAAAATATCATATATTACCTCAAGTAATAACCATTAATTATATTATGCATTAATACGTATTTCTGGGTATGCATAAGTCCATCGATCAGATCAACGAGCGGATCCGGGATGGCTCGGTGCGTGTTGTTACTGCCGAGGAAATGCCCGCTATCGTTGCCGAACTTGGTGAGGAGGGTGCACTTAAGGAAGTGGATGTGGTTACTACCGGAACATTTGGGGCTATGTGTTCATCGGGTGCATTTCTCAATTTTGGGCATGCTGAGCCTCCCATCCGGATGGAACGGATCTGGTTGAATAATGTGGAAGCATACGGGGGACTTGCCGCAGTTGATACCTACATCGGTGCGACACAACAGTCCGATACCCTGGAAGAAAAATATGGAGGTGCGCATGTTATTGAGGACCTTGTTGCAGGAAAATCCGTCGAGCTTCGTGCAAGCTCACGGGGGACTGACTGCTACCCGCGCCGAATGATCGATACGGATCTCCTTTTGGAAAATTTCAACCAGGCAATCATGTGCAATCCGCGCAATGCCTACCAGCGATATAATGCTGCAACTAATTCGACAGATCGGATTCTGCATACCTACATGGGGACACTGCTGCCAAATAGCAGCAACGTGTCTTTTTCCGGAGCAGGCACGTTAAACCCTCTTTCCAATGATCCAAAACTCCGTCTTATCGGTAGTGGCGTTCCCCTATTTTTATGCGGGGCTCAGGGTATGGTTGTCGGGGAAGGAACCCAGCATTCACCTGCCGGGGGATACGGAACCCTGATGGTGACAGGTAACTTAAAAGAGATGTCGCAGGACTATCTCAGGGCAGCAACGATGACCGGCTACGGTGTTACTCTGTATGTGGGGCTCGGTATCCCCCTGCCGGTACTGGACCTTGATGTTGTGCGGGCAACTGCGGTCCGTGATGAGGACATATCTGTTGATATCATGGATTATGGCGTTCCCAGTCGGAATCGTCCTGCTATCAGGAAAGTGACCTATGCTGAGCTGCGGAGCGGTACAGTTGAGTTGCATGGTGAAGAGGTGCGGACTTCGTCGCTCTCCAGTTTCCGGAATGCACGGAAGGTTGCGGGGGAACTGAAACACTGGATAGAACGTGGCAGCATGCAGCTCGCGCTTCCCACCCGACCGATCGATGCGAAAAAATCAGCACGGCCTATGCACCAGACCTCGAAAGGCCCAAGGGTGCTGGACATCATGGACCGGCAGGTTGTCAGCGTTGGGGAAAATGAAGAGATCATAACAGCTGCAAAGAAACTCCTCAAAGGCGAGACAAACCATCTTCCGGTTATTAATGGCGATAATATACTCGTTGGCATTGTAACAACGTTTGACGTTTCGAAGGCCGTAGTAAATCCTGGCAAAGCGCACTTTGTTAAAGATATTATGAAAAAGAAAGTGATCACGACCACACCGGATGAACCAGTGGATATTGCCGTACAGAAACTTGAGCAGCATAATATCAGTGCACTCCCGGTCATAGATGGTGGGCATCATGTGATTGCCATCCTGACGGCCATGGATCTCGGAAAGCTGTTCGGAGGAAGGTGGCTGAAATGAAACTTCTGGTGAACTTTTCCCGCAAGAAAGGCAGAAAACCAATTATTGCACAAGTCGTGCGGGATACCGGTGTACTTATCAACGTCGAGCGCGCAGTTATTGATTCGTCGGAAGGAGAGGCGCTCATCGATGTACCGGATGATCAGTGCCGTCTTGTCAGTGATTCGATGATCAGTCTTGGTGCAAATGTGAGAATCCTTGAACATGGCATCAGTCTGAACGAAAGTGAATGCGTGGATTGCGGTGCATGTATCAGTATCTGTCCCCGTGAAGTGTTCTCGATGGACAATGACTGGAAGCTGCAGCTGGCAGAAGAAAAATGCGTGTTGTGCGGTAAATGTATCGAAGCATGTCCGCACCAGGCACTTACACTTCCTCTATGATCCGTGCACCTTTCGTGTTCCGTGAAACGATCGCAACCATCCTTGCTGATAAGTCGGAGTATATCGGCGCTGCAAAATCCGGCATGCTTGCTGCACGTCAGGTGTTGGAAGCACATATTGCAGGTGATCCTTTTTTTCTTACCACTTTTGATCCCTATGAACCGGATTCCGATGAAGTAGTTATCCTCAGGATGGCCGATGCAACGCGAAAAGCCGGTGTCGGTCCCATGGCAGCAGTAGCAGGGGTAATTGCATGGTCTGGAGTTGAGGCAATGGTGGATGCTGGTGCGGAGTTCGGCGTAATTGATAATGGTGGTGATATTGCTCTCGTTTGTGACCGGTCAGTCAGGGTTGGCGTCCATGCAGGTGAAGCTGTTCTTTCCAACAGGATCGCGTTTGTTATCCCGCCGCAGGAAAAAATACTTGGCATCTGCACATCATCAGCAACGGTCGGGCCTTCCCTGTCGTTTGGAATTGCCGATGCGGTCAGCATTTTCTCGCGGGATGTTGCACTTGCCGATGCGTGGGCAACTTCGGTCTGCAACCAGATCCGTCCTGATGACCAGACAGTACTCGAACGGATAAATCCTGATGAAGTCATCGGGGGTTGTGCTATCATGGGAGAAACCCTTGTGACATGGGGAAATCTCCCGCCACTGGTTTTGGCAGTTGTCGATGAACAGCTGATCAGTGCAGGAGACCGGATTTAAACCTGGTGGTTTTGAGTACTCCAGTATCAATCCTTGTTCTCGTGCCAATCTCATCTCAATTGAAAATGATAAGCCGAACAATCAAACCATGATTTGAAATTTTCAACTGGTCCTTGATGATAAAAGATAAACAGATTCTGATTAAAAATTGTATCAAGAACGGTCATTCCTGTTCCAGCCCAATTCTCTTATTTCGCCGACGATTATCGATGTGAATATACCCCCGAATATCCCCCGAGATAGAGCGTATCTTCAATATCCTTTTGTGAGCCAAGAAAAATCTTGTAGGCGATCTGGATATCGATTGGAGAAATATACACCCTGACACCTGAAATGTCCATCTCAACCCGATCACGAAAAACAGACCGGTCGATATCATCCTTGAGAAATTTCATCTCGATGTTGGGTATATACTGACCTTTTTTGCGATCCTGGTCAAATCAGAACTAATGCAGCATTTCAGATTATTCTCTCAGTACGGGGGATTTTCAATATACTTCAACCCTTCAGCATACGCGGTTTTTCCCCTAAAAGTAATGAGTGTATTTTCACCATCAGAAACAATGATTGCAGGTTCGTGGTTTTTAACAGTAAAAATCAACTCAAGGAGTTCGATCTCATCTATTTTTACTCCTTTTATCAGCGATGAGGCCGGTTCCAGTTCAAGTCTCTCAAGGACCAGTTCATCAGGACGGGTATGGAAATAATAATAAAATGCCTGATATGAATTCAGTATATCGGAGATGAGCAACTCGTTCCGTATTTCAGAATCGAGTAAATCCATTTTAGTAGCCAGGCAGGAGACATCATCCTCGCATTCTTCGAAAAGATGATCAGCGAGCGCGACCAGCTCTGGATAGGGACAAGGGGATCTGTCAGCATTCATTGCCAGTCATTAGTTGCGGAGACATAAAAAAAATGGTAATGAAAAAAAGGAATGAAGATGCATTTCTTAACCAGCCGGGCAAAATCCTTATTCGCCACCACGAGGAATGAATAAAGGTGAAAGAAGAGGATGCGGACTGGCTGATTTATCACATTATTGCAAAGGAACCATCAATTTCAGTTGAAGGTATGGTCACTGCGAGCGGACTTGACCCTTGCGTTGTTGATGCCTCTCTTCAACGTCTTGAAAAGTATCTCCTGATCGAACGGACTGAAGGGACGCTGCGGGTGCTTAATTTTGGCGAAGCTCTCGTACGCTGCCAGATAAAATATTCAAAAGATCTCCCGTACACTATCGAAAACGGTGTGATTAAACAGCGGAAAACGTAGCATGTCAGGAAGCGAAATTGTAATTCTCCGTGTTGGTCACCGCCCAGAGCGGGATCAACGTGTAACAACCCATGTTGGCTTAACTGCCCGGGCGCTCGGTGCAAAGGGGATGTATCTTGCTGCTGCTGACAAGGGGGTTGTCCAGAGTATAGGCGATGTGGTCAGCCGTTGGGGAGGCGATTTTTTCTGTCAGGATAATGTGAAATGGCGCTCGGCGATCCGTGACTGGAAGGCTCAGGGAGGCACAGTGGTTCACCTCACCATGTATGGCCTTAACCTGCCTGATGTGATCCACGATATTAAGATCCGCGAAAAAATTCTCGTTGTCGTTGGTGCAGAGAAAGTGCCCGGAGAGATCTATGGGCTTGCAGATTATAATGTAGCAGTCACCGGCCAACCTCATTCCGAGATATCCAGCCTTGCTCTCTTCCTTGATCACTTTTTTTCCGGGCTGGAACTCAGGAATGAATTTTCCGGGGCTAAAATACGAATTGTCCCTTCAAAAGCGGGAAAACGGACGGAGGAAACGTGAAGGGGCGGGTCCTGATTGCAGGATTTGCAACGAGGCACGTAGCGCAGTCTGCTGCCCGCGCAGGATATGAGGTTTGCGCTGTTGATCATTTCTGCGATCAGGATCTCTCCTGGTATACAGTAGACCGCGAAAAATTTGAAGATCTTGCAGATCTTCCCGAAGGAATAGAAAGGATATGCAGACGTCATACGTTTGATATTCTCGTTGTAACGTCCGGTGCCGAAGACCTTTCCACCCCACTTCACTTCTACGGAACACCCAAAGAAAAAATCGGACGTTTTTTGGATAAACTGGAAATCCAGCATTTTTTTGAACATCTGAAGGTACCCGTCCCACGGCTTCTGGCAGATGGGGATTTTCCTGCCATGGTCAAACCAAAGCGGGGTGCCGGTGGGTGGCGGAATGCTATCGTAAGGGATAAAAAAGAGCAATCTTCCTGGGAAGAATTGTACCCGGAGACACCCTTTATCCGGCAGGAAATTGTTGAGGGCGTTCCTGCAAGTGTTTGTTGTGTTACCGACGGTTCACGTGCGCGGGCGATCGCAGTAAACGAGCAATTTTTACGCGGGAAAGGAGAACCTGCTTTTGGATTCTGCGGTTCGGTTACACCGTTAGATCATCCTCTTGGCCAGGAAATGATTAACCGAGCCGAACAGATTGCTGCTGCAAGCGGGTGTATCGGCACAATCGGGATCGATTTTGTTCTTGGCAAGGATATTGCCTTTGCTATCGAGGTAAATCCCCGTTTCCAGGGAACCGTCGACAGTGTCGAAATGGCATATGGCTGCAACCTGTTCCAGTATCACGTCGATGCCTGTACCGGGATCCTTCCACGCTGCCCTCCGCTGCCCCGGCAGGTTGCGGTCCGGAGCATCATCTTCGCCGACCAGGATTTGACTATCACCGCAGATCTTAAACAACTGTCTTCCTATGTGGCTGACATCCCGTGGCCGGGTACTTCTTTTGAAGCAGGTCAGGCGCTGGTGAGTGTTTTTGGCTGGGGACAGACACGCGAAGCTGCATGTTCTTTGCTGGATAAGCATATTAGCACCGTCCGACAATACATACGGTGATGGATCCCATAGACGACCTGCTGAACGATCCCGCAATACGTGCCTACCTTCACCGTCTGGTAAAAGACGAAGGGCTGAACCTTATCGAACGGTTTCCGCGTGAAGGAGAGTTTAGTGATGAAGACCTTGCTGCACGCACCGGTATCAACCTGAATACGGTAAGACACACACTCTATACCCTTTATGAAAAAAGGCTTGCGGAGTATCACCGGATTAAAAACAATGATACCGGATGGTTGACATATCTCTGGCAGCTCCGCACCGACCATATCTACGGTGCGATTCGGGAGGACATGGAACTCGTGCTGGAGAAACTTGAGCGGCGTGAGAAATATGAAGAAGAAAACGACTTCTTTATCTGCAAAGATTGTCAGGTACTCTTTACTTTTCCTCAAGCGATGAGCTGTGATTTCAACTGTCCAAGTTGTCAGAAAGCGGTAACGCATTTTGACAATGACATGCTTCTGCGCTCGCTCAAACACCGTATTGGAGATATCAGAAAATCATTGGGTCATGCCTGAACGATCCGGCAGAGAATTTGAAAACCTGCTGCGCGAAGCTGGATGCAGCGAAAAGGTTATCGCTCATTCTCATGCGGTAAGGGATGTTGCACTGGAATACGCGCAGCAGGATCCCCTTGTTTCAGTGGAGCTGGTGCATGCAGGAGCTATGCTCCATGATATTGGGAGAGGGAAAAGTCACACGATCTTTCACGCTCAGCATGGAGCAGATCTGTTACGTTCGCAAGAGTTCAGTGAGGAGGTTGCCCGAATTGTTGAGTGTCATACGGGTGCAGGACTTACGTCTGATGAATATACGTTACTCAGGGTATCTCCCCGCGACTGCATGCCACAGACCACAGAAGAGAAAATTGTCTCCCATGCCGATAACCTTGTGAAAGGGAGCAGGAGGGTGAACATCGCAGAAAGTATCGAATCTGCCATTCACCTGCCAAGAAAGGTAAGACATCGGATGTATCGTCTTGCATTGGATGTAGAACTGCTCTGCAGCTAAAAAAATCCCCCGGGGAAATCATTCGATTTTTAAAACCAAAAAAATACAAAATTCAGATGGTACGATGTTCTTCCTGGATATTTATGGTTCTTGAGTATTTTTCGCTCTCAATCTCTTCGGATTCAGAAAATATTTGAAGATTTTTCGTCTGATTGCTTTTCGAAGACGAACTGCAGTCAGAAGGGCAAAGCCATGCAGTCAGGGTCCGCTGAGGCATACCGGTTAATCCTGTTCTGATCTCATAATACTTTGTAATGGGATAAGAAAGGAGAGGATATTTTTTACCTGGTGGTATAATTCAGATGATGACCTGTTTTACTTGGGGAAGTGCACGGATCTGTTCGATAACCCCGACAGGCATAGTCTCTTCAACGATTATTACGAGCCGGGGCTCTTCAGAAAACTCCGGATCAGTGACAAAGATTTGGCGTATTGAAACATCATGAAGGGCAAGGACATGGACCACAGAACCGACAATTCCCCGTTCACTTGCGTTTTTTGGAAGAACCGTTACAACAGAAAATCCTAATGATTCTGCAACTTTGGAGAGGTCCGGCGTTGCCCGCATGTTAAGAAAGATATCGCGGAGGAACGGACGTTCAAGGATGCGATGTGCCGTTGAGTCCACAACCCTGCGATCCGATCCGATTGCCTTAGCCACCGCGGTTGCAGGCACCTCTATACCATTACAACTTATTCGTCCGTCTTCGGTTACCCCAAAACCGTTCTCGAGCAGGAACCTCACGACGCGGCTTTGCGAAGGTGAGTCAGTAAACTCTTGAATAATATCTGACCACATACTCACCACTGGGTATGATGTATATTTATATACAGCGATGCTGTTCCAGCACCATCGTTGTAAGAAATTTTTTTTATCTGTTTGTTTTGATGGTTTTTACCTGAATATCACAAAAAGAAGCACAATGAAGCAGCGGTGATTTTTTTTTAAAAAACAACCTGCAGGGAATTTCACTTACATAAGATTTTATTAGCTAGACAACCTCTTTGTTATGGCACAAAGCGAGGGTAGCCAAGCCAGGTCAAAGGCGCTAGGTTGAGGGCCTAGTCTCGTAGGAGTTCTTGGGTTCGAATCCCATCCCTCGCATTTTTCTTGTTATTTTCCTAAATTCTCGCTGTTATATTCGTGATGATTGATATTGATGGGTACTGCCATCAAAGCTGTTTCAACATCAATCACAGGCCTCAAAGATCAGGTCTGAGTAATAATGGTATGATGACGCTCGGTCATGTTCACTCGTCCTCGCTGATGCTACGGCTCGCGTCACATTACCTTGCTGCTTTTTCTGGTTGCCCTTTTGAGATGATGACGCCCCTGGCTTGTCGCGATGCTCCGGCGCCAGCGGCTGATCCTGCCTGCTCCTCGTATACCGCTTTATGGAATTTTCGTCGCTGTTGATAGTACACATGCGAACTCTGTCCGGCTCAGGGAAAGGCTACCGGAACGCGAATATGAAGTTCGTGTTTTCCAAAGGAGGCAGATTCATTAAAAAAACGGGCATCACAAGTCTCCAAAAGAGAAACGACAATATTATGTTCTCTCTTCCTAACCTTGCTCTAGTGGAGGCTCGGATATCGCCTTCGTTTTCAAGGAGTGGTGTAAAATTCTTCTTCCCCTCGTCATGTTTTTTTTCGGCCTCATCCTTCTCGCGATAGGGGGGGATTTCCTGGTCCGGGGTGCCGAAAGCCTGGCGGTCTGGATGGGGGTCTCACCAACCACGATCGGGCTCACGGTCGTGGCATTCGGCACCTCGCTGCCCGAACTGATGGTCACCACCGAGGCATTCTGGCTGGGGGATTACGCGATCGGAACCGGGAATCTCGTAGGGAGCAATATCGTCAATATCGGCCTCATCCTCGCCCTCGGATATATTGTCATGCCGGCATTTGGCAGCGTTACAGAATCGCGCTCCCGCTTGTTCGTAAACACCCTCTTTACCCTCGGAGCTGCCCTGGTGTTTGCACTCCTTTCCCTGAGAGGATTTTTTGATGGTTTCTCCGGCAACGTATTTCTGGTACTCTTCTCCGGCATCTTCTATCTGATGTGGCGATCCGGGGATGGCCCGGATCCGCCATCTGAATCTCACACCAGATACCCCCTTATCCTGACCGTTGCCGGTCTCGTAATGGTTTTTCTCGGAGCCCATCTGCTCCTGTCCGGAGCTGTGGAGATAGCAGAGATCTTCGCTGTCCCCCAGGCAGTGATTGGGCTCTCCTTGGTCGCGGTCGGGACCGCCCTCCCGGAACTGGCTACGTCAGTTATTGCGATTATAAAAAAGAGTCACGGAGTAGCGATCGGGAACATCCTTGGGAGCAATATATTCAACCTCCTGTTCATCCTCGGGATCAATTCCTTGTTCTTTACCATACCTGCAGCGGATCCCAAAGACACCCTTGTCATGATCGGATTTACGTTTGCTATCTTTCCCTTTTTTATCCGGAATAATCGTATACGGCAGATATGGGGGGGTCTGCTTCTCGGTGCCTATCTCCTGTATATTCTGCTTCTGTACGGGATCGTCTGAATCCTCCAACCTTGTAACAGACCGGAGGATAAGGCCCGCTCCTCACACCCTGCTCTGCATCGTGTTCGTCGCTGTTGATCGTACGCATGCTGAACGTTCAGTGACTCCTTCACGTGACGCACAGGGGCTCGGACTCACCGCTGATGCGGCTCTTTGCCTTCGCGCCCTGTTGCGGTATTCGCTCGGGCCGCTGGGCCCCATCAGGAATCTCCCTGAGGGAGGACGGGCTCCGGTTCGGGTGGGAGGATGTTTCCTCACGAAGATCAACAACCTGCAACAAACACTTCTAACAAAATCGAATGGATAAAATATCTCACGGGTTAGATCTTCCCGTACTTCTTGTGAGCCTGTTCAATGGTCATGATTTTGTCAATCCGTACCGTATCAGAATCAACGAAATAGATCAGGGTGTATTTCATCGATATATGCATACGCCAACGGGGTTTGCGAGTATGGAGTTTTTAGATATTGCCCGTCGCATTCGGATGATCAGACAACCTCTCGATATGATCGACAATCACCCGGCGATCTTTCTCGGGGAGTACCCGGATGAATTCTGATACACGGTCTTCGATTCTGATCCTCACGATACCTCCCGTTTAGAGCCCGAGTTCCTTTTTAGCCTTTTCCCAAGGGATGAAATTGCCATTTGCGTCAATCTCATCGAGGTCCCGTTCCAGTGTCCGTCTCTGATGTTTGGTGATGAGGTCAGCTACGGTATCACCTAGGGATTTTCCCGGGGGCTTTATATTCGAGAGTGCAACCCCACGTGCTGGGGGTGAGTGCCACTCTTTTGTTTGCTATTTCCACCCGTCCGCTTTTTGCTTGAGCCATGTCTTCACCTCTTTTCGCATTGCGAGTAAATTGTGACCTTCAATTTTTTAAAATCTTGCTCAACAGTACAAACTTGTACAGTTGTACAATAAGAAACTCCGGCAGAAATAAAGGTTCATATCATGGACTCGGCTCAGGTTCAATCCCAAAAACACTGATATGAAGATCTGCAAAATTTATCAAAAAAATAATGATTTTTGAAGTCGCCAAAAAACCTTCATCACGGAGTTCCAGAAGGAATGCCACGCAATTAAAACACGGGAATATGCAGAAGAGAATCGAATAAATCTCATATTTTTACCGCTGTATTCTCAGGATTTGAACCCGATTGAGTTCATCTGGAAAAGCATCAAGCGGGTCATCTCACGGACGTTCATACAAGATCTCGACCACTTAAAACAGATTATCCTCGATGCTTTCAAAAAATATGGGTGTTCATTGAGCTTCGCCAAAGCATGGATTACTAAATTCCAAGGGAGTAAGTTTGGTATTAAACTTTAGGTTCTTGACTATAATTCAATTTGAAGATTTATTAAAAATTAAGACTTTTTGTAGTATTTTGTGAGATTTTTCCGAATTCGGTATGGTGATAGGTTCAAACTTCAAACGCAATTCTATAGAGAAAAATGGGGTATTCAATGGATAAATGACAAATGTAAGGCGTATGGTGTTTTAAAACCGATTATCCAATTCACTTCGGCAGGTTTCGATTCTATTCTGGTTTTCGTAACATTGCGGATTTTCTGTACTTCTACATTTTTTGTGACAGTTCTAAAGGATTGACGTTCACACCTGCAATATGCACAATAAGATGGTGGTCCGTCAAAAATCATAGGGAGTGGTTGCCTATGACAATAACAATCTCCACAATCTGTAATTGCAGAAGCATGTCCTGTACCAGATATTTGCGATAGATGAGAGTATTGATATTCGTATTCTGTATAAGGCTCAAAAACACTTTTGGGTTCTGTTACAAAGTATGTTTCTTGTTCCGTATATGAAACCTCCACGTTCTCTGTTATTGTTTTTGTCGGTGCAACGATCAGAAAAGCCATGAATACAAGTAAGAGAATCCCCAATATGAAGAATACACTAAATTTGGTCTTTTTTTTGGGAACTGTTTTATCAGAATCCATTGCAATTTTTCTATGCAGTAACTTGATAAAAATTTATCTAATCAAATGTTATTTTGTCACTCCAGCATATACATAATTCGTGACTTCATTCTGGAAAACAAGGTTTTAGCCAAGAATAAGGGGAGCCGGTCTCAGAGCAGGTGCGAGCACGACGAAGCGGTCGGCGATTTACCGTTACAGTTGATTCACAGAGATGAAGACGCTCGGTCATGTTATTCGTCCTCGCTGATGCTCCGGCTCGCTTCACATCACCTCGCTGCTTTTCCTTGTTGCCCTGCTAGTAGGATGACGCCCCTGGCTTGTCGCGATGCTCCGGGGCCAGCGGCTGCTCTGGCCTGCTCCTCACACCATGCTTCGCATCGTGTTCGTCGCTGTTGATCGGGCACAGGCGTAACGCTCAGTGACTCGCTCGCACGATATCACTAAAAAAAAATTACCTGGCTGGAACCATCCTGGCCATATCGGCTTCGATAGTGGTGTTCGGTTTAAGATCGAAATTTTTCACCAGCACATCGAGCACGACGGGAGAGACAAACGCCGGGAGTTTTGGGCCGAGTGTAATATCTTTTACACCGAGTGACAGTAATGACAGCAGGACGAGCACCGCCTTCTGCTCGTACCACGCGATGTTGTACGAGATCGGTAGTTCGTTGATGCCGACGCCGAATGCCTTGGCGAGCGCCTGTGCAATCACGACCAGCGAGTAGCAGTCATTACACTGCCCTGCATCGAGAACTCTGGGAATCCCGCCGATGGTACCGAGATTGAGAGAGTTGTAGCGGTACTTGGCACAGCCTGCAGTGAGGATGACGGTGTCTTGGGGTAACGCCTGGGCAAATTTCGTGTAATATTCCCGCTCCTTTTGCCTGCCATCGCATCCGGCCATGACGATGAACCGTTTGATGGCACCGCTCTTCACGGCAGCAACAACCTTGTCCGCGAGGGTGAGGGCCGCGTCATGCCCGCAGCCGGTAATGAGGTCGCTGCCGCTTCCGGGCAGGGCGGCCGGCGGCGGGCAGGTCTTTGCATAGGCGATAAGCTGCGAGAAGTCCTTCTTCCCGTCCGGGGCTTCCCCGATGTGCGGCACGCCCGGGTAGCCGGTCAGGCCGGTCGTGAACAGGCGGCCTTTGTAGGAATCCTTCGGCGGGACAAGACAGTTGGTCGTGAAGAGTACCGGACCGTTGAACTGCTCGAACTCCTCGCGCTGGTGTGGCCATGAGCCGCCGTAGTTGCCATACAGGTGCGGGTATTTTTTGAACGCAGGGTATCCATGGGCGGGCAGCATCTCGCCGTGGGTGTAGACATCCACGCCGGCATTTTTCGATTGTTCCAGCAGCATTTCGAGATCTTTTAAATCATGGCCGGTAATCAGGATGGCCGGGCGTGATCCTACCGTGGTTTTGACACCGGTGATCTGCGGTTTTCCGTACGCGGAGGTGTTGGCCTCATCCAGCAGGGCGAGGACCTTCACCCCGCATTCACCGCATTCCAGAACGAGGGCAACCATTTCGGGGACGGTCAGGTTCTGGAGCATGGATGCGAGCCCTTTCTGGATGAAGGTGGTAACGGCATCATCGGTTTTTCCCAGCACTGCTGCATGGGTGTAGTAGGCCCCGACACCCTTGAGCCCGTAGAGGAGCGTGGAGCGGAGCGAGCGGACATCCTCGTTTTCCGTTGCCAGAATCCCCACGGTTTTTGCTTTCTCCAGAATATCTCCATCCGTTTCCGGTTTCCAGGTGCAGGCATCCGGTTCATCGCTGGCGCTTGCCGGAAGTGCGTCCCGGATCGCAACAGCGCGATTTATCATGTCGTTAAACCATGTCTTGTCAAAATTGACATTGGTCAGCGTGGAGAAGAGCGAATCCGCAAGGAACAACCCCACCCGGGGATTTCCCCTGCCGTTCATCGTTGCCGCAAGGTTCCTTGTCGCAATCCCCTTGCAGAGAAACATGAGCACATCCTGGTATGCAGCAATCTCGTCTTCTTTGCCGCAGACACCTTTCACCGTACATCCCGTTCCCGTGACCGTCTCTTCACACTGGTTACAAAACATCTTCTGACTCCTTTGATTTCTTTTTGATACAAAATATCAATATCATACCATATTATAAATAGTCAGGAGTATCCAAACACATACCATGCAGGACACCTGCACGGTTTACCAGACCGTGAAATATCTGACAAAAAAGTGGACACTGCTCATCATCCTTGAACTCTACAAAGGTCAGGGATACACCCGCAGGTTTTCCGAGCTCCGCAATGCTCTTGACGGTATCACCCCCAAGGTCCTCTCGGAACGTCTCAGGGAGCTTGAGGATGAAGGAATTGTCTGCAGAAACGTGGATGCAACCGCGTTCCCGGTCAGAACAGAGTATACACTGACGGAGAGCGGGCTTGAAATTGTGAGCGTGATCCGGGGTATCAAGCACTGGGCGCTGAAATGGAAGATCGACAACATCCCCTGCGGTGAACAGGACTGCAAGGTGTGTGTGTTGTAAGGAATTATTCGATAAAAAGGAGCAAATCATGAAACGGAAGATCATCAGTATTGAGGAAACGAAATGCACGGGGTGCGGCCAGTGCATCCCCGACTGCCCGGAAGGAGCGCTCCAGCTCATTGACGGGAAGGCCCGGCTCGTAAGCGATCTCTTCTGCGACGGCCTTGGTGCCTGTATCGGTACCTGCCCCGAAGGAGCGATCAGCGTCATCGAGCGCGAAGGGGTACCCTACGATGAGAAGATCGTGATGGCAACTATCGTGCGACAGGGCACACCGGTCATCAGAGCCCATCTCGAACATCTCGCCGGGCATGGACAGACGGAGCTCTATAACCAGGCGATTGAATACTTAAAGGAAAATACCATCGCCGTTCCGGACCATAACGGCCCTGTCTGTTCGCCACAACCCTCACAGGGTGGCCACTCACCGTTTGCTGCATGCCCGGGATCCGCAGCACGGAGCATTCCGCGAAACACAACCGCTCCCCGCCGGCAGCCAAAAGAAAGATCCGAATCCGAACTCCGCCAGTGGCCGGTCCAGCTCACCCTCCAGAATACGGGAGCGCAGTATTTTGACAATGCCGATCTGCTGATCGCTGCGGACTGTGTGCCGTTCGCGTATGCAGGATTCCACCAGGAGTTCTTGCGGGGGCGGATCGTGATCATCTTCTGCCCGAAACTGGACCCGGATATTGAGAGCTACATCGCGAAAATGGCGGAGATCTTCAGCCGCCACACGATCAAATCGATCACCATCGTCCATATGGAGGTCCCGTGCTGTAACGGCGTGCGGTATGTTGTAGAAAAGGCGCTGGAACGGGCGAAAAAGAAGATTCCGGTGACGGATACGACAGTCCTGATAAACGGGGGACTTGCCCCGTAAAGGAACCGGTCGTTTGCCTGATTATGATCGATGAAGAGATAACAAGACAGTTGTGAAGAAGAATGACAGATTCCACGAAAGGAGCAATCCTTCAGCGGGATGGCAGGACCTGGGCGGTCACGACGCGGATACCTGCCGGTATCGTGACACCGGAACAACTCGAAACAATTGCGAAGGTCGGGAGGAAGTATCGTGTTCCTATTCTGAAGATTACTTCCGGCCAACGAATTGTACTAGCCGGGCTTGAACCTGAACATGTGCAGAAGTTGATTAATGAGCTGGGCCCGCTCGCAAAACCCGAGACGGCACCCTGTGTCAAGTTTGTCCAGGCTTGTCTTGGCACCGATATGTGTAAATATGGCAAACAGGACTCGATCGGGCTGGCCCGGGCTATTGATGATAAGTTCAAGAACGAGACGTTCCCGGCAAAGATCAAGATCGGGGTCTCCGGCTGTCCCCGCTGTTGCAGCGAAAGCCACACCCGGGATATCGGAATCGTAGCAACTCCGAAAGGATGGACGATTTTCTTTGGAGGCAATGCAGGCACCCGGCCACGATTTGGGGATCTCGTTGCACGAGATCTTACTTCCCACGAGGTTGTTGATTGTACCCAGCGTCTTGCTGAGTACTACCGGAGCCATGCAAACCCCCACGAGCGGACAGCCCGGTTTATGGAACGCATCGGAATAGACACGCTGAAATCGGAATTACTGACTTTACTTCCGTATATTCCCGTTGAAAAGGTGAAATAATTATGAAGATTACTGAAGTTTCAAAGGTTGTATCGGGCCCTAATCCGCACCATGTTGACGCCAGGAAGATCTACGATTCGCCAAATGCAATCGCGGTTGTTATCGCACTCCAGCCAGGCGAGGCATTGAAAAAGCATATGACGCCGGTTGATGTCTTCTTTTACGTTCTGGAAGGCACTGGGATCGTTGAGATTGGCGATGAGAAGAAAACAATCAGAAAAGATATCCTGGTCGAAAGCCCGGCCCGTATACCGCACCGGTGGATCAACGAGAGCAAGGAGGTTTTCCGGGTTCTTGTGATCAAGGTCCCAAAACCCACAGAAGAGACGAAATTATTGTGAGGGTAGAATTTTCACTCATGACGGCGTTGCCCATTTCCGTGTAGGCTTCCCCAAAGTACAGCAAAAGGGGAGCCGGTCGCGGAGTAAGTACGAGCACGGATGAGTTTGTGATCTACAGAGGCGGGAAGACTATTCCAACCCTTTGGTTCATCCATGATATCAAGAGGAATAAAATACGATGAATATTGATTCGCTCTACCGAAAAGAGAACGGCCGTGTTCTCATCGAGATTAAATTATCATCGATACTCCAGCTCTTCAACACATTTGATCCCGCCCCGTTCTTTGTGAGGGAACTGGATCATGAAGCAACCCAGTATATTGTCGATGCCGTGAAGGATTTTCCTTTTAAAACGCAGTTCGGGATCATCGTATATCTGCCGGTGGAAGTTTTGGGCACAAAAGAGGCACAAAAAATTCCGAAGGCCATCAGCAATCACTTCAAATACATGGTGATGATACAAGAACGGGAATTCCGTCAAAAGTGGATCTATGGAAAATTCACGATACTGGTCGGGCTTTCGTTTCTCGCGATAGCGATGATTGCCAGCTGGACCGTAGCGGAAACCTTCAGTAACTCTCCGATAGCCCGACTCGTTGCAATAACTCTTGAGGTCGCAGGCTGGGTGGCGATGTGGGAACCGATCACGGTTCACCTCTACCAGCTCTGGCCGATTGTCAAACAGAAAAAGATCTATGAAAAAATCAGCCGGATGGAGATCGATGTTCGTCCCTATTCATGATCCAGGATATCAGTCACAGGCCAGTGCGTCCAGCTTCCATCAGCCAGCCATCCCGATATTTTCAGACCCAGTGCCCCGAGACCTGAGACCGGCATCCCAGGTCAAATAGCTTGAAATCGACGAGAGTTTGGAGCCGGTCACGGTGCAGGTGCAAAAGTGCACCATAAGTGAGCTCGCATCGATCAATGCTGTTACGATGCCTCTCTTAAAAAATGGCAGGGAATGAGAATTTTTCATCCCTTTTTTTTATCAGCGTGGAGCCGTTTGCCCGGGCAGGTGGCTCTGTCACAGACAGAGATGCACTTCTCTATGGTGCGATTATCCCTTTTTGCCGCCCATTTCAGGAGAGGGATCACAGCTTCCCGAAGCGCTTCCCCGTCTTTGGTCAGATGATACTCGACCCGGGGCGGGATTTCGGAAAAGGCATTTCGCTCGATCAATCGCTCCCTCTGGAGATCCTTCAGGGTATCTGCCAGTGTCTTTGGGCTAATCCCGGACAGTTCATCCATCAGGCTCTTGAACCGGATCGTTCTGTGGTTCCCGATCATATTGATGATAAGCATTGCCCATTTTTTTGAAATTGAATTCATAACTCCGTCGAAGGGGCACAGGCAGAGGTCATCGCTATCATCGCACATAGTTACTATACCACTATTTACCTGTCAATTTTAATACTATCCAATGGATAGTAGGTAACCTGGCTGAATGAGAAAATTCGTTGTGTCTTCGGTTGTGGATTATTGCTGAGGGATGATAATGGTTCATGAAAAGCACAGGCATATTAATCTGTACGAACTCGCAGAGTTCTCACTAAAAAGTCATGTGAAAAAAGACCTCATAAAAACGGGAGGATTCAACACTGTTCTGGTCTGCCTTGATGACGGTCAGGAGATCCCGCCCCACCCGGAGCCGTACTATGTCGTCTTTCTCGTCCTGAATGGTAAAGGTGTTATTACGGCTGGAAATTCCCGGTATGACGTGGAGCCCGGGCACATTATTTCGGTCGGAAGCAACGAAGACCGCGGGATCAGGTGCATCGAACGTATGACCATTATCGGCATCCAGCAGCCGCACTAAAAGGGCCTGCAGCAGGAGTCGTATGAACGCAATCAGCGTCAATAATCTTACGCGGGATTATGGCACTCTTCGTGCCGTGGATCATATCAGTTTCGAAGTGGAATCGGGGGAATTCTTCGGGTTTCTTGGTCCGAACGGCGCCGGTAAGACCACCACCATAAGGATGCTCACCGGGCTTTCAGAACCTTCGGAAGGCACTGCATCAATCATGGGCTGTGATATCACTCGCGATGCCTTCCACGCCAAGGAGCATTTCGGGATTGTACCGGAGGTTTCAAACATCTACGAGGATCTGTCTGCATGGAATAACCTGATGTTCGCTGGAGAACTGTACGGGCTGTCACAACCAGAGCGGACCCGGCGGGCACGGGAACTTCTCGAAATCTTCGACCTTACTGGGTTCAGGGACAAGAAAGCACAGGGATTTTCAAAAGGGATGCGGCGAAAACTCACGCTTGCCATGGCACTTATCCATGAACCGGAAATCCTGTTTCTGGATGAACCCACGTCAGGCCTGGACGTACAGAGCTCGCTTCTCCTCAAGGAGATTCTCTCACGCCTCAATCGTGAAGGGACCACGATCTTTCTGACAACGCACATGCTCGAAGAGGCAAATACCCTCTGCAACCGTGTCGCCATCATCGTAAAGGGGAGACTTGCTGCGGTGGACGCACCGGAGAAGTTAAAAAAGACGATCCAGACAACCCAGTCGGTCGAGGTTTCGCTGGATTCCATGACTTCGCAGGTCACCGCAGACCTTACGGCGATCAAGACCGTGACATCTTCCCGGCATGAGGGAGATAAGTTCCGGCTCTTCACGCCCGACCCTGCGGTTGTTGCGACTGCAATTTTTGAATATGCGCAGGCGCACCGTCTGAAAATTATCTCGATCAATACTGTTGGTCCAAGTCTTGAGGATGCTTTCCTTTCGATTGTCCAAAGACAGGGCGATAGTCGAACAGAAGGGAGACCATGACAACGAGTTCCCCACCGGCCCGGATCTGGCGGGAACTGAGGAGTGCCTGGGCAATTACAAAAAAAGATGCCCGAATCTACTACCTGCGCCCGGGCAGTATCATGTTTGGCATCCTCTTCCCGCTCTTCCTCTTTATCTCTTTTGCTATCGGGCGGGATCTCCCCGCTGGCGTACTTGTCCCGGGGTTGATGGCAATCTCCGTATTTTTTGCTGCATCATCCATCGGACCTATGGCGGTGCCGACCGAGCGCAAGACCAAAACCTATGAACGGATGATTACGGCACCGGTCTCGCCACTCTCAATCCTGGTCGGGGAAATTGTCGGGGGGGCAATCTTTGGTGCGATTATTGCTGCAATCCCGCTCATAATCGGTATAGTCTTCTATGGCACCCTGATCGTAAACCCGATCGGGCTGATTGGTGTACTAGTCCTTGTCTCCTTCGCATTCTCTGCAATGGGGATTATGTTCGCCGCAATTCCCACCGATAATCCCGGAGATGTCATGATGATCCTGAACTTCATCCGGCTCCCTCTCCTCTTCATCAGCGGAATTTTCATTCCGGTGAGCGCAATGGGTATGTATGGTGCGGTCGCCCTAATATCTCCCCTGACTTATGCGAAGGATATGATTCAGTATGTATTGACCGGTACCGGGTATTACGGGCCGTTTACCGACGTTATCGGCATGCTGATTTTCACCGGGATTTTTCTGTGGATTGGTGTTCGTTTGCACGAACGAAACCGGAAATCGGGGTAACTGGAACGAGTGCAAAGACGGCGAAACTGTGCAAAGAGGATAAGGTGGTTGGCGTGATCGTGCTTTTTCTTGAGGATCTGACGCTCAATGGACTCCGCCCCTTGCCGCTGGGCCTGTCCGACGGATGACGATGAGGTCAGAAACTGATCCCTGCTTTTAGTGGGCAAGGCCGGAAATTATCGTGTGAGTAACTCAGGTTTACTACTCCTGGGTAAAATTTCACCTGTTTTTTTGGGCGAAAATCTTTATTCTTATCCGGTGTTTCAGTTGTTCGGTGAGTAATATGAAAAAAGAAACTATCATTATTATCGTTGCTGTTGCTGTCCTTGCAACTATACTCATCGCTGTCATTGTCACAACCAGGGTCC
Source organism: Methanoregula sp. UBA247 (assembly GCA_002495055.1). GTDB lineage: Archaea > Halobacteriota > Methanomicrobia > Methanomicrobiales > Methanospirillaceae > Methanoregula. The sequence goes on along the minus strand of DADR01000067.1, from coordinate 93,046 downwards.
CGAATCCATGGGAAAGGTCCGCTTCCGGACCCTATTCAAGGAATGCAACAGGTCCGGGCATGTTGGGTTCTGGTATGATGGGTCAGGGTATGATGGGCGGTGGAATGGGAATGCAGGCCCTCTATTCTGCGGATTCATTACCTGTTGCAGAAACTGATGCCCGCAACCGGGCAGTGGCCTATGTAAACCGGTATTATCCAAACGCTAAAATCGGGGATTTCATGGAATTTAGTCTTAACTACTATGGGGAACTCAAGGACGCATCGAACATGAGCATTGCCGAGATCCTGGTTGATCGGTACACCGGGGCAGTCACCCTGGAACCCGGTCCGAATATGGTGTGGAATACCTGGAACACACGAAGGAGTTCCGCAACAGCGGGGGCGTACGATCTGACAAGGGGGAAATTCCTTGCGGAAAAGTTCCTTGCAGGCTACCTGCCTGGTGCGACAATACAGGAGTCAACGTCCTATCCCGGATATTATACCTTCGATTTCGGACGGGGACAGACTGAAGGGATGTTGAGTGTGAACGCCTATACCGGGGAGATCTGGGTGCACACGTGGCATGGCCAATATATTGGGGGTTAAGCGGGACGAACCGAGAATTGCATCAGATAAAGGTTACAAACCATGATGCTTTTCCGAAACGTCTCTGGCCGGTAAACTTCCCGGAAGTCTAAGAGGCAACTTTATGGAGGATAATCCGGTTAACCTGTTTGATACGGTCGGGTCTTGCTTCTGATTTACGGCGGTACGTGGAAATGCCCTCAGGAAGAGATTCTCTTACCATTGAACATAAAGTGGAGACTTTTAATGCGCAGTCAGTTTTAAATCGTCATGGAAGCAAATTTTTTTATTCAGCCAGTCGCACAAAATAATTTTAAATCGTTTTTCATCTAAAATTCAACGAATTTTATCTATAATAAACCCTGCCTGGAAGGTTGCATTCTCTGCGGGGCATTCTGCACATTTCATGATAAAAATAAAAACTGTCCGGCTAACAAGTAATTATCTCCTCATTTTTTGTGCTGATTAATACCACGAAAAAATTTCATTATATCAATGTTTTAACAAATATTACATCGAATATAAAAAAATGACATCTGATAAATAAAAATGCATGATAATTATTCTTTAACAATGCGAAGATAATGAGTACTGATCGATCAGGGTCTTTTCCCCATTCCGTTCATGGATGAAATTTCCCTTTTTCAACAATACGATGCAGGATGGTTTTAATCTTGATGCAGATTTATAAGACTAAAAAAGAGCAGGACCCGGTCATCACTGAAAAAATTGAGGTGATCTGCGAGGGTTCGTGGATTAGGTTATTTGAACCTACAGAAGCCGAACTTGCAATCGTTGCTGAAAAATGTGCAATTCCTCCTGAATTCTTAAAAGCAGCCCTCGATGAAGAAGAACGCCCCCGCATTGATGCGGAAGATGACGTAGTCCTGATTGTCATGGATATACCCGTGATGACCGAATTTGAAGAGATCAAGACTTTAACAACACACCCGCTCGGTATGATCCTTGCCAAAGACTACCTGGTTACTGTCTGCAGCCGCAAGTCTCAGGTCCTTGAAGATTTTATTGCCGGAAAGGTGCGGCATTTTACCACCGTAAAAAGCACCCGTTTCATATTCCAGATCTTTTATAGGAATGCTTCTTACTATCTCAGCCATCTCCGCCAGATTGAGCGATCCCTATCCCAAATTGAACTTGAACTTCACCGGTCGATGAAAAATGAGGAGCTCTTCCAGATGATGGAACTGGAAAAGAGCCTGATTTATTTTTCAACCTCACTTAAAAGTAACGAGGCTGTTCTTGAACGCATCCTGCGCTCGAAACCGCTGAAAATGTACGAGGAGGATGCCGAATTTTTAGAAGACGTTATCATCGAAAACAAACAGGCAATGGAGATGTCGCAGATTTACCTCCATATCCTGAACGGGATGACCCAGGCTTTTGCTACCATTATCTCAAATAATCTCAATATTGTGATGAAATTTCTGGCATCGGTTACCATCATCATTGCGGTACCGACTATGATCGCGAGTTTTTATGGAATGAATGTACTGGATCTCCCTTTATCCGACAAACCTCTTGCTTTTGAGATCATCTTCGGTTTCTCGGTGATTATGTCTTTGGTAATGGGCCTGTTGATGTGGAAGAAGAAAATATTTTAAATAGATTAAGCGGTTTTTGCCAATACTGGTACTAAATATCCCGGATGAAAACCTGTCGGCGTGCTGAAATCCGTAACACTATTCCGGGACCCACGATTTTCCTGTGTTCAGATACCGGTGTGATAACCTGAGAATAAAACCAATGATAAGTACTGATGCAGAGACAATGATTATCTTCACCCATTGTTCCAGGGGCAGGGGAACCGTCCCGAAGACTGCCCCCCCGTACTGGATTATCAGGATCTGGACGACTACAACTGCACTCATGACAATGAAAAATGTCGGGTTGCCCTGGAAGAACGGAGGCATCTTTCCATCGAGAGCTCTGCAGTTGATGCCGTTCCAGACTGCGGCGATGATGAAGCCAGCAAAGAATACCGTACTGATCTCAGCTTCAGTTGTGCCTCCCAAAAAGCCGGTAGCAATCTGGAGGATTCCCCCAAGAATCATGAATGAACCGGTCACGATTATAGATACCCACATGAATGGCGTGATAATATTTGCATCATGAGGGATTGGACAACATTTCATCAGGCCGCTGTGAGGAGCTTCAGAGCAGAGTGCAAATGCGGCAAGGGTGTCCATAATGATATTGATCCAGAGGATCTGGATGATGGTAAATGGTTCAGGATATCCCAGAAGTGGTGCAAGGAATACCAGGATACAGGCACAGAAGTTTATCGTGAGCTGGAAGAGGACAAACCGCTGGATATTCTCGTAGAGTGAACGTCCCCACCATACGGCATTGGTGATCGATGCAAAGGAATCATCGAGCAGGATGATATCACTTGCTTCCCGTGCGACTTCCGTGCCGGCAATTCCCATCGCGAGCCCCACATTGGCATGTTTTAGTGCAGGAGCATCATTGGTCCCGTCACCGGTAACTGCAACGACAGCCCCGGTCTTCTGGAGTGCCTCGACCAGGAGGAGTTTGTCCATAGGTTCTGCACGGGCCATCACATCGAGGTTACGGGCAGTAGTAACCTGTTCTTCTTTAAGCAGTGACCGGAACTCAGAACCGGTCATTATATTTCCCCCCTGGAGAATTCCGGCATCTCTTGCAATGGCCTGAGCCGTTTCTGGATTATCTCCGGTAACCATCCGTACCCGGATACCCGCATGCTGGCAGGTTGCCACTGATTCTGCTATATCATCTCTCAGGGGATCGCGGATACCGACATATCCATCCCATATGAGACCAGTCTCGGTTTCGTCATTATTAGTTATCTCCTTATGGGCAAATGCAAGGGTCCGCATCGCTCGTGTGGCGAGGGTACTAACGCCCCTGAGATCTGGTTTCTGTATACAGAGCGAGGCGAGGATTTCCGGCGCACCCTTTACAAGAAGCCAGAACCTTCCGTCACTATGCATAACAGTGGACATTCGTTTCCGGTTCCCATCAAAGAGGTATTGTTTGGTTGTATGTGTTTCTGCACGGATCTGCATGTAGTCAAGATGGTGTTCACGGAGCCAGCGGAGCAGTGCACCTTCCGTCGAGTTCCCGATAACAATTATCCTGCCCTCCCGTTCTTCGAGATGTGCGGTACCATTCACGGCAGCATTCAGCGTGATCCATTCCGCTGGAGTTGTGGGGAGATTCTCGCTTTGCACCGGATTCCCGGATGGTGATGCTTCCACTTCCATCTGGTTTTTCGTGAGCGTGCCGGTTTTGTCTGTGCAGATCGTAGTGGCAGAACCGATCGTCTCACAGGCAATAAGACGGCGGACCAGGCAGTTAGTCCTGGTCATTTTGCGCATGGCAAGCGAGAGCGAGAGTGCAACACTCATCGGCAAACCTTCGGGAACAGCGGCAACAACGATCACGACTGCGAGCATGATATAATGGAGCATGTTGTTCGCAGTTCCAATGTTCAGTCCGGTTATATTTCCAAGGATAATGCCTCTAATGAGCAAGGTACCGCATATCAGCACAGCCATCGCGTACCCGAATTTGCTGATGATCCGGGCGAGGTCTTCCAGTTTATGTTCGAGCGGTGTCTGCGTGGCGTGATCTATACCGAGGGATGAAGCGATCACGCCCATCTGGGCAGAATCGCCAACCGCTGCCGCGATTATCTGTCCCTTCCCTGCAGTGACAAAAGTTCCTTTCAGTACACGTTGCTTCACATCTTTTTTAACCGGCTCACTCTCGCCGGTAAAAGCAGACTCATCAATAAAAATCTCATCGGCAGATCGAATCCAACCATCAGCGGGTATCGCGTCTCCGGCTTCAAGGAGAATGAGGTCACCGGCAACTATATCGCGGGATGGGACAGATACAGGATGACCATCACGCACTACCTTGACAGCCATATCATCACGGTGAGCGTTGAGCACATCGAATTCTTTGCTGCTCCTGTATTCATTGAAAAATGAGATACCGGTTGAGAGCAGGATTGCAATGATGATACCGATGGTGTCTAAAAAACCGCTTCCCTGAATAACTGATACTACCAACGAGATGGTAACTGCAAGGAGCAGGATTTTAATAATCGGGTCATTGAACTTTTCCAGATACTGTTTCCAGAGCGATTCCCGGACCGGGGGGGTCATTTCGTTGACGCCGAATTTCAGGCGGAATTCAGCGACCTGGGAAGTTCGCAGCCCCGACTCCCCTGCCAGGTGCTTTATCTCTTCAAATTGAAGCATTATGTTAAATTCCTACGATAATATAACCAATGATACGTCGCAGATGTACTTCACCTCTCCCTGAAATATAACCTCGCATCAGGGACAAGTAAATAAGTGAATTTATGGTGATTTTTATACCGGATCATTCTTTTTTTAATTTCTGTCCCTCATCTGGTGTCGGGCATTCTGGGACAGACCGGAACACTTCTACAATAATCGATCCGACAGCAAGAAGTGAAATCCCGATGATTGCGTAGATGATTAAATTGAAGTTTTCCTGAACGATCGGAATGCTGCCAAAGAAATAGCCAGCAAGCAGAAACGCACAAATCCATAGAATAGCACCAATCACGTTATACGTGATAAACCAGCGGTAGCTCATCTTCCCGACACCTGCAAGGAACGGTGCAAACGTCCGGATAAAAGGAACAAAACGGGCTATTACGATTGTCAGTCCACCATACCGTGTAAAATAATCCTCTGTTTTTTCGAGGTTTTCCCTTTTTATGAAACTGTACTTCTTTTCCAGTACTTTCATCCCAAGAGTGTGCCCTATCCAGTAATTGGCAGAGTCGCCGAGCACCGCAGCAGCGATCAGCGTCACTATCAGGATTTCTAAGCTGAGATACCCGGCCCCCGCCAGCGCACCGGCAACAAAAAGGAGAGAGTCCCCGGGAAGATAGGGAAATACCACAAGACCCGTTTCGCAGAAAATGATCGCAAACAGGATCAGGTAGGTCCAGATACCGTATGCCTGGATAATCCCCGGCAGGTATTTGTCAAAGTGAATGACCATATCGATAAGGGAAAAAAACAGATCCATTTCAGGTAATTTGTGATGTGGGAAGCGATAAAGAATTCCTTTAAATAAAAAAATCAGAAGAACGTGATATTCTTATGATCAGGCAGTTTGTAATTTTATCCATGAGCCAGTGAACGAAGCACCCTGATCTATCAAGGAAGTACATTAAACGACGATATAGGTGTAGAAGTAAAAGCTAATCATCGGGATAAACAATCCCAGGTACACCATACGGTTCCACTTCCAGATTGCACCGCCATCCATTGTCCCGATTGGCATCAGGCTATAGACTGCAGTGATGAGGTTGATGGAAAAGCCTACTCCTCCTGCGATTGCCCAGATGCCTCCCATCTGGATCAGGGAAAGGAACAGGAGCATGAGAATAATACTGACACAAGGTCCGGCTACCGCCTCAATACCTTGTTCATATGGGTTATCTTCACCCTGCCTGTTGACAAGGTTGCGATACGACTGGGCAAATGCGTTGCCATACAGCCATGCCGTGAGGAACATGATACCCGTCCCCAGCCACCAGAACTGTGTGTCGGCGTCGTGCCCATGTCGTGTTGCGAAATAGCGGTGCGCAAAATCATGAATGACGACCGATATTACCCCCACGATGATATAGATGAGCACGTTCTGCAGGGTGAGTTCAGCGCGATCCGCAAGGATGAAAGCAAGAGCAACGATGATCACGGCAGCTTCGATGACAATGATCTCCAAAGCCGAAAGTCCTAAGAAATGACGTTCCCGCTGGCGTACAGCAATACTTCTCTTCTCAATTTCGGCTTCACTGATTTTTTCGACTGCATGCCCTCCGGTAAGATCGACGAAAAATTTAGCAATTTTAGGTCCAATCTGGGAGAGTGTCCCGATATTGCTGATAAGAAGATTAAGGAAAACGACCGTAAAGCTTGTCAACACCGCAGCTAACGCCATAAACTGAGGCGGAATGAATCCGCTTGTCGGAAGGTTCTTTTCAGATGTACCTTTCGCTACCCTGATCAGGTCTATAATACCCCCCGGCTGGCTCTTGTTTGCAGGCTGTGGTACAACAACGAGTTGCTCAATGGATATCGGAGACACCGGGTTGCCGACACGAATATGTTCTGATCGTATCAGTGAATTGCTGCCAAATGCATTAGAAATATACAGGGACGTGGTATAGGTACCCTCTTTGGTATATGTGTGCACGGGATCTTTTTCTGTACTGGTTAATCCATCCCCGAAATCCCATAACCACGTCGACGGATTACCTCTTGAAAAATCATGGAATCTGACCGTGAGAGGAGGATCACCCTGTCGTAATTCTGCAGCAAACTCCGGATCAGGAACTACACCGGTATTGATTATGCCGGGTTTAATGATTTGCCTCATGCCAAATTCATTGCCGGAAGATAACGTAACGCTGTAGATTCCTGGCTTCGTGAAGGTATGGGTCGGGTTCCGGTCAGCTGCTGATGAGCCATCCCCAAAATCCCAGTTCCATGTGTCTGGTGAACCTTTTGTCCTGTCGGTAAATGTCACAACGAGAGGAATATTTCCCTGGGATGGTGATACAGAAAAGTCCGGTACTGGAGGATCACCAACAGCAATAAATTCTGGCTGAATTCTGGTGTCCTCACCAAATGAGTTTGTGACCGTAAGCGTTACGGTGTAAAGGCCATTTGCAGTATAGGCATGTGTCGGATTCTGTTCAACGGATGTTGTACCGTCTCCGAAATTCCAGAGGTATCGCAGGGGAAGTGTACCCTCAGATCTATCAAAGAAGCTGATCCGTAATGGAGCGGTGCCTGTTTGTGTGGAAGTAAAAAAATCTGCTGCGGGAGCTGAAGCCACGACGATAAATCCTGATTCTGTTCCTTCAGGTTGTGCTGCAAATCCGAAGGTGGGAAATATTGCGCAAACGGAGAGTATGATTATCAGGAAAAATTGAACTTTTTTTTGCATGATACACCTTTTATTGGGAAGCTGGAGTTGCCGCATTACCTGATCCAGGAATTAAGTTTGTGGTTCATATTTGTTGTTGGTTGCCATTATAGAGATTGTTATAGGCCTGGAACCGACATCAATTCCGTCAACGATTATCAGGAAGGAATACTAGCTGCAGAAAAAGTATAAGAACAGGAAATTATCCTTCCTCATCTGTCACGAGATAGCCGTGCCCGTCAATAAAAAGGGATTTTTTTTAAAAATACATCAAAACCGTCGTCGACAGATAAAATTATTGGTTTTTTGACAAATGGAAAATTTAAAAAAAAAAGTAAAAAATCTTCAAATCTTTTTTGTTGCATCCTCTTTCATCATAAATTTTACAATGAGGAATACAACGATTGCAATGATAATGAAATCTATAATGGCACCAACAAAATCACCGACCAGAAATTTTACCGGACCCAGCACTAACTCTGTTTTCTTCCAGTCTCCTCCGGGGATGAGCACGGAAATAATCGGCATGATGATGTCATTGACAGCAGCCGTTACCATTTTTGTTGCAGCTGCACCAATAATAAAGGCAACTGCAAGACCAATGACCTGGTATTTCATGAGGAAATCCATAAATTCCCCCACCATTCCCTTTTTTTCTGCTTTCTTTTCTTCAGCCATGTGTTTACTCCTTAATTCAGATTACGATATAATCGCATTCTGATAAAAAACGATCTCTGTGACTGCTTATAAGTATATCGATAAAAAGGGAAAAACCACCCTGTTTCCTGATAAAAAAAGTTTAATGGTAGTTCCGGCAACAAACAAAAACATGATATAACACCAGCTCGCATTTTCTGGTATGCAGTTCAGCATGACAACCCCGGCACTGATTTTTCTCTGTGTTGCAATAGCACTGGCAGGATGCACAGGTTCCCCGGCTTCCCCGGTTGCAACTACTCCGACTACGGGAATACCTGCCACAACTGGCGGATCAGGTGTACCTTCGGGGACTCTTACCACGGTACCTACCGATGTGCTGCCAAATTTCAACCTGGTCACTATAGATGTCGGAGAAAAAGATTACCTTGGTAATATTCCGGTCATCTTCCAGGGTGGATCCGGGATGAACAGCATAAAAAAAGTTGATATAACACTGACGCGGGCTGACGGTTCAATCCAGACTGCTACGGTTGGGACAAACAAAGGGGATGAAGTGGAACTTCAGGGAACCCGGGGAACAGGATCCGAGAGAGGCCAGGTGGATCGAATCGAGGTATGGGTAACTACAAACCAGGCTCAGACCTACAAGGTCGTGGATGTCCTGCGTGAATACCGCTCACGTTGATAATTCACAAGTGAAAAGGTATTACCTTCTCTGTTTTTTTACCCGGTAAACTTTATGGAAGTGAACTGGCGGCTGATCCATGCAGCACGAAACTCATATGCAGTGCTGTCTGCGGCATGCGAGCAGGATGGGTTTATTCTCCATCCTGTCGACCGACCTGCAGACGATATCACCTGTTACAGTCTGAACACTATTAACGAATCAGAGTACCGTGATGAGATTTCCTCTTCAGAATCCATTACCATTGTTGGAGGTCCGCATGCATCTGCGTGTCCGCGGCAGGTAGCAGAATATGCTGATTACGTGATTATCGGTGAAGGAGAATTCACCCTTCCTCGTCTGCTCGATAAAATTGAACGTGGTATTGATGCGAAAATTCCCGGAGTCGCCACTGTTGATTATTTCAGGCCGGCAGATACCTGCATATTTCTCGATGGATATCCTGCATTTTCGCAGACGCAGGGGTTTGTTGAAATTTCCCGGGGATGTCCGTTTTCCTGTGGGTATTGCCAGACACCCCAGATTTTTGGTCACTGTATGCGTCACCGTTCAATTGATGCTATAGCTGAATATGCAAACAGGTACGAGCATGCACGGTTTGTTTCACCGAACGCTTTTGCATATGGCTCTGACGGAATTCATCCAAGATATGCAAAAATTGAAAAGCTGTTCTCGCGCCTGAAAAATTCGATCTATTTCGGTACATTTCCCAGCGAGGTGAGGCCGGAATTCATCTGCGAAGAATCGCTTTTTCTTCTGGAACGGTACTGTTCGAATACAAAACTGCATTTCGGTGCCCAATCGGGTAGTGATACGGTGCTGGAAAGCCTCAACCGGGGACATACCGTTGAAGATGTTATCCTTGCCGTGGAACTCTGCAAAGAGTATTCGATCACCCCCGTTGTAGACTTTATTGTCGGGATCCCGTTCGAGACTGACGAGGATCAGGGTCTGACCCTGGATCTGATACAGTGGGTCGCACGGTACGGACAAGTTCATCTGCACCGGTTTATGCCTCTTCCAGGAACACCACTTGCTGGTACCAACGCGCGATCACTCCTGCCGGAAACTGAAAAAATCTGTGGAAAACTCGCTTTATCGGGTAAATTGACCGGCTCGTGGCATGATCCTGAGATAAGGTTTTTTAGACGCCCTTCAAATGATATACCATGAAAGATGTGCTATTGATAGCAGATCTCCATGGTCAATTCGGTAAAATTGATTCATTTCTGGATTTGAATCCGGAAGCGGTATTTATTGCAGGCGATATCACCAATATGGGTCCGGTTGACACGGTCGATGATGTGTTATCACGCATCGATGTGCCGTGTTTTGCAGTGCCCGGCAACTGCGACCCGCGTGAGATCATCGAAACACTCGAACACTCTGACACGGTTTGTCTCCATGGTTCCCAGATTAATCTGGGAAAGGTGACGATTGTAGGTATTGGCGGATCTAATCCCACACCGTTCGGAACCCCGTTTGAGTTGACTGACAAGCAGATAGATGACGTATTACATCGTGCAATGTCAAAGATGGAAAAGACCGTTCATAACGTTCTCCTTACCCACGCGCCGCCCTATGAGACGCTCGATAAGATAAATGGTGAACATGTAGGCAGCCAGAGTATTCGGCGACACATGAAGTCCTTTGATCTTGTCTGCTGCGCTCATATACATGAACAGCGCGGAGTCATGGACATTGACGGTGTTAAAGTTGTTAATCCCGGTGCCGCAATGGATGGCTATTGTGCAATGCTCCACTTTGGAACAGATTCACGGGATATCAAGGTTGAACTTCTGACCGTTTAAGCAGCAGCAGTTCAAGGTACGAGGTGAGGATAGGCTCACCTTGTGTGCCAATCTCTTTTGAAATCTTTTCGATTTGTGCAGAGATGTCGGAATCCTCATTTTCTGCCATTATTTCGATCTCTGCAAACGTTCCGAGTTCATCTACGGAATCCAGAGAAATCGCCGCGTTCTTATACCGGTAGTTCTCCCGCCACTTGTTGACTTCAGCTGCTTTTGTGAAACCGAGCCGGTCGAGCATCTGTTCAAAAACCTCCCCGGATTCAACTGCAGTGTTGAGTTCTTCACGTGCCTTGAGACCCGCTGCTTTGATTTTTGCTCCTTTGTAGGTGACTACAGCATGATCATTGGTATATCTCACCCGAATGGCTTCATCGGTCACGCCAAAATCGCGGTGGGGTGCATTATAATAGATATCGTGTTCATGTATCCTGCCGCATGATCGTGCATTGAGCCTGATTAATTGTTGGCGTATAGGATCGAGCGACGAAATCCTGACTTTTAATTCGATTTCAAGCATGAGTATGCCACACGTTTATCTGTTTTCGTTGCAACTTAATATAGTCAGGTGAATTATGGTTATAAAAAATGGAGATTTTATTAAACTGAGCTATTCGGGCAGTGTTAACGGATCGATTTTTGATACAACCGAGGCTGCAGAAGCGAAATCTGCAGGAATCCACAGTCCGAATGCCATTTACGGCCCGGTTACGATTTGTGTCGGTCAGAAACATGTAATCCTTGGCCTGGATGAGGAACTTGTTGGTAAGAATATTGGTGATGCGGGTGATGTTGTTGTCACACCGGAAAAGGCATTCGGAGACCGCGACCCGAAACGCATACAGTCGTTCCCCAAGAACCAGTTTAAGGAAAAACCGACCCGCGGTATGCCCGTAAAGATGGATGAAATGGGCGAAGGGACGGTTGTTGATGTCATCGGTTCGAAGGTAATTGTTGATTTCAATCCTCCGCTCGCGGGACAAACGCTTTCATACCACTATACCATTGAAGAGGAAGTTTCTGATCCGCTCGATCAGCTTAAAGGCCTCGTCCGGTTGTATGCCGGACGGGAAATGGAGATTGCGTTGGATGAGGGTAAGGCAATTATTACGCTTCCCCCGGGTATCAACTATGATCGACGGTGGCTTCTCTGGCGGGGCAGGATCATCCATGAAGGCTTTGAGTTGATCAGCGATCTTTCAGATATCACTCTTGTTGAAACTTTCAAGCGGCCGGAAAAGAAAGAGGAATAAACTTCACGTTTTTTTATTAAAACATCGCTAAAATTTTGGTTTTTGCCAACGATTTTAACCACTGGTGTAAAACGATTTTTTAAAATACTGTCCGCTGTAATGCATGTACATGAAAACCGGAATAAAAAAAATTTCCCTGCTCATTTCCTTGCTGATCCTGTTTGTATTCCTTGCCGGTTGTTCTGAGGATACAAGTGCGTCGAATGCGACAACTCCGGCAACCGTGTCGACTACCGGACCGTCATCCACTGCCCCGTATTCCGCGGGAGATGTGATTAAAAATCCACAAGATCCTGCCCAGACAGCTTTACTGATTATCGGTTACAATTCTTCCACTGATAAGTATGAACGTGCGTTTATCTACCCCAATGCCGACGGGAGCTGGGGTTACCGCGTGAATAAGAATACTGAAAAAGTGTCAAGAGTATTAACCGACCGGATTTATACCCAAAAGGTCGCAACAGTTACGCCTTCTCTGGTTCCTGTCCGGACCCATGTGACCACTGCAACTCCGACATCAACGACATCATCCACAAAAACATCAACCACAACGACCGTCTCGCCGACCGGTAAACCTACCTTCAAGAAAATTGTACCTGATGAGGGCACTGCCGGAACCACAGTTACCATAACCTCACTCACGGGCACCAATTTCAAATCCGGTGCTATTGTGCAACTGACGAACGCTGACAATCCAAACATAACGGCGACAAATGTGGATGTTCAGTCTCCAACCCTGATGACGTGTAAGTTTGTAATACCGGCGAATTCGACCCCGGGTGCGTGGGATGTTGTCATCACGAACACTGATGGCCAGTTCGTGAAATATGCCTATATATTCAGTGTGAAATCAGCCGTTGGTACCTCAACAACTACACAATCAGATTCAGAAGGAATCAGTGTTTCACCGACGTTTACCATAGGAAACGATGTAATAATGACCATCACTGGTTCAGGTTTCCAGTCCGGTAATCTCAAGGTGCAACTGACAAAGAGCACGGGTTCGAGAACACTCATTACTGCAAGAAATGTGCGGTGGGATAGCGAAACAAAAGTTACTGCCTGGTTCACGATCCCAGAAGGATCAAAAGGAACCTGGACAGTTGTTGTGATAAATCCCGATGGCACAACCCGGACTCTGACCAATGGATTTGAGGTAAAGGCCTGAGGAGAGCGGGATAGATATTTTCTAACCTTCTTATTTTACTTTTTTTAAAAACAGAGAGATGTTTAATCCATCATGGATATGCCATGACCTGTTGATTTTTTTATTATAATCTCCCTTTATCATTTGACAAGCCGGTACCGGAGCAACGCAGCAATTCCGCCAAGTGCGATCAGCCGTTCTCCCGGTTCAAAAGCCGACGAGAGAATAACAATGGTTGCCCGCATGGCCTCTGCTTTTTCGATAATTCTGGTGATTGTCTCATCACGCAGGAGAGTATCAGCGATAAGCACCTGCTCAACAGCACCGAGGTCAACAGCTTCTGTTACTTCATGGACCCCATACGCCACAGCACCATCCTGCGATATCCTGAGAAGCACATCATCCATCATTTTTACTTCCCGAAAAAGCTGGATGTCGTCTATCAGCTTATCAAGTGCTCCCTTACCTATCACGTCCTGTACTGCTCCTCTCCCGATCCGCCGGGTCTCGACAACAATTGCCCGGTCTGCACTTCTGCTGGAACGGTTCCTGGCAAATTGTAAAAAATCATCCTTGATAAACCCGGGACCGGCAATGATGAGCGGACCGGAAATATCAGCAATAACCGTGAGAATCTGTCCAAAAAAAGCAGCACGGGAATCAGTATCTGAACCCTTGCCACTTCCGGACATGATTGATATCACACTTTCCGGGCCATATTGCCGTAACCGGAAAAGTTCAGCTTCCCCTTCCTCAATGGTCAGAATATGAATCACGCCATAAACTGATGCCTTGACCGCTCTCTCTATCCGTTCGAGATCGATTGGCCGCCATTGTTTGATTACTGATATTTCAAAACCGGTTTCAGTATTGATTGTGTGATATGCACCGGTATCAACGCCATGCTCAATGATGCCGGTAAGGCGGAGGCGGACGCCATGTTCGGAAAACTCGACACGGTCTATCCTCACCCCCAGCCGGACCGGTCTCTTCTCTGTCTTCTCCGGCCTGATTTTATCCGAAGCGGTGTCCACACTCCGGAACGTTGTGGCAAAAACCAGATCACCGGCACCGATGAGGTGCTGGAGATGCCAGAGATCATCAATACTCTCCGGGAATAACCGGATTTCGCCATACCTGTCCTTTAATTCCCCATATTCAGCTTTCATGGTGTCCCACGATATCGGAACCACCGGGCGGTACGAATGCCGCAACATACGTAGTGTTCAGGATACCTTTGAGTACTTTTTCTTCCTCTTCAGAAACGTTTTGTTTGAGGATACGCAATACTTTTTTTGCTACATCATTGGGTTCGTACTGTCCGGGTTTGAGTTCGACAAAGGTTTTTGTTTTTTCTTTGATTGCAGAAGGCGGGCCACCAATAACCGCTGCATGTGGATCAAGCATGAGACCGATACCAATTGCCAGTGGTATATTCCGGTAATAGGTACGCTCCCCGCGGACAATAAATGAACCACGGGAGATAAATTCACCGGATTCTGGGGTCTTACTAACCTGTGAGGGAAGCGCACTGTACACATCCGCAGAGAAGTGCCCGCTCCGCCACGCCCCGGAATAGGATGCAGCGAACTGTGCTACCTCATCCATGTGCTCTGTTTTGCCTTTGACAATAATGACACTGGCACCGTGAACATCGGCATGAACAAACAGGTCCTGCCCACCCATGTATTTTTTGACCAGTTCCTCGTTCTGCGATGCATCCCGACCGCCCAGCACTACAACCCCGTCACTTGTAATAAACCAGCGGAAACGGTGATACCACAACTTCTTCATGAAAACAAATTCCCTGCGCACCTCTTTTTTCTTGGGGGGGGCAGTTTTCATCGCTTTGAGTGCCCCCTCTTTTTTCTTCCGGAATTTTTTAATCACGTCATAGTATCTGCCCGCGTTCTGCTCGATTCCTTCATGGACAAAAATTTTTATCCGTTTGCCTATATCGATTTCAACTGCCGCATCTTCAGGATAGAATGCGATGATTTTTTGGGCTTCAGGTGAATTGCTCTGCCGGGTAATTTTCTCTATGTCCTGCCATGAATGCGTTTTACTTGCACGATCCAGTGAACTGATTACCTGTGACACGAACGCATAATTTTCATAAATCGCGGCAACAACTGCTTCTGTCTTTTCGATCTTTTCATCGAATTTCCTTATCGCTGATTTCTGGTATTTTAAGATCCGCTCTTCCTTGGTAAGCTTTGATTTTGCATCAGCGGTTTTTCTTTCAGCTTTCGTCAGCGGATAAAATGCTTCAAGGGCTTCTGAGAATGTTGAAAAATACTGTACATCATTTTTGTCCCGAATATCGATTGGTTCGCAGTGTTTTTCATAGATTACCGGTTTTGGTGTCTGCACAACCTGAATAAAAAGATCCTGCACTGCAGTAAAAATTGTTTCAGGATTTACCTGACTGGCAGGCAGTGATTTGTCAAGGCCTGCCTTCAGACAGATATACTCTGCATACATGCCCCCAAGCATACAGCCAATCGCAAGGCTCCGGACAAGGTCACGATCATCATTCCTGATTGCTGATGACAGGTTTTCAAGTGACGCAGTGGGATCTGTTGCTCCAAGGGTATAGAGGGCATGGGGAATAATTTCCCGATCCTTAAACCGGTGGTGCCGGAGAGGCTTGATGATCGTATAGTTCTCGTCAGTGAGTATAATATTTCCTTCATCAAACAGTTCAATAATAAGCCGATAGATGAGATTGCCTTTCCCGATATCAAAAATAAGGATGCGTTCAAGACCGTGCTGGTGAATGGCGAGCACTTTTCCTCCGGACAGGTACTTACGCAGAAACATGGCAAACTGCGGGGGATTTTTTGGGGGTTCCGGCAGGTCTTTTACCAGATGAGCTCTTCTTCCTGCTTCGATAATCATCTGGTATCGTGCTTTATTTTCACCATTCAGCCGGATACTCAGTGTTCGTGTTTCATACTGGTAGACCTTGTCTATCCAGAGCGGTAGCTTTGTGGCCAATTCTGAGGTAATGGCCTTAACATCGATTCCGCTCATTCCCTGTTCTGACGCCATGTGTGTACCAAATTGATAATGTGTTTATACGGAATATTTAAGTTACCCTAAACCAATATACTTGTATGCACTCGGTTCAAGTTTTCCTTACCAGGAGAAAACCGGAGACCATTAAAGTGTATAAACGATCTCTTATCCGGTTTGCCGATCATATCGGGAGCGATATCGATCATCTCCATGAGTATTTAGAGGGCGTCTCGAAAGAAAAACTCACTGGCGACTTACTCACTTTTGCAGATAGTCTTAAAGACCTTGGGCAGAACAGTCAAAGGAATATGGTTGCCTCGGTGATGAGTTTTCTTTCATATAACGATATCATTGTTCCCAAAGCTCAACGAACACAGATCGTACCGAAAAAAGGCGATCTCTTCCGTGATAAAGCTCCATCAGCCGATGAAGTAAGACGGGTTTATGAATTTCTTCCACCCATCGGAAAAGCAACATTACTGCTTCTCTTCTCAACAGGTATCAGGATCGGTGAGGCAATCCAGGTTAAGGAAAAAGACCGAGAGGGGAAAATCATTCACCTTAAAGGGGAATATACGAAAAATTCACGCGGTCGGGATGTTGTGATGAGCCAAGAATGCCAATCGTATCTTGAGGATATTTGGCTTCCGCAAAAATCCGATTACCTTAAAGCAGCACAAAACCGCAATGTCGGACTACTCGGTCAGATGAAGACACCAGAGAAGCGGGCGGGTATAAAGAAGCTGGAAGACGATCGGATCATACCCTGCACAAAATCCACAATATACGAAATTCTGATGAGAGGATTCAAGAATGCCGGCTTCGATGCGTCAGCTGGTACAAAGGACCGGGCAAAATATTTTTATCACCCTCACGGATTAAGGAAGAGTTTTCGGTCGATTGTGGGATCTCAAAATCCTGATCTTGCTGAAACCCTGATGGGCCACGAAGGATACCTGAATCAAAGTTACCTTCGATTAGATGTTGTCAAAGAATATGAGAAGGTAGAGCACCTTTTATCATTGAATAGCAACGCCGGGATGAATAGCCGGGTTAAAGTATTGGAACAGGAAAAGGAAGCACTTGAATCACGATTAAAGGCGATTGAACAGTCACAAGCAACATTAGAGGCTACTAAGGCCCGGGCACATGCAGATCCGATGTACGCGGATCTTATGGCTAGAATTGAACGTATGGAAGCAGAAATCAAGAAGAAGTAATTTTTTTATTATCGTCGATATTTAATTAGTGAAAGTTGTTTCCTACATGCAGGAGAGCAGGTTTTTGTGCCAGCCCGCTTCCCTACTAGAGACGTTTCACAAATCAAACAGAATTCATGCGATTCGACGTTATTCTTTATATTTCTCTGTTCGTTGTTAATCTTCTGTTTACATTTATTCGAACAATACCGTTTCGGACTAAATTGCTTAACAAAGAAGAATTTATCACAACATTGGCATTTTCGGGCTGGTTCTGGATTTATTGTAATTTTAATCCCTTTTAAAGCATAAAATAATCGATCGCGTCGAGATGGTTTTTCGATCAACCCCCCAAGTTTTAAATTCTTTATATCAGGATCGGAATAAAGACGTTCTAACTTTGCTAAATACTGGTCAAAAAAATCCGAATCTCTTTCAAGTTGGTTATAAAAATTGGATATTTCTTTTTCACTGGCCTCAAAAAGGCCTGGAGGAATGGCTTCTTTATTTCGAACAATTTGTATTAGTTTATAGGTTAATGAATCCGGATCCGACTGAGGATCAATTTTATATTTTTCTTCTAATCTTTCCCATTTAAAAATATCCTTTTTTCTTGGAATCGCAAAAAAATATTTTTTCAATTTTTTATTTCCTTGAATATTCATATTTATTATTCACATTTATGCAACGAACCTATTTAAATTTAATTGGTTTAAGGTTGAACAAAACCACAATTAGTGTATGGTTCTTGTAACCGTGTCTATTAATATTCCCGTCGAGATGTGGGAGAAATCCCGACAATATCACATTAACAGGTCCGAAATTTCGCGGGGGGCGATTGGAAAGGAGATCGCACGTATCGAAAAGGAAAACAAATACCGGGGGACCATACCAACGATTACACCCGGTAGTGCCTCACAAGGGGGTCAGGTATGAATCTGAAATCTCCGGGGGAAATATTTACCGTTCCGTCCGAGGTTTTTGAGCTCCTTGATCCTCTTGAGAAAATTGTTATACGGAAGCAAGCAGAACGCGGAGAAGTCCGAATATTACCAGCACAACCCGGGGGTGCGTAATGGCAAGCAGCGCCGAAATGCTCGCCGGTTCACTCGGGTTGCTGGTCTTCACATTTTGCGATCTATTACTCTATCTGGCCGCAAATAGCATAATGGCCCCATTTGCTCAGATTTTTGGGATGTTCAAGATTGATAAACTTTCCATCTCCGAAGTGGGGTTTGTTTGGTATTTGCCATGGGTGTTTTTACTTTTGTTTGAGTTGGGAGCGATCATGAGTTTCATCTACGTCGTCGGCCGTCGGCAAATCTCAGGAAGTGAATATTTATGATTGACGGTGATGCGGTATGAGAAATGGTAGAGACCCCGCCCGACTCAATGGGCAGGGAAAGGATGTTAATAAAGCCGAGCGGGAAAACCCAGCAACTAACAATTCAGCGCCAGTCCTTATAAAACGTAACTTTTTAACTACGGGTCAGAAGCAAATCCTTCAAACCATTGACATGGAACCAGACGGCTCGACACGGGGCATGGTTATGCAAAGGTTCGGGCTTCATGCTGGCGATCCCCGTTTCCAGTGGATTAGGAGCCAGATCAGTCGGGATATTGATCTTTTGCTCGTTACGGGATACCTCAAAAAAGAGGGTGCATTATTCAATCTTTCTGATAAGGGCCTTCAGTATTTACGGAGGTCACATCGATGATTACCGGTATTTGGGATGGGCAGGACTTCGACCGTGATCCACCTGGAGATCGCAAGGTGGTTGTCCAAAAACCCCGGACTTGCCGGTGTCTGGATAACAAATTCGTTTCCGATCGGTATCTTCTTTGCAGGTACCGTACCGGGCGTACCTGCTCAGCTACCGATGAGTTTTATCAGGATTGTCTTTATCGGGTGGAATCGTGATACTAGATGTGATAGAGGTGGGGGTGGAATAATGGCTGACCAAGAACCTAAAGCTGAACTGGACGGGTTCAATATGGCAGACTTCGCCATTAACCCTGCAGCACAGCCCCTGATCATAAAGAAAGTGATCATTCAGGTACCCACCAAAAAACCGAATAAACAAAAATTTTTCAGGGTTATGGCCGGGCCTGAATGGGAGATCTCTGTGTATGTCCTTGAGCTCAAAGAAGAGGCTGAATACTATTTAGTGCGCCCTGAAATCCTTCCCTACCTGATGACTGAGGTCAAATATGTGAGGTTGCACCTTGCTTATTATCTGGATGGAAGTCCCTTCCTGATCCCGGTGCCTCTTCCTGACACAGAGAACCCGGCTAAGTGGAACAGCTGGCACAGAAGCCTCGATGAAGTTGTCAAGCGAGCCAGGGAGGAATGGGTCCGGGCTATTCCTGATAAGTCCATCAATGGCTACCAGCTCATGGTGGCCCCCGGTACCTTTGAATGCCCTCCACTGCCTGAAGACATGACCCTCCAGGACTACCTCCGGATCGCATTCAAGGATCGGATCATTGACAGCCAAGACCACCCAGTAGTAAAGGCGCTGCTGGGCCTGCGATGACCTTCACCTGGGCAGACTTCCCCCAGATATGGATCGTGGACTATGAATTCCTGGCACCTCCAGGAACTCCTCCCACTCCTATCTGCTATTGTGCCCGGGAAGTCGCTACCGGGGAAACCATTAAAAAATGGAGCAATAGTGACAGCGGCCCAGAATACTCGGTCGATGAAGACGCCTTATTTGTGGCATATTTCGCTTCCGCTGAAATGGGATGCCACATCGCCCTGCAGTGGCCCAGACCACGGAATATTATTGATCTCTATGCTGAGTTCAGGCTCTTCAGCAATGGGAGATCGTTACCAGCTGGTAGGGGGCTTCTGGGAGCCTGCACGTATTTCGGCATTGAAGGCGGCGATGCTACCTATAAGGACACCATGAGGGATCGGATCCTTCAAGGCCCACCCTATACGGAAGAGGAGAAGACTCGCATCCTTGATTATTGTATGTTGGATGTAACCCTGACCTCAAAGCTCTTCATCACCATGAAGCCCGGTATAGACCTCCAGCGAGCGCTCCTCCGTGGCCGGTATACCTGGGCAGTGGCTCAGATGGAGCATTACGGGGTACCGATTGATATGCAAGCGCTCCAGCTCCTGCGCTCAAACTGGGAGGGAATCAAGAGCAAGCTCATAAAAAAGGTAGATGCTCGTTATAACGTCTATGAAGGATCCACCTTCAAGTCTCAAAAATTCCTCGAGTACCTCATAGCAAATAAAATTTCATGGGAATTAACCCCATCAGGACTTCCCAGGCTGGATGATGATTTCTTTAAAGATCAAGCGAAATCCTTCCCCATTCTGAAACCTCTTCAGGAACTCCGCTATGCACTGGGGCAGCTGAAACTAAACGACCTTGCAGTGGGTAATGATGGCAGGAATCGGGCGATGCTCAGCCCATTCTCTACTATTACAGGGCGAAATGCGCCCAGTAGCTCAAAATTTATTTTTGGCAATGCAGTCTGGCTTCGGAACCTTATCCGTCCTGATCCGGGGATGGCACTGGCCTATGTCGATTATGAGCAGCAGGAGATAGCCATAGCAGCAGCATTATCCGGTGACAAGCACCTCCAGGAAGCCTACCTTACCGGAGATCCTTACATCACTTTTGCCAAGCAGGCTGGGGTAGTTCCTGAAGGTGCCTCCAAGGCAACGCACCCAGAGATTCGCGAACAGTTCAAAACCTGTATGATCGGCATTAATTACGGCATGAGGGAGGAGGCCTTCTCCAGAAGGGCAGGACTTCCGCTGGCCAAGGCTAAAGAACTGTACCGCATGCACCGTACAGTATACCGGCAGTACTGGGACTGGATTCATGCGTTCATGGACACCGGGCAGCTCCTGGGGGAAGTCACCACGCGGTACGGGTGGCGGATGTTTACCCGGGACCGGAAACCAAGGACCCTACAAAACTGGCCTATGCAGAGCCATGGCTCGGATATCCTCCGACTGGCAGTCTGCCTATGCCTTGAAAATGGTATCAAGGTTATTGCTCCCGTTCATGACGCACTTTTAATCGAAGCGCCTGCCGGCACCATTGAGCAAGATGTAGAGAAAGCACAATGGTTGATGACCGAAGCCTCAAAGCATGTGATTAACTTCCCTATCAGGACAGACGCGAAAATTATCCGCTATCCTGATCATTACACAGATCCACGAGGGGCTCTTATGTGGCAGTCTGTGTGGGAGGCTGTCCATGGTTGAAAATAATTGGTTCAATCCGGGAGTACCATTCTCCTGGTCAAAGAGAATGTTGGAGGGAGTTATTGCCCAGAAAGTGAAGGTCACGACGTCAACATTGTGTGTGATCTTGGCGCTTAATTGTGCCTATAAAATGAACAAAAGCGCTGAAGGGATTACAATACCGGCAAAAATACGGCGGGAGTTTCTTGTGGATCGCCATACCGTATATTCAACATTAGCCCAGCTAGAGAAAGCAGGCTACATTAAAATAGGCCGAAAAAGAGGGCAAGCCCTCCAGATAACATTACTCCTTGTGCCCTCGGACAAAAACAATTCCAAGAAAGGAGGACATATATGATTCCAAGGAAACCGTTTCAGCTCTCTCTCCCTAGTACTGTACTAGTACATAGTACTAAAGAAATAAAGAAAAGAAATAATGGACGGGTGGCCTTCGATTACCAGGTAGGTGGTGCACATTAACCAAGTAGGTGGTGTACGGCTGCCTTATGGGGTGGTAATCAGGCATACAGGTTACTATAGGTGTCGAAGGAACCCCCCCAGGGTAGGAAAGGTGGGAACCCAGTATAGGAAGGGTGGGAGCCTATGGAGCGTGTCAGCATGATGATTGACACCAATGGTTTCAAAAGAAGGTTCAATTTATGTAAATGGTCTGCAGTTGGTAAAGGGTCAGCTTGCACACCATGCAATTACATGGATTGTAAAAAAGATTGACCAGGATCTAAAAAAAGGGGAGTTAGGGGAGTTAGCACATGAACAAAAAGAGGGGAGTTAGTAAAACATGCCTTCAGACGTAAGAGGGGAGTTAGGGGAGTTAGTTTATAGTCAAGCCCCGTACGCGGGTACACGCGCACGCGCAGGAAGTCCTAACCGAAACTTAACTCCCCTAACTCCCTATACAGGCGTGAAGTCAGAAATCCATAACTCCCCTTTTTCAAGTGTGGGAGGGAATCCACCATGAACGCGGATTACAATGATGCAATTCTTTGGTTCCTAATCCTGGTCGCAGTCTATGGATTTTTCCGGGCGTTCTTGCGGGCTCGTGATTGGTGGAGGCGATGATGATCTTCAATCGCGCAATCGCAAATCCGAGTAAGTGGACCTTTACGATTTCTCCCATTAAGGCACTTATCGGGAGATATGTCGGTGATGGGGAAGGGTGGGTTGATCCGTATGCTGGTGACAACAGCCCGGCTGAATTCACTAACGACCACAACCCCTCACGGAAAGCAACCCACCACTTGGAAGCTGAGGAGTTCTGCAAGAACATTGTTCCGGAACCTCCCGGTTTCAAAGGTGTTCTGTTCGACCCACCGTACTCATATCGGCAAGTATCCGAGCATTACAAAGTCATCGGAAAGAAAGCCACTCCATTGGATACCAGCAACAATTTTTTCAATCGGGCGAAGAACCCCCTCTGCGATAAGATTCGGCCGGGGGGTTATGCCATCTCCTGCGGGTGGAACAGCAATGGATTTGGTTTCAATAGGGGGTTTGAAATTATTGAAATTCTCCTGGTTGCGCACGGCCAGCACCACAATGATACGATCGTGATTGTTGAACGGAAATTCAATGGCGTACTCCCAGGGTGGAAGAAATGAATTTCTTTTATTGTTCAAACAAAAATTGCCGAAAACAAATCCGGCGAGGGAAAAACGGATTCCCACAAACCTGCCCATCGTGCGGTGCTTCAGTAACTATCTCGCGCGATGACGATGATTTTATTTTCCGTCCCAGGAGGTCCATGAAATGAAAATCTACGGTATCTTAAAAGCCCAACTGCTGCGAAACGGGTGTTACGTCCGTCTTCCAAATGCCCTACGAAGGGAAATGCATCTTGAAAAAGGAGACCGGTTTGAAGTTATTTTATCGACCGACGGTCAGACAATTAAATTAAGACGACTGATCCCCGATGATGCTTCTGTTTCTGATCTGCTGGACCAAGAACCAGAAAAGTCTATTCCATGCATAACACCAGCTCATGACAGTTCACTTTGGCAGCGGATGGCGCAAATGGTGGGGGGAATGCGCCGTGTTTAATAAACATGTTTCCCGACGTGATTCCCCAAGATGTAGATGGTGTGGCGCGATTTATGCCTCGAGGGAAGAGGTTATCAGGCATTCACTCTCATGCGAGTCGAGAAAACGGAGGGGGGCGCACATAGATGAAAAAGAAGTTTAAACGGAAAATCATTAAGAAGCAGCTCCGTATTATTGAAAAAATGGTGAAGGTCTGGCAGTCACAATACGATGATGCCGAGGACGGTTCACCCTATAAACCGATTGAACCCTTAGATCCGCACCGATGTGAACGAGCCGTTCAGCCGGAAAATTTGAGGTTTTACCAATGAGAGAAATTACGTACGTTACGGGGTGATTTGAATGGCAGAACCTAATGCCCCTGAATGGCTAATGTATCTCGGCATTGGTGCATGTTTCATCATTGCCGGGATTGCATTACGACAGGGAATGATCGCGTTTTTAATTGCCATGGCCGGCGCGGTCCTGGTTGGGGTGGGGGCGCTTTTATTATATCTTGGTCAGGGTCAGGAACAGGGCCGGGGGTTTTGAGTATGGCAAGAAGAAGAAAAATTTTGGAAGAGATAGGAGACCCGGAGCGGGGAGACTACGGATGGTCTGAAGAAAGCAATGTTTATATTGTGGATGATGCAGAAACCGAGCAGCAATTAGAAGAAATGTTAAGGAGATGGGAGCGAGAAGACCGGGAACAGGAAGATTTAGATTAATATATTCTCTTCACCCGGTCGTGTGCCTGCTCCTGTCAGAGATTCTACAAAAAGATAATTTTTTTCTATTTTTGTCCCAAACTTTATGAAAAATTGGACAGTTGTATTAGTTCGCCTGTCATACTTAGATTAATAAATAGACATTTCGCACACATAAGACCATAACCTCGTATCACACACTTTCGGTATACAAAATTTCAAATTTTCATTGCAAATATTAATCTATTACTATCCATTCTACTTTTGTACAAAATGCTACCAGAATTTATATACTTGTACCAAGTATCCCTATGCAGGAATGAATAATCGATGGAAGCACCGCAACTGGTATTCAATCGTCACGGGATCCAGCAACACCATCACGCACACCAGGCAGATTGTCAAGCCTGCCAGGTTATACGACGGCATGATATGGTAATGGTACAGTTCATTAACCGTTATGCCTGGGCGATGTTCCACCTGCACGGACCCAGCGGGATAAAGTCATAAGGAGATACCCAGCGATGACCCGGCGAAAAACCTGCCGGCGAGCAGATGGGTCATGGGTTTGAACATTCAAAAAAATGGTTATCATTAAAAAAGGTTTTTTGCGCCAAATTGCCGGGGATTTAACTTCCTTTCTCCCCGGCACATAAAAAAATTCAATTTTTAATAATTGGGTGGGGGCAGAATGAACAGAAGAATGGAACTCCTTGAAATGTATCGCCAAAGAACCGGCGGTAAAGTGACAACAACACCAAAAACAGAACCTTCCGAACGTCAGCTGTTCGGATATTGCCGATCTGGAATGACATACCACACTGATAGGAAATAATGTGACGATAAGACGGCATTTAAAGCACGGCATCAGGATTTTTCTTGAAAACGACGCCGATGTTTATAAAATCTGCATCCGGTTATCAAAATCGCAGCTTTTAAAGATTTTGGATTACATTCTTCCAGACGATGAAGAAAAACTGTTATAAAAATGTATTAATGCAGAAATTAGTTTTTATGATGGATAATAGTTTATTATTTCTTCTTCTTCCTGAGCTCTTCAAGCTCATTGAGCATACGAGTAAGAACATCATTGTAGTTCTCACCGAATTTACCCTCGGCGTATATCCGCTTAGCATTCTTTTCACTAATCCTGATTACTTCAGGTAGTTTATCGGCGGGCATATCAAGTGTAATAGTTATCACATCCGGTTTGTTTAAACGTTGGTTTTGTAATAATGTAATTTCGATACGCATAAATATTGTTATATTGTAACAGAGTTACATACCCGAAAGGGAGAGGTGAAAAACATGGAAGAAAACCAAAAGGAAGTAGACGAAACGAACGAGAGACGATTAATTCGTTCGGGATTTGTCGCGCTCATCGTGATGAACTTTATTGAAGTTGCCGGGATTTCTGTCATTCTACTGAGATGAATGAACTGTCCGGGAGATCACGATGGAAGATTATGAGCATTTGAACGAGAGGGCAAAGTGGATCGCCCTGGCACTGATGATGATCGTGGTATTGTATGCGACAAGGGCGATCACAACCAATGGGATGATTTCGTGATGAACCCCGATAAAATCCCGGCAAGTGTTGAAGAATTGTTTATCCGATACCTGGAACGGCATCCGGGGCATATCTCGGACCTGATCTTTGTGCTCGAAGTCAAACAGAGCCGGGCTGGGGGTGATTGTGAAACTCCCATACCTTCAGCACGATAAACATTAACCTTTTTAAAAATTTATAGGAAGATAAAATGGAAGAAGATCCACGATTGAACCGAAAGACGATTGACGCACGGGTTAAGCTGCTGGTCAGTGTATTGCACAGTATCCCAGGGGTACAAACCGTCTCTTCTTGTGGTGGGCATAAAAAACCCGGTAATAGATTAAACCCTTCTCCATACGGTGAGTTCTATGTAGATTTTATTTGTCGTAATTATTCTTCAGATACAACCATTCCTTTAATACAAAAAGCAATATGTCCCTATAAGGATAAAATAAACGATTTTTCCCGATGGTTAGAAGCTGAGGAAATGATCCAAGGAAAAATGAAACCGGGCTATACGGTTTGGCATTTGGAAGGGACCGAGCACCCGAATATTATTGCGATAGCCATCTACAAAGAATTGGAAAAATCCAATATAGACACTAATCCATAGATTTTACTCTACCGCAATGGAGTTATTGTGAGCTCCGCCGGCACTAGTTATAAAAACAAAATCACAAGCGATAATTACGTGTTTTGATTATGGTCGGGTATGATCGGTCGTGGTGGTGTTGCTGATAAAAAGTTACCTTTGTGGGCAATTGTTCTTGGATTTATTGTTTGTATTGCGATATTAGTGGGTTTAATTATCTTTGTTATTGTGCCAAAATTCTATGCGATCAACCCTGGAAATCTTACTTTGGGGAAATGACTCAAGGTTCTGTGATGAGATCAGCCGCGAATCCGGGCAAAGAAACATCAAACGCATACAGAGAAGACAGATCCGGGGTTGGGGGCTCAACTTATGCAATTTTGGGGGCTCTTTATAAACAGATACCCGGGTGTGCTTGAGGCCTGACTGTTTCACTCAGGAACAGATCGCGGAAGCTGTTGGGATCCCAAGAGAAACAATACGAGATTGGATAAGTGCTTACTCAGGCGAAAATGGAAAACTTTCGGAATTCGCCAAACCCCCGGAATCACGACAGCATTTTGATGTATGGAACTTCACTATGCCGAAAGACAGCTATAGTGCAGGATATACGGGATCTCGTTTTTACGGTTCGATTCGTGCATGGACTCCATTATTCTATCCATTAAAACGGATAGAATTCATATTCGCATTCTGTTGGCAGATCGTGAGGGGTCTGGTATGTTTCAATTGAGCAATTAGCGCAATGTTGCGCTAAGTTTGTTGTGATGCGAGCAACAGTGATATGATCAATCGGGCAGCATCAGTTTGCAGACCGGGCAATATTGCCATGGAACTGTTAACCATTTTTGTAATATCTGGATCTGGAATTTCCTTTCAAAAGAATGTTATTTAATCACAAAAAACCATCAAATTATACACGGAAAATTTAAGTTACCGTAAAATTCAAAAAAGAGGCACGAATAAATGAGTTATTTTTCCGTATCAATACGTTCTCAAACCAAATTACATATGGCTTGCGCACTAAAAAATAAGACTACTGGTGGAACGGCATGAGTGTTGAAGTGACTGAAGAAAAGCCTGTCCTGACGAGAAAACAAAAGACAAAGGCAGATAAACAGGCGGAGCATATTGCCCGGATCAAACGGACACTTATTGCGTCCCTGCTGGGTATTTTTACCGGTATCCTGTCATACTGGTTCGGTGGAACACCCAATGCTGCCGGCATTCAGGAAAATGGTTTTTTGGCATTCATGCTGATGCTCGCCGGAATAGTAATCCAGAAACACATCTTCACGCTTCTGGGTATGGATATCTCAAAACTGGGTGCAAAAGACTGGTTCTACCAGGGCTTCATGACATTCGCATTCTGGTTCCTGACATGGACGATCCTGTTGACCTCGTTATCCCCGGTACTAAAATAAACAAATCTCTTTTGTGATTTTCATGAGAATCGCGATCGTTCACAAAGACCGCTGCCACGCAAAAAAGTGTGGTACTGAGTGCATACTCTACTGTCCCCGTGTAAGGACCGGAGACGAGACCGTTATCCTTGGTGAGGATGGAAAAGCCCTCATCTCTGAAGAGCTTTGTGTCGGGTGTGGTATCTGCATCAAGAAATGTCCCTTTGATGCGATCGATATCGTTAGCCTTCCCGAAGAGCTCGAGCACCCGACCCACCGGTATGGAAGGAATGGATTTGCCCTGTATGGTCTTCCTATACCGGTTGACGGGAAGGTTACCGGAATTCTGGGAGCAAATGGTATCGGCAAGAGTACTGCGGTCAAGATCCTCTCCGGACAACTCCGGCCAAATCTCGGGAACTTTGATAGTGAAGTCGGCTGGGAAGAGATCTTCAAACGGTACTCCGGCACTGAACTCTTTGATTATCTCCAGACTGTTTCAAAAAAGAGCTTAAAGATTGCTTCAAAACCCCAGTATATCGATTTTATACCGAACATCTTTTCCGGCACAGTCAGGACTTTATTGAAAACCACGGACGAGCGCAATATCCTCAAAGAAATAACACCGGTGCTCAAGCTGGATACGATTCTGGATCAGGACATCAGCACATTGAGTGGGGGGGAACTGCAGAGGGTAGCAATTGCCGCCTGTCTTGCGCGGGATGCAGATCTCTATTTCTTTGATGAAATAACTCCATTTCTGGATATTTACCAGCGGATTGCCGCAGCCAAGCTTATCCGGGACCTGGCAACGCAGCGTCCGGTGGTGATCGTTGAGCACGACCTTGCGATTCTTGATATGCTCGCAGATACTGTGCATGTAGGATATGGTAAACCGGCGGTCTTTGGTATCATTACCCGCCCCAAAGGAGTTCGTGTCGGTATCAACCAATATCTTGAAGGTTACCTTGTGGAAGAGAACGTCCGTTTCCGTGACTCACAGGTTGTGTTTGAAAAACGGGCACATG
Source organism: Methanoregula sp. UBA247 (assembly GCA_002495055.1). Taxonomy (GTDB): domain Archaea; phylum Halobacteriota; class Methanomicrobia; order Methanomicrobiales; family Methanospirillaceae; genus Methanoregula. Next base: position 64,185 of record DADR01000067.1, on the reverse strand, counting down.
ACAAAGGATCGGATAGGGAATCTCTCTTTGAAATCCCTGCAGTCACCAAGAGATATGATGCTTTTCAACTGACGGTGAATGGCGGATCGATAAGGGTTGGAGAGGTACTGGGTGTTGTTGGAGCCAATGGAATGGGCAAAAGCACGTTTGCCAAACTCCTTGCTGGCGTTGAAACACCTACGACAGGAAAAATTGAAACAACCATACGGATCTCCTACAAGCCCCAGTACATTAAAGCGGATACCTCGGACACCGTTGAAATGTATCTCAGACAGCGGACATCGAAGTTTGACTCTTCGCTCTACCAGCATGAGATCATCGAATCGCTGTCCCTTGACGTAATTCTCCAGTCTCCTGTAGATTCTTTATCCGGCGGAGAGCTCCAGCGGGTGGCAATTGCCGGGTGCCTCTCACGGGATGCCGATCTTTATATCCTGGATGAACCCAGTGCCCATCTTGACGTTGAACAGCGAGTCAACGTGACAAGGATGATCAAACGTCATGCTGAGGGCAAATCAGTTGGCATCATGGTGATTGACCATGATATTTACCTCATAGATATGATCAGTGAGCGGATCCTGTTCTTTGAAGGGGAACCGGGCCGGCAGGGTACTGCTGCCGGACCGTTTCAGATGCGGGAAGGAATGAACAGATTCCTTAAAGCGCTTGAAGTGACCTTTCGCAGGGACCAGAGTGGCAGGCCCCGGATTAATAAACCTGGATCATTCCTTGACCGGGAACAAAAAACACGGCAGGAATTTTATTATTACTCGGACAAGAGTGAATAGTCTTTTTTCAATATCTTTTCATTTGCATATCCAGCCCCTTCATGAAAAGCCCTGATGAAATGCTAAAAAAAACCTGAAAGTTTAATTATCAGTTAGACTTCTGACCCGTTTAAAAAAAATATGATGAATCCTCAAAAGGAAATAGTCACTAAAAGATCAAATTACGGGGGTGTAGTGACCAAAACAGGTCCTGTACCCTTTTTAATTCCCTGAAGAATTTACTCTGTCTTTTGCAAAAAGGAAATACTTCCCGGCACCTTTATTGATTTTATACTTTCCTGATGAAAAATTATTTTGATGATAAACCTGCTTCATATTCGACGAGAACCGGAGCGATCGTTTTAGTACCTATAGACCGCCGTACAAGAATAGTGAGTTTCCGGCAATACTGGATATGTGCCATCTGGAAACTGACAATTAATCCGAAGCAAAAGCAGGTGATGCTTATTAAGGTATAACTTATTACGTCAACCATGGCAAATCCTCTGTTTTATGTCTCCCGCGCAAGTTCATCAATGATCGGAATCACGGATTCAACTTCATAACATTGCTTAGCGATAACCATAAAACGCCGGTTGTAGTACATCATCAGGAGCTGGTAACCGAGAATTGTACCGATTGCAAAAGTCATAATCCCGATACCAATGTAAATCAACAAATCTGTCAGCATGTCAGCCATAGCACTTCTCATTGTCTTTTAAGAAAACAACCTGATAAATATATTGAATGGATTTTTTTAAATTTACCGGGAATTGGATTTGCCACCCGGAACCCGGTTGTTACTTCTTCCTCGCGCGAACTTAAAGCGGATTTCCCATTTATGCATAACTCCACGATAGATCTGTCCGACAATCCTTCCGGATCCATTCAACGACAGCCATAGTTCGCAGATTATTCACCAGATATATTAAGTTAAATCCCACAAATTGAACACAGAAGGAATCTGAGTGATTCATTACGAGCAGTTTCTGGTGAGCGATGATGAAAACTGAAATGCCTTTATCCAAGCCCATACGACTTTTTGTCAAGCAGACAGAAGACATTTTGGACACAGAAATCTCGCTTCTGCGCAATCCCGATGCAGATCCAAACGGGACGCTGGTGGATATTTATACCTTTAATATCGAGAGAAACGTTATCATTTTTCCCGCGCATTATATCGGACTTTTAAAGGATTTTATCATCGCAAAGCACTGCGTGAACCTGCTCATCAAAGGGGCGGCAGTAAAAAAATCCCAGTATCTCGTCTGTTCCTTTACCGGAGATTCCGTGTATCAGGGAATACATCAGATCTATCTTGATGCCCTCAAGGACGAGGCAAAAAAAGAGAAAAAGCTCCCGGTTCAAAAACTCATCCAGATGCTGAATATCCTTTATTCGGACTTTAATGATGATATCAATGAACTACCCTGGAATCCGATAACAAACGCCCGTGTATATCATAAGATGCCCAAAATCAGGAAGACCCAGCTGTACTACCTTATGAAAGAGGGGAAAATGGATATGGATGAAATGATGGAGTTTGAAGACATCATTCCAAGGCGGTATTTTGTTCTTAACAAGGCAATGTTCTATGCCCGTGACCAGTATCTTGCAAAGACTCTCCCCGCAGATCAGCTGATGCCGGTTGTCAATATCCCGCAGATGAAGAAGTTCAACCACCTTGAAGTAAAAGAAATGCTTACCACCCGCTGGACACACACCTCGTGGTACCAGTCCAAGGTTTTTGGTGATACCATGCTTGAGATCATGGAGAAATACCTGCAAAAAATCGACTGGAATGCAGAACCAAGTCTTGACTATTACCATGAAATATACCAGATCGGCGTGAACATGACCAATCATTTTATCTCTTATATGTCAATGAAAGGATGGTTTGTCTGGGAATCCCCGAAACATCTCCAGCAAGCCCGGGAAAAAAAAGCGGAATATGAATTTGATGCATTGAAAAAGATCTTTGGTGATCTCATCGAGAAATCGGAAATTAACGGGGACGTGAAACCCTGATGACAGTCATGCACATGATACCAGCGAGTGAAGGTTTATGACATCGAAGGAAGTTGAAGGACTGTTAAAGAAAGGGCGTGCGTACGCCATCCGGACAAAATACAAGGAAGCACTTGCCTATTATGACAAGGCTTTATCGCTCGCTCCCGGTAATCCCGAAGCCTGGTATCTCCGGGCTGCAGTTTTTATCGAGACCAGCAGGAACGCAGAAGCTCTCAAAGACTGTGAGCGCGCTATTGCTCTGAACCAGAATTATGCTGATGCATGGTCCAAAAAGGGACATGCACTCTACAATCTCGAACGATTTGAAGATGCAGTATTTGCCTGTACCAGGGCACTTGCCCTGAACGGAAATGACGCATCAGCCTGGTATATCAAGGGGGTCTGTCTCGATGAACTCGGGAGAAATGATGAGGCTCAGGAAGCGTATGGCAAATCCCTGGAACTTGAGATCATTCTTGATATGGAAGCCGAGAAGAAAAAAGTCGGTAAATGAACCGGTCCCGGTATTCATCCTGCAGGTAATATTTTTGGAGAAATGATCCCTGAACACCCCGGATTTCACGTTTTTTCCTGCGCCTTCGCTACTTTAATCTGAAAATGCCTACTGTTTCCTGCACACATGGCAGGATTTTCCAAATATTTTATTACGTGATCAAGTAATATGTGAATCACATGGAGTTGCCGGAACTTCGAACCTGGATCATGTTTTACCTGATCTCGTTCGTAGGACTTCTCTGGGCGGTTTTTCTTTCGGTACAGGGAGTGATGCTCTGGGTCAGCCTGTTTCTTGTGATAGTTATTGTCGGGATAAATTTTTTCACTGTATATAACCAGTTAAAACTCCGTGCTTCGCGAAAGGAGATGCTGCGCAACCTGTCACAAGGGTTCGAACGGGGACCAAAGGGAGAAGATAGCCAGGAAATCCATTGATGTATCCCGACACTCTGGTTAATCCTTTTTAACAAAGGTTTTCTGGATGGAATTATACGTTGAGAACAGGTTCTCAAGCGACCGCCCGAGATATTCGGTCTTGCCCATTATATAGAAACCTCCGGAAACAAGCGCCCCATGGAACATTTTTGCCAGTTCATCCTTCTGTTTTTCATTGAAATAGATCGTTACGTTACGGCATGTTATAAGGTCAAGCCATTGCGAAACCGGCACCCCGCTCATCAGATCATGCGGACGAAACCGGATCAGTTCTTTTAAGCTGGGTTTGGCCTGGAAATTCCCATCGGGAAGTTTAATAAAATGGCGGTGAATTTGTGTTTCAGACAATTTGATCATGGCCTTTTGGGAATAGATACCTTCCTGGGCTTTTGCGAGCACGACCTTATCAATATCTGTTGCAAAGATCTGGGCAGAGAATGAGGGGTTATGTGCGATAAGATCAGAAAGGATCATGGCAATGGAGTACGGCTCTTCACCCGTTGAACAACCGGCGCACCAGATGCGCAGCCGTTTTCTTTGCCTGAATAATGCGGGGAAGATCTCTTTTTTCATAAGCTCGTAAACATCATTGTCCCGGAAGAATTCAGTAACGTTAATAGTGAGTGCATTCCGCAGTTTTTCGAGCTCCGGGGTGTTTGCTTTCAGATACTTGAGATAATCGGTATACGATTCATTGTTAGTTGATCGCATCCGTGAGAGGAGCCGGCGTTTGATATAGTCTTCTTTATAATTGGAACACTGGATGCCCAGTGTCTGTTCGATAAACCGTTTCAATAATATAAAATCATCCATGATAATCCCGCAGTATGCTTCATCATAAATCCCTTATTCATGATATAAATATATCGTCGAACAAAAGAAACAGAAAATATAAGGGAGGTGAACTTCTCTTTATTAATTAAGATTGAACTTATCCATCATCTTCCGGCTGCGATTCGCCATCTCCGCAAGCTCTGCTGACGCGCTTGCAATCTCCTCGGTTGAAGCGCTGGTCTCTTCGGCAAGTGCGGCCATATCCTCCATCCTCTGCTGGTTGTCACGGATCAGGGACGACACGGACTCGATGCCCGTCAGGAGCGTGTTGGTTGCCTGTGCCTCGTCTTCTGTTGCTTTGGTAATTTCCTTGACACCGAGCGTTACAATGTTTGCCTCAGATATGATCAGGTTAAGCGATTCGACGGTCTTGTTGACACTGTCAATACCGGTCTTAATCTCTTCAAATGATTTTTTCATGGAGGTCGCGGTCTGGTCACTCTTTGCCTGGATAGTTTTTATGAGGTTCTCTATCTGGCTGCTTGCTTTCTTGGATTCACCGGCCAGAGTTTTGACTTCCCCCGCGACCACGGCAAAGCCGCGTCCATGTTCTCCGGCCCGGGCCGCTTCAATTGCTGCGTTCAGGGCGAGAAGGTTGGTCTGGTTGGCGATATCCGTGATAAGGCTCACGATTTTTGAGATCGCACGCATCTGCTCGTTTAACGCAGTAATATCATCAACACTCTGCTTGGAGATCTTCTCCACATTCTGCATCTTTGTCGTTGCAACCTTACCGATCTCCGCTGCCTGCGCACCTTCTTTGGATGCTTTGTCAGCGTGCGTCATTACCTCGTGCGATGTGCTCGCGATCTCTTCGATGGAAGCAGAGATATCCGATATATCTGTCGAAATCTTTTCAACATTTTTAATCTGTCCTTTCGAATTGTCAGCTGCCTTCTGGGAAGAAACCGCAACCTGTTCGGTTGCTTTTGCTATCTCTTCTGTACTTTTGATGGTATCATTGATCGTCGCATCGAGCTTGATCATTGACTGCATCAGGTCGGTCAGAACGGCTCTGATGGCATCGACTGCTGCGTTATAATCTTTCTTAAGTGTGACGAGTGGATCGGCATCGTCAACGCTTACCCGGTAGGTGAGATCACCGGATGCAATCTTTGCGAGCGCTGTCTGAAGTTCAGATGCACTCGAGGTAAGAAGTTCAGCGTTTGCTCTTGCTTCGTCCATCATCTCTTTGATTTTGGCTTCCTGCTGGCGTTGTGTTGTTATGTCATTATATACACAGACGATGGTTTGGAGAATCCCTTTTGGATCAACCATGGGAATACCATACTGGTGAAGGATACGGACACCCTTCGGGAATTCAATTTTAATCTCGCCAAAACTCCTCTTTTTTTCCTGGATCACCGTCTTGAGCCCTTCACCGCTCTGTTCAAGAATCTTGAAATCCTTTGCACTCATGCCGATAAGGCGCTCTTTGGAAAGACCGGTAAGAGCGATATAAGCATCATTCACCATGATGATCTTGAATGAGGTATTCATCAGCATAATCGGCATGGGATTCTGGTTAACGATGGTGTCAGACCGAAGCTTGAGGAGAGCAATCTCATCCATCTTTTTTTGCAGGTCCTGCTGGCTCTTTCTTTGATCGGTAACCTCGTTATAGACAAAAAGGAGGTGAGAAATGTCATTTTTTGCATCAAGAATGGGCATAACATACTGTTCAAGAATATGCGTACCACTGGGAAGCTCAACGGTGACCTCCCCGAATGCCCGTTGTTTTTTCCCGACAGCTACTCGTGCTCCTTCCCCTTTCTGCTCGAGAATTTTTACATCCCGCAGGCTCATTCCCATGACCCGGTCGCGGGGGAATCCGCTCATTTTTATATATGCTGTATTTACCTCGACAACAACAAATTCCGTCGTGGTCATAAGCATCGGAATGGGATTCTGCTGAACAATTGTTTCGGAACGTTGTCTGAGCTGTTCGATTTCCTCGTTCCTTTTCTTCTGGGTGGTGATGTCATTATAGACAAAGAGCAGGCTGGTAATCTCCTGGTCGCTGTCCATTATGGGAATGCAGTACTGTTCGAGTATGCGAATACCCGAAGGCAATTCTACGGTCACTTCGCCAAATGAGCGTTTTTTTGCCTGGATTGCTACCTTTGCTCCCTCTCCCGTCTGACTGATAATCTTAAAATTTTTAAGATTTGTCTTTACGAGATCTTTCTCGCTGATGCCGCTCATCTGGATATATGCAGCGTTGGCTTCAGCGATAGTGAAGGAAGGAGTGGTAAGGATCATGGGGACAGGATTCTTTCTGACCATCACTTCAAGCTGGTCCCTGAGCTCCGCGATCGTCTTTTCATAATCTGTAAAATCTACATTTTTTTGAGGAGAACCAGTTGGTGAAAGTGGAGTAGCAGCACCGGTAAACAGCGCTTTTCTTCCTGGTAGTTCTGTCATTTCCATTCCCCCGTTGATTGTTCAGCATTGGTTTTTTTTGCCATTTTCATCCCTGCGGTTTTACTTTTTTGCCACTTCTTCAATCACTTTCTGCATATCGATCCAGATAATCAGGCGAGTGCTCTTTTTATCTGCTTCATCACTCTTCAGCTTGATGATACCTTTTACAAAACCAGAGACTTCAGAAGCAAGTCCCTCACCGAGACGTTCGACATCGGCTTCTGCAATCTGGAGGACTCCTATCACATCGTCAACAATAATGCCAACATTGCTGCCGGATACAACTTCAGGAACCAGTACGATAATCTTCTGGTTATCCCGTTGTTCCTGATTTACTAACCCGAGCATGTTATTGAGATTCATGATGTTGGTGATCTCCCCACGAAGATTAATTACACCGGAGATATAGGGGGGCGCACGGGGTATGGGGGTGATCTGGAGCATCTCGACAATTTCCCGTACAAGGTGTATATCGAGAGCATAGCACTCACCCCCCAGCATAAATTCTACTACTTCTACGGTTGAAACCATTCCTCACCTCAACCTGAACCGGTCCATCAGCTTCTTTAACCGGTTAGCGAGTTCGGCAAGTTCGGCAGATGCGCTTGCAATCTCCTCGGTTGAAGCGCTGGTCTCTTCGGCAAGTGCGGCCATATCCTCCATTCGTCCCTGGTTCTCACGGGTGATGCTATTCGTCCGCTCCATCCCGTGAACTACGCGGGTCGTTGCCTCTGCCTGATCCCCGGTTGCTTTGGTAATCTCGCTCACTCCCTGGGCGACTACATTCGACTCCGCAATAATCCGGTTCAGAGCTTCAATTGTCTTGTTTACACTCTCGATTCCTGCTTGTATCTCGGTGTATGAGCTTTTTATTGCCGCTGCGGTTTTGTCGCTGTTGTCCTGGATGGAGCTGATAAGATTCTCGATATGATTGGTAGCGGTTTTGGATTCTCCGGCAAGGTTGCGCACCTCACCTGCAACTACTGCAAAGCCGCGCCCGTGCTCACCGGCCCGTGCTGCTTCAATCGCGGCGTTGAGCGCAAGCAGGTTTGTCTGGCTGGAGATATCGGCGATCATCTTAACGATATTGGAGATCTCTTTCATCCTTTCGTTCAGCGCGGTAATCTCGTTTACACTTTCGCCGGCAATTTTTTCTACCATGGTCATCTTGGACGTCGCGATCTTACCCAGATCGGAGGCATTATTCCCTTCAAGTGCCGCTTTCTGGGCATGAGTCATCAGATCCTGCGATGTGCTGGCAATTTCTTCGATGGAAGCGGAAAGATCGGAAACGTCTTTTGCAACCTTTTCAATTTCCTCAAGCTGTTTTTTTGCACCATCGGCAGATTTCTGTGTACCGACCGCAACCTGTTCGGTGGATTTTGAGATTTCTGTTGTTCCCCGGCTGGTATCCTGGGTCGTGACTTCTATCTGTTTAACGGATTTTTCAAGTTCTTCAATAACCTTCTTGATTGAATCAACAGAAACATTGTAATCCTTTTTCAGCTTGATCAGCGGATCTCCCTCAGCGATGGGTAACTGGGTCGTGAGATCCCCTTTTGCAATGCGTTCAAGACCACTTTCCAGGACTGAAGCACTTGCTGCGAGCGTTTCACCTTTCTTTTGCGTTTCCTCCATCAACTGTTTGACTTCTTTTTCTTTTTTACGCCGTTCAGTGATATCATTGAACACAATCAGCAAACTTTCAACGTTCCCTTCCGAATCAAGAAGGGGGATATAATACCATTCAAGCATGAAGGTACCGGCAGGGAATTCTATCGTTGACTCGCCCTTGCTGCGTCTCTTTGATTTTATTGTTCCCTCAACGGTGTCTCCTTTGTTTTTGAGGTACTTAAAATCCTTCATCGAGAGGGATGAAGCCCTTTCTTTGGAATATCCCGTGAATTCAAGGAATGCCTGGTTACTGATTTTTACCGAAAGGTCAGCATCGATTGTGAAAAGGGGAAACGGATTCTCCTGGATGATCCTGTCCACCCGCTGTTCTACTTTTTTTACCGCTTCCATCTTTTCATGAAGATCGGTATGGTCCATCCAGATATAGAAAGCACCGTCTACATCCCCGCTTTTATCGAGGATCGGGATTGCATTGAGCGTCAGGTATTTTTTAATACCGTCAGGAAAAGTGACAAGACAGTCGGTAATTGCAAGTTTTCTGGTCTCAAAGCATGCGTAGAAATGCTCACCGGAAAGAACAGTAATATTAAAATCGTTCAGTTTCTTTTTTAAGAGTTCTTCCCGTGAACCCCGCCAGACCGTTTCATAGGCTTTGTTGATATGTATCCTGGTCTTGTCCTTTCTCAATATGGCAATCGCCATTGGATTATATTGAATCATCACGTCGGCACGATGCTTTAATTCCTTTGCCATTGCTGCCTTTTCAAGCGTCTTGTTCAGCATCTGTGCTACTGCTTTTAATTCGACGTCAATTTTACTTTCATCGACCCGGGCAGAGAAATTTCCTTCACTGGTTTTCTTTAATACATTTTCAATCTCTTTTAGTTCCATCTCATAACCTCTTCTGCAATGGTTTTATATGCAATTCCGGCGCTGCTGCCCGGTGCAAAATGAGAAATCGGCATTCCACGTTTCTGGGCTTCGTACACTGCCGAAGAGTACGGTACGGTGTACACACTTGGAAACCTGTGTTTGATCTCGTTAAGAGTGACAAGCAATCGCGTTTGTTCATTTTTGTGCTCTTCTTCAGCCTTCAGGTCTTCAGGAGAAGGTTCATGCGGTTTGTAAAAAATGTTTCGAAGCATGGTAAAAATATCCGTTTTCTCCTGTGCTTCAGTTTGAGAACATGATTGAAATAATCCTTCACCCCATCGGCTGACGATTGCCATGTCGGGAATAATATCTTTTCCCAGATTATTTTTTATATCAGAGAATATTGTGGAGAGTGTCGTTACTCCATTGAGCGCAAATAATCCCGAATCAAGGGTTACGATTACATGATCTGCTGCAAAGAGTCCGTTGATGACAAACTGTCCAACACTTGGGGGTGTATCAATGAAAATATACGAATACTGGTTTTTGATGTTCGTGAGCGCTTCTTTTAGCACACCGGTTGGGAATGATGCGTGATAGAGGTAGGGTTCAGCACCTACCATATCAAGATGTGCAGGAGCAAGGTCAATTCCGGAAGCAGTTTTCTTTATGATATCCTGAATCATAACCTTGGGAAAACCGTCAATTCCACTCATGAACACTTCATACATATTTTTGCCCGAAGCACTGGGGTCGATACCGAGCCCGGCGGTTGCATTCGCCTGAGGATCGCAATCAATAACCAGCACCTTTCTCCCGGCCTGCTGACAAAACCCGGCAATATTCAGACAGGATGTTGTCTTGCCTGTACCACCTTTATGGTGAGAAAAGGTAATGATTGTAATTTTACCACCTTATACATTTTTTTTTATGTGTCATCCTATAATAAGTACTGTTTATTTGTTTGGAATGACTTATTCATTTTTTTAAAGAAATGTCAAAATTTATTGGAAATCCGGTTCATTTTCATTGATCGGATTTAACCAACAGAAAATATTCCCTGATTAGCTGGAGGTTTACCAGATCTGATGCAGGTTTTTATAGCATCCTGTCCAGTATAGTATGTGGACTCCGGTGATGTTCTTGCCCTTATTGCGGGCATTGCAATTGTGGTTGCTGTTGCAGTTATCGCAAATCCCCCATTACAGATATCTCAGGAAGGTCTGGTAAAACCTGCAGAAACCGGAGTGCAAACCGCGATTTCTGGCACAACAACCCCCACGCTACCTGACCAGATTACGACGACTACCTCATTACTTCAAAAACCTGATGCACCCCCTTACCGCATTTCCTTCACTGAAAAACCTTTTTCCTACCCGGTGTATAAACTCCCCGAAACCCTGATAACGACCGGAGCCTCAGAAACTCCCCGGCAGACCGAGGGGTGGATACCCTTTGCCTTTATTGAAAGCACACGGGGGGGTCTGACCCAGATTTTTTCTGTTCCTTACCCAATCTGGGTTATTAATACTACGGTCATTGCAGAAAACCAGCCTCAATATGCAAACTTTCGTATGGCCCTCTGCTATGCAGATACCGGGGGGATCATAAAGAGCGAAGAGATTGTGAACCGGGGTACGTCATACAGAATAATCCGGACAGCCAATACGACTATGTACATGATTATCAGCGTCAGGAACATCGATTTTTATCATATAAGTCTCGAGACCCCGGGAGAATATTATCATGCCTTCAATCCGTGATCACCAGGCTTATCGGTCGGACGCTTGTTTTATAGCAAAATATTCACGATCTTATCCATTTCTAAAATATCCTTACCTCCACGTACCGGAAGGTTTGTGCCAGATCAGGCAAATGTTCATATGTATACCTTCTCGAGAAAATTAAGAACGTGATCAGACGATGGCATTTACCTACTTTTTCCGCGATTACCAGACACTTGAAATGATACGTGAGTATGTTCTCCCGGTAATCGGCAGTCGTCGTTACATCAATATCTGGAGTGCCGGGTGTGCGATGGGACAGGAACCGTATACTATTGCCATCATGCTTCGTGAAAATATGGGGCCGATGATCTTCCGTAACGTGAAAATTTATTGTACAGACATTGATATCAGTAACTTATTTGCAAAGATTATCGAGGAAGGAAGTTACGCAAAACAGGAACTGGACAGGATCCCTCCGGATATTTTTTCAAAATATTTTTCTTCGGATGAACAAAAACCCGGCAACTGGAAAATTGCAGAAGAGATCCGGCGGAGACTGGTCTTTGAAAAACACGATCTCCTGACATTCCAGCCGGTCCGCCAGAATATGGGGCTTATTGTCTGTAAAAATGTCCTGCTCCACTTCAGTGATGAGGAGAGACTTAAGGTATACAGGATGTTTTATGATACTCTGGATGACGGCTGTTTTCTCATCACGGAACAGACCCAGAAACTACCGGCTGAAATGGAATGCTGTTTTGAAACGGTAGCGGCCAATGCCCAGATCTTTAAAAAAATTCCCGGACAACAATGAAAATCCTCAACCTTTTTTCAAAAGGGACGCAATACACTTCCAATGTTTACCTTGTTACCGGGACATGGAATGCCCTTTCAGATGTGAACACGCTTATCGATACCGGGAGGGACCCGTCCATTATTCCCCGGCTTATGGCAGCTTCAACAGGTGTGGGAAAAAAAAGAGTGGAGCAGGTTATCCTCACCCACAGCCATTATGATCATGTTACACTCCTGCCGCTCATCTGTGATTTGTTCAATCCTGTGGTGTGTGCCGCCTCTTTTTTTTTGAGGGAGTTGACGTGATATTAAAAGGGGGGGAAAACGTAAAACTGGGTGACAGGGATTTTGAAATTATCTATACCCCCGGGCATAGTAATGATTCGATCTGCCTTTACTGCAGGCAGGATGGTGTCCTTTTTTCCGGTGATACTCCCCTGGTCATCCGTTCAACGGATGGTACTTACGAACCCGAATTCATCACTGCACTGGGAAACCTCTGCAGCAGGGACATCCGCTCAGTATATTTTGGACATGGACCGCCCCTTTTTGACCGGTGTAATGAAATTTTAAAAGAATCCTTCGAAAATGTCAGGAAAAGCAGACACTGAAATGTATTTTGTTATAAGGAAATTTCACCTCGGTCTATGAGGAGAACCGATAGAGCCCCTGAGGGACGAAAATCTCAAAGCGTATCCCTTTTTCATAGATGCCGCTTTCTTTTATCGTGAGACCGGTGATGGAAAGGATTTCGCGAACAAGGAACAATCCGTAGCCGGTGTTTTTTCCAAATCCTCTGTCGAAAATACGCTCTTTGTCCTGATCCGGCACACCAATTCCATCATCCTCGTAGATAATTGAAACACCGGTATCATCCTGACGGAAACTGATATGGATCTTGGTGATGTGCTCTCCATGACGGATGGAATTATCGAAGAGATTAAAAAAGACCTTTTCAATAAGGAGATCCGTGTATACTTCCAGGGTGTTTTTTTCAACAATAACTGCTACCCCGCCCAGATCCGTTGTTGTCAGTACCTTTGTTATGGTATCGTTAATCTTATTCCACTGGGGTGGCTGCACCCCGATATTCTGGTAGTCACGGGTAAAGGTAATCTGGCGACGGATGGTTTCAGCAACCTGTTGTTCGGTCCGGATAAGTTCCGCCATCTTTTCATCGTGGTGCATTTTTTTCATAATGCCAAGGTATCCTGTCAGGGTGTTGAGCTGGTTGAGGACATCGTGACGGGTGACACTGTTTAACAGGATAATCTGCTTATTTGCCTTTTTTATTGCATCTTCTGCCCTTTTACGTTCTGTAATATTCATATCCGTTCCCCGGTATCCAATGAGATTACCCTTATCATCCAGTATCGGTGAACCGCTCTTCTCAAGGATAACAACGCTGCCGTTTTTATGGATATTCTGGTTAACAAAGTGGTAAAACGGTTCTTTTTTTTCGATTATGGCAAGGGCTGTTTTTTTCAGATCCTCCCGGACGTCAGGATCGAAAAGGTCGTAAAAATGTTTCTGTAAAACCAGTTCTTCAGGAGCATAACCCAGGATCCTTTCCACCGCCTGGCTGCTGTAACGGTACAAGCCCTCTGCATTTACTTCCCAGATCCATTCCTCAGCGTTTTCGGTGACCTGCCGGAAACGGTACTCACTCTCCCGTAATGCATCATTGGTCTCCACCAGTTCAGCAGTTCTCTGCCTGACCTGCTCTTCAAGGTCCTGCTGGTATCTTTTCATTTCCGTGATATCTTCCAGGATAATGACGACCGCCTTCTCCCCGCCTTCAAAAACAAACGGTATGAATTTCATTTTGAAAAAACGGTCTTCTTCAAGGTTATCGAAGTGCACATCAAACGATTGTTCCTGACCTTCGAGAGCTTTTTCGATGGCGACCAGGTGATCCCCGGTAAGATAACCGGCAAGAGGTGAGTGTTCAATTTTTTTGCCTTTCAGGTCCTCTTTTGATACATGGAAACAGGAAAGAAACTGATCATTTGCTTCCTGGATAAAAAGATCATTGTCCAGTATGAGGATCAAGTCTGTGGCAAGACTTAACAGGTTGGGTAATGTCAACCGGTGGGTAAGATAGAATAATTTTGCCGGTCCGAGCGATCTCATGTCTGCCTGACCCGACATAACCAGGGAATTGAGATATTTGGCGGCAGTTGCCCGGTTGAGTATGAGTTTTTTGGATACTTCTTCAATGGACAAACCTTTCGGGCTAATTTTTAATAATTCCTTTATCCTTTCCAGCTCGCTTTCCCGTTCCATGAAATCCCAACCTTGATACTGATTGTTGCGCCGATTAAATATATAAACTAGTATTGCTGATTGTTTTTAACTAATATTTACAATCAACACTTATAATCATCACAGTTAGATAAGTTTACCGGTCAAGGTCGTGATGATGTGGTAATCGAAGCAATAAATAACGGGGCTGTATATGCTGATGACATGCTGGAAAAGGTCTTCTATAACCTCACCGAGAATGCAGTCCGTCACGGGAAAAAAATTTCAGAAATCCGTTTCTGGTATGAAAAATTTAGCGATAATCTGGTCATTATCTGCCAGGACAATGGAATTGGAATACCTCCCGGTGATAAAGATAAAATTTTTAAGGAAGGTTTTGGAAAAAATACCGGTATCGGGATGTTTATCAGTAAGGAGATCCCCGATATCACCAATATGACTATCAGTGAAACCGGGATATACGGTGAAGGTGCCCGGTTTGAGATAGTCGTACCGAAAGGAGTATATCGTCTGGCCGCAGGTTTTCTGGCAGGGGATTTAGCAGCAGATCAGCTATCAGCGGGAGCATAAAAAGCACGTTGTTATAAACAAAAGACGTAATAAAAAATCTTATCTCCGCAGATAAAAAGGGCAGACCGACCCGGTAATGCATGCATCACCTGTCATACCTTTTAATATTTTAACATGCCATTTTTCCTGTATGCGGGGAGAAAAGCTTTCAGATGCTATAGTCTATGATAAGCTGAACCTCTTGAAAAAAGATTTTTCTGGCTATATTGAACGCAATACGGAAAAAGTTGACTCAAACCTCCCGGTTTTTTACGGACATGTGATCTCTGCACTCGAAAATTCTTTTCCCGATATCTCTGATGATGTGTATGACGAGTTTATTGATTTTATTACCTTTGAAGTACTGGATGCAAGCAGGAACAGCGGCGATTTTGAATACGTCGGAAAGGTCATCCATAACGCTCTTCGCTTTAAAAAGAAAAAAGACGCAGAAACCGGGATCAATATTGTTGTCGGCCTGAAATTATTAAAAGTCGGAGATTATACGCATGCGATTGATTATCTGAAAAACTATAGCAATCTGGATGCCAGGGTTGGCACTGCGTTAGCATTCTGTTATTATACTCTCTCCCTGCGCGAGGTCCGGAATGACAATGAGACTGTAAAAAGCCAGCGGCCTGGTGAAATGGAACTTCTCGCCCGGGAAACCCTGCTTAATCTCGCACACAAATCGGCACCGATACGCGGCTTGAACCAGCTGGAACTGGAAGACCCGTCCTTTCTTGAGAAATTTTTCTGGCAAATGGTTTTTCTCGGTCTCGAATGGTTCCCCAGCGAGAGATGGTTCATAGAAATCGGGCTGGAGAACGCAGCTCTTGCGCATGATACCGAAATGAGAAAACGGTTGCTTGATATAAGCTCAGAGCGGTTTTACAATGATTTCCAATTCCTGCGCGTGATGTATTATTATTACCTTGACAACCGTGATGCTGGTGGAGCAGCAGGCGTACTAAACCATCTTATCAAACAGTATCCCGATGAACTTGAACCCATCTATCTCGGGATAAGATTCTCTCTCCTGACAAAAAAAAGGATCACCTATCACAGCTTCAAGAAGCTGGCGAACCAGAAGGGCATGCCGGTTAATACGATCTACCTTTTTGACTTTGCGTTTAATCTCCTCAACGGTGAAAAAACAGATGCGCTTGATCGAATTGCAGTATTTGAAAAAGAATTTCCGCATGTTCAATACTATGCAACGGTACTCAGGTATATTGCCAACGATTTTTTCTCGAATAATGAGATGCAGGTTAAAAAGGCAAAAAAAGCACTTCTGGATTCAATTGACCAGTATTGCTTTGAAGAAATCAGGAAAAAAGGTCCTTTGTTACCATAACGGTCTCTTTCGTTCATGTTCTGGTGCGAAAAGACAGGTCTATGCATGGTTTTTTCCCGGTTGAATATCTTTAAAAAAGTTAAATGTATATCACCTGCTGGCAAAACTGCACGATGAAAACACACGTATTGCAGTACTTTTCAGAGATCGGTTGATGTCCCGTCTGCCCTGCGGATAGATACCTTGCCATCATTGCCCGGCAGGAACGTGACCGATCGGCCGACCTTGCCACCGACATCTTCTGCTGCCAGATGAATATGGTGCTCTTTTAACAGGTTCCTGACTTTTTCGGCATTCCTTTCACCAATGTTGAGATTTGTACCGAAATATTCAAACATGCTTGCCCCACCAATCATCTTTGCAGTGATAGACCGGTTCTTGCAACCCATGGCAGCGAGTTCATTCATCAGCAGGGGAACTGCAGTATCCGCATATTTACCCGGTCGTTCCTTTCTGCCGGCACTTTCGGGCAGCATAATGTGCACCATTGCACCCAGTTTCAGGTTCGGATCATACATTGTCAGCCCGATACAGGAACCCAGGCCGATAGTCATCATCGGGAATGAGCCGACGCGGTATTCTCCTATACCAATCATTGATGTTTGTTCTATCCGTGGCTGGGGGTCGGGCATAACAGGTGCTGCTTTGTCAACTGGTCTTCATCATATCTTCAAGAAGTGCAATAATTTTTTCAAGCGTACTTCTTTCCGGCATCATAATAATATCACTGTCTATCCTGTGCTCTTCGCAGGTTAGTTCGGTGGAGAACAGTAAAACCTCATTGGTCTCTTCCTGCATCTGGGCGATGAGTGACTGCATGGCGGCGTGCGCCATATCGATAGTGAGTGCCGGGGGGGAAGGAAGCATGATAAAGCCGAGGAGCTCTGCAGTGGCATCCAGGAAAGCAGAAACCATGATATTTCCTACTTCTATGAGTGCGCTCTCGTCCATTTCATTAAGCGGGCGGGCGAGATCCGTGAGTCCCAGCATCGTGTTTGTCATGCGGACTGCGGATTCCCGTGTTATGTAAAATAAAACATATCCGCCGTGGGGAATATCCCCCTGGAGTTCAAAAGCAACCATTGCTGCTGATTCCTCTCCCATATATGTCCCGAGCTGAGCAAGATCGACCACCTTAATCGCGGGGACACTCATTTCAATAGTGCTTCCCAACATCTGGGAAAGGGTGGTTGCTGCATGTGCAGCCCCGATATTTCCAAGTTCCTGAATTGCATCTGCCTGGATTGGTGATAATTCCATAATATTCTCCTAGACTATAGTGTTTACATCAATAACCGGAACGACACCACCATCACCGAGAATGGTAACACCGCTCACACCCCGGGTATTCCCGATAAAACCGCTCAGGGGTTTCACGACTACTTCCTGCTTTCCTTCGACAACATCCACGGGAATACAGCATTTCCGCTTCTGGTATTGTACGACAATGAGGATCTCACAGGATTTGGATACTCCTACCATCTCATTCAGCCAGAGTATCTGAAGCACTTCATCGCGCAGCAGGATAGCTTCACCTTTTCCTATCTGGTGGGTTTCATCTCTTTTAAAATTGGCAACTTCTACAATGCTGCTGATGGGAATGCCAAACCGTTTGTCGTTGATCCTCACAATCATCACATCGACAATTGCCATTGTCGGCGGGAGTAACAGTT
The DNA here is from genome assembly GCA_002495055.1 of Methanoregula sp. UBA247. Taxonomy (GTDB): domain Archaea; phylum Halobacteriota; class Methanomicrobia; order Methanomicrobiales; family Methanospirillaceae; genus Methanoregula. Next base: position 46,325 of record DADR01000067.1, on the reverse strand, counting down.
CAAACCGGCTTCCTTTACCCGGGTTTGTTTCCACCCGTATAGTACCTTTCAGCGCTTCGATGGATCGCTTGACAACATCAAGACCGACTCCCCGGCCGCTGATGTCTGATATTTTATCGGCCGTGGAGAAACCGGGCTGAAATAACAGGTCAATTGCCTGTTCTGTTGTGAATGTTTCGGCCACTTCAGCTGAAATCAATCCCCTTTCAATCCCTTTTGCCTTGACTTTGTCGACATTGATGCCCGCACCGTCATCGATAAGCTCAATGATTACATTATCCCGGTCACGGTGTGCTGACAGTTTTACATAACCTTTTCGTGGTTTTCCGGCTTTTTCCCGTGAATCGGGAGATTCAATACCATGATTTACTGCATTCCTGATAAGGTGAAGAAGCGGATCATTGAGCCCGTCCATTACACTACGGTCGAGTTCTGTTTCTCCGCCTTCTATGAAAAAATCTACGTCTTTGCCGTCATACTGGGCAACATCGCGGACAACGCGTGGAAGGCGATTGAAGATTTGATTCAGGGGAATCATCCTGATAATCATCATCAGGTTCTGGAGTTCAGAGACTGACCGGTCGACCATACCGATAGCTTCATCCATCTCCTTGATCTTGTGCTGTTCGGCAATTTGTTTCAGCCTTCCCCGGTTAATAACGAGGTCTTCAACCAGGTTCATGATATGGTCAAGCTGATGGATATCGACCCGGAGATTTTTGATCTCCCGTGTTTTATCCGGTGCCTGGGACTGCTTTTTATCAGTTTCTGTCTTTTTTAAACTCCCCGGGACCTCATTTGCAGTCACGACATCTGGTTTCTTTACAGGACTGATCACAACTTCGGTGATCTCGGTTCCTGAAGCAGCAGTTTTCAGCGCCTCTTCCCCGGCATCGCTGGCGATGACGAGTTCAAGCCTGCCATCAAACTTCCCTTCATCAATCGCTTCCATGGTCGGGTTCATGGAAAGGATAGTTCCCACGGATTTTAAATTTCCCAGGGCAAGCATTGCACGCACATCTTTCATTATGCATTCGCTTGCGACAGTGATTTGCATCCCGTATTCAACGCAATTCTCCGTACGTATATCCCGGGCAGGTTCTTCTGGAGGTTGCGCCTCGGTCGGGATGACAGGGACTTCAGTCTTTGCTTTTATCGTGCCGCCGCGTTGTTCAATCCATTCTTTGAGGGCGTTGACCTGTTCAGCCGGATTTTTTGATGAAGAGTCCCCTCCCGCTTCAACATCATCCAGCATCTGCTCGATGAGATCGGAACATGCAAGGAGCAGGTTGACCAGTTCCGGGGAAATTTCTGCGGTTCCGCTGCGTATGAGCTGGAAGACATCCTCCATTGAATGGCAGAGATGCTCCATATTGGCAAAACCCATGGATGCAGATGCGCCTTTGAGGGTATGAATAGAACGGAAAATTTCATCTATAGCATCCTGATATGAGCCCAGTTCGAGAAGCAGAAGGTTCTTGACCAGGTTCTCATGGTTTTCCCGCGATTCTGCAACAAACAGCCCGCGATATGCCTCAAATTCAGACACGCGTTCCCTCCATCATATGCACTACCCGTTCTATCTCTTTTGAGAGTTTGTTTAACGGGAGGATCAGGTCGACTGCGTTGTTCTTGATCGCAGATCGTGCCATGCCGTAAACAAGACAATCCTTCTCATCGCAGACAAGGCTTACACCACCAGCTTGTTTTATGGCGTGTGCCCCGATTCCTGCATCATTTCCCATGCCGCTTAAAATGACCGAGACTGCGTTTTTTCCATATACATGAGCAGCGGATTCAAAGGTCTTATCTACCGCTGGCCTGACGCCATGAACTGGTGGTGAGGTAGTATGGACAATACGCCCTGTTGTTTTACCTCTTTCTCCCATCACTCCGGCAATGATCGTGTGAACCCCGGCCTTCGACAGAAGAATTTTTCCTGTTTCAAGCATATCGCCGTTTTGGGTTTCTTTGACCGGCATGGTAGCTATCCTGTTAAAGCGCTCGGCAAGCGGTGCTGTAAAACCAACTGGCATATGCTGGGTAATAATAACGCCTGCAGGAAGATCAGGAGACAACATAGAAAGCAATGTATCGACCTGCTGAGGTCCCCCGGCTGATGATCCGATGAGAACAACCCGGTCCGCAGGACCCGTAACAGAGGGTGTTGGATTGTGATGAATGCCCGGTGGCTGGAGCGTGGCAAGGTGTTTGACTTTGGAAATTAATTCTTCCGTGATCTCGCGTACATGAGGAAGATTTGGTTTTAACATAAAATCGTCAGCACCAAGATGAATCGCTTCATGGGTCATCTCTGCGTCTTTGGAGGTTAACGAGCTCAGCATCAGGATTTTGGGATGTTGCTTAATTTTTTTAAGTTCCCTGAGAACCTCAAGACCGTTCATTTTGGGCATCTCAATATCAAGTGTTATCAGATCAGGATGAATCTCCTGAATCTTTTCAAGTGCATCCAGACCATTCGATGCAGTTCCTACTATTTCGATTGAGGAGTCGTTTGCCAGCATATCCCGGATGACCGTGCGCATGAACACGGAGTCATCAACTATAAGAACTTTCACCATAATCGTCAGGATGCCAGGACATTTTTGACTTCTTCTAAAACTTTAGGGGCCTGGAACGGTTTGATAATGTAGCCTTTTGCACCGCTCTTGATGGCGAGTTTTACCATCTGTTCCTGCCCGACGGCGGTGCACATAACAATCCTCGCCGCCGGATCAAACTCTTTTATGGCCTTTAATGCCTCGATCCCGTTCAGTTTGGGCATCACAATGTCCATAGTAACGAGATCCGGCTTCAGCTCCTTATATTTAGCAATGCCTTCCTCGCCGTCGCCAGCCTCGCCGGCAATGGTATGCCCACCGGAAAACAGAATATTTTTTAACAGCGTTCTCATGAAGAGAGTGTCATCCACAATCAGAATTTTTCCCATCGTCAATCATTTTATATATAAGCATATTATTCTTTAAAGAAGTATTGGAATTGAAACGAGGGGATGTTCTAGTTTGTTTGGGATTTTGTGGCATCAGAGATATATCTGACTCCTTTTGTAGTGAGCTGTATCTCCCTTCGTATGGTAACAACTTCGCCCAGACCGAGGTTTAAGATCTTATCATAGACTGCATCAAGTTGTTTGTGGGGGATATTGAGCATATTCTCGATTGCGTGTGAATCCATGCCGGAATAGACGAGCATAGCAACCTGCTGGTCGATGCCGTCCAGCTCGGTGCCTTTCATATCCATGCTTTTTGTGGTATCCTTAAGGTAATTATACAATACCTGCAGGGTTGAGAGCGGGCAGAGAACAAGGGAGGAGGATACCTCTCCGGATTCGAGATGATCGATTCGAATCACATCAGTGGGTTTGCCCTGAACGTCACGTTTGGTGAGTTCGATGGCTGCGACGTCATTTACCGGTACACATATTTGTTTTGTAGCAGAAGCAAACCAGATGCCTGATCGGACAACAACAACACTTCCTTTGTCCCACTGCGCATCTTTAATCATTACACCACCACGGATTGCCGGAGACATGAAGTAAGCCATGAGGCGATAAGCATTACAGGATCCAAGTATGAGTTTTTTTAATACCTGAAGAACCTTCTCAACGGACAGGATCTTATAGACAGTCTCTGCATCAGTTTTTACCGTTATAATCAGGACGTTTTTCTTTTCTGCAATATCAGCAACGGTCTTGAAGAGAATTTCCTTGGAAACTGGTGCCGGGATTGCAATCCGATCCTCACCGATACCGAGTTTGACAACGATCCATTCGTTATTGTGGTGAATTTTTACCGGTACCTCTTTCATGTATCCTCACTAGATGATCTTTTTTATGTGATGATTTATTTTCGGATAAATAATACTATTCAGCAGGATTATTTCTTTTTCTTTGCAGGAACGATTACCTTTTTCCTGGGATCAGAAACGGACTTCATCGTTTCATACATCTCTTTCAATTCATTCTCAATTTCTGTTGCCGGTGCTTTGAAATCTTTTAAATCCCGCAAAAGGCTGATATTTTTTTCTTTTGTTACGTGTTTGACATCTGAAGCCAGGGAACTTAACATGTCTTCATCGCTGCCTGAGGCTCCTCCGGCAAAGGAAGCCATGTCGGCCTGGGTGGATATCTGGTCCTCTGCCTCGGTAGTACTTTTGGGAGCATCGGATTGGACCCAGTCAGTTTTTACAGTCGTTGTCGAAGGGGTAGTTGATGATCCGGCGGGTGATGCACCAGCGGGTTTTTCTGCTTTCGGCGACGGACTTTCAGCACCAGCCGTAGTCTCATCTTCCATATCGATATCAAGATCAACGTCATCAAGGTTCAGGCTGTCCAGGTCTCCAAAATCCTGATCAATGGATTCCACTCCTTCAAGATCCTTGAATTCTTCTCTACCTCCTTCATTATCTTTGAGAATATCATCCGCTTCCGAGCTGATATCCAGTGACGGCACAGGTATATCAGGATCCCCGATTACCATATCCGATCCACTATTTGATACTACCGGAGATAATTCCTGACCTGGGGATGATTTTGGAAGGGGTGCTTCCAGATCATCCAGTCCATCCAGGAGGCTGACATCAAATTCATCATCGGAAAGGGACAGGAAGGGATCCTGGCCTTTAGGCTGTTCCTGCGTGCCTGGTCCCCCGGTACCTGGAGGAGGAGGGGTCCTTGTATTGACACCATTTCCGGCACTTGTAAGAGCAGAGCTTTTAACCTTTTCACTCACCGTTTTATCGAGCAGCTCGTTGATGTGCTCAACTTTTTTCTCGCGTTTGCTGCGTTGTTTAAGAATAGTTCCCAGAGAACCAAGCGATGAGAGAAATGTACGCAGGTGCAAAACGGCCCCGGTTTTTATTGGCTTAGTTTTTTGGGGCTCCTCTTTTTTTACCGGAGAAGCCTGCTTATTATCCGGTTGAACCGCCTTTTTTTCAAAAAATTTCATTTCATTCAGCCGCTTCAGGATACCGGTTTTTTTGGGATTTTTTGCGTTTGCTCTGGTAAAGACTGACTTGATTTCAGCAACTGTTATCGCGCCCAGGAGCAGGAGTACCACAAACCCTATCGCCAGGATCAGGGGGACCATGATGATTAATGGTATATCAACCAGGATCATGATCGAACCGGTGATCACAATTACGGCAAAGAGGATAACCCTGCGCAGACTTTCTTTCATATAAGATACATCCCTGCTGCACCTGTAACTGTCTGTCCCATTTTCGTGAGCCCCTCCGGGCTGAAGAACAGGTTTACTCCAAGGGGTGCAATCAATAATACGAGTCCGGTGATTGTACAGAACAGGGCTGTATAGAAATAAAACATATACCTATCCCCTCCCCCGACAATCCGTGCAGCGAAGATATTTCCGGCGGTAATGAATGTCAGGATAAGTACCACAAAGAAGCCCATCTCCTTTTCGGGAAAGTTGGTGAACATTGACATCCCTCCCAGAGCACTGGTCGCAGACACCCCACCGGCGCTGGATACTCCTCCGCTGGCAGCAGTCGATGCCGCGAATTGGTCCATCATTGCTGACACAGAGCCGGTTAATGTCAGCATTATACGGAAAAGGACAACAAGAATTCCCGTCATTGCCGCATGCATGGGTACGAGGAGCACGATAAAACTGCGTGCATGCATATCTTTTTTCTCCCGTAGAAGTGTCTGTTCAAGTACTGAAGATCCGACTACCGTACCAATCGGTTCCGGTGGACCCCCCATAATCACGGTGTCCAGGTAGATATTGAGATATTTGTAAATGAGGTTGCTTCCCGATTCTCCAATAAATTTATCCCAGATCTGCTTGTTATCAAGACCAATGTTCATCTGGGAATAGACAGTATTCACGAGAGGTTCGAGAGCGGTGAGGGATTTTTTATCAATCGTTCCAAGAGCATACACCGCGGTGGTACCCTGGCCTCCCATTATCGCCCCCAGACTCCTTATGAAGGTTGAAAAATCGTTGTCCCTGAGGGTGATATTACTATCGTCAATAAACCCGATGATGCCAAGGGGTGCCATGAGGATCCCCACCAGCAGGAATACCACCCCTGCATTGATCCCCAGCAATGCCATTATGATAACCGCACCCACAGTCAGGGGAATAATTATCCTCTCCATGGCATGTATTGTCTGTTGTTCCTTGGATGCTCTTTCCTTGAGCCCATGGGATTTCGGGTCATCTGGTACTGTGGTGTACATAAGCAGGTTGCCACCAATGCAGATCACAAGGACAATCCCGTAGGCCATGTTCAGCGTGGACTCAAGACCGGTAGGAGAATAGATAGCAACGGAGATCATCAGGGTAACTGCAATAACTGTACTGGAAAGGAGCATGGCGACATACGCGTCACCCCATTTTGTGAGCATCTCGAGTCCCTGCTCGACCTGGCTGCGATAAACACTTCTGACCGTTGACAACTCATTTTTTAAGAAATCATCATCAGGGACACCGGAGTCGATTGCATTTGCATACCGGTTCAGCATGCTTTTAAGGATGATATTGTGTGTCCTCTCAGCAACAATCCCCAGAGATTCGGAATAACTGTAACTCCATTTTTTTACGTAGAGGTCAACCTTCGCAATATACTTCGATGAGATGTACTCGGTCCGGTTTGATGCAGCGGAAAATATCTCCGGGCGGGAGGCATTGGCAATGGCGAGCGATGCCATATAGGTATTCAAAAAAAGGAGGTCAGCCCCCATTTTCCGGTCTTCAGTGACCTGGGCAATCCTCTCTTTTAATGCCTTTACGTGAGATGCAAACGGGATCTCACGTTTTTTGAGTTTCTTATCCTGATCCGCGGTGGTATCAACCATATCAGGAACCAATCTTTAAGAGCCCCTGCTTCTTGATCTTTGTCATCATGCTGAACAAGTCCCAGAACTTTGTATATCCAGCTTTATGGAGCCGCTCGAGAATTTTTGCCCGTTTTTCGACTTCAAGATAGATCTCTGATTTTTTGCTATCCGGCATGCCGAGCATCGTGGCGATTTTATTTTCAAGCAAAAAGGAGCTGCCCTTTCCCGACCATATAAACGTATCGGTGATTGGTTCCCAGGTAAACATCTCGACAAATGTGAATCCCTGGGTTTCCGGGTTGAAACCTACCAGTTCGTTACAACTGATCATCCGCCGGACCAGCTGACCATCTGGTCGTTTAACTGCACTCTGGATGATCACCAGGTTGAGGTTATCCACGTAGGTCTTAGGAATATTGATGGGGTCTCCACAGAGACGCTGGATGAGTTTTTCCACTGATGCCGCATGGAAGGTACTCATTACCGGGTGACCGGTCTGCATCGCACCAAACGCAACGGCTCCTTCAACACCACGTATCTCACCGACAAGGATCTGGTTGGGACGCTGACGCAGGGCAGCCTTAAGCAGGTCAAACATGGTTACTTCTCCACCCGCAGCTGAACCCCCCGTTCCCTCTCCCTTCCCCTTTGCAAGTGCCACTTCCCGAATCCAGTTCCGGTGAGGGACATTCAGTTCCGGGGTATCTTCAATGGTTACGATCTTATTTTCCGGGGGAATAAATCCCGTGATTGCATTCAGGAGTGTAGTCTTACCGCTAGCTGTCTCTCCGGACACGAAAAGTGACATCCCGTACTCTACGCAGATCCAGATATACGCGGCTGCCAGGTAGTCAAGACCATTACTGTCAATAATATTGAGGATGCTTAACGGCACTTCGTTCACTTTACGGATACTGAAATTACTCCCATGCCGGCTGATAGCCGTCCCATAAACGATGTTGATACGGGACCCATCAGGAAGGGTGGCATCAACAATCGGACTCCGGTACGTGATGGGACGCTTTATCCGTTCTGCCACTTTCACGACAAATTCATCCAGTTCACTGGAGACTTTGAATTCTATCACGGATTTGAGGCCCTTAAAAATTTTATGTTCTATGAAAATCGGCCCTACACCATCACAGGATATATCTTCAATATACGGGTCGGAAAGGAACGGTTTGAGTGGACCCATATCGATCTTATCCCGTATCATAAGGTACTCGATTGCCCGGTATTCTTCATCGGTAAGGATTACCTTGCCTTCAGGAGTAATGGGAACCTGGAACTTCTTTTTGGTGTCTTTCATTTTTTTCTTTGCAGTAAAATCCGTGTTTAAAAATGTCGTGATTTTTGATTTGATATCCTGCTGTCTGGCATCCCCCCCGGTCATGTGGGTAATATCTGTTCCTTTTGGCAGGATGACGGTGACTGAAGATAACATTTTCTTTATTACTTCAGCCCGTTCATTGTCGGAAATCGGATCCTCTTCAAGCGCATCAATCAGGTTAATAAGTCTTGTCTCAATTTCCGGGAGAATCTGGTTCACGCTGTGAAGAAACGAGGGTTCGATGGGGATGTAAAAGTTCCTCACATCATCCGGGTCCGGAAGAATGTGGATAAAGGTGGTATCATTGACCGGATAAATGATGTTGGGGCTTTCCATGGTGCGAAGCTCTTTTTTCAATTCAGATAAGAAGAGCGGAATCCCATACGTATTAACCGGGAACGTGTGAAGGTATTCAAGAAGATGGGGACTGGCTTTGACATATTCCTTGGCGTTTGCCGGGAGCATTTTATAGAGAGGACTTGATTCAATATCATTATAAAAATCAACGGTTGAATCGACGATCTCCCTTTTAAAAGGGAGATTGACAGCAACAGACAGGGTACCCATATCAGACCTTCGCAAAACTCATCGGAATGACTTTCATGCCATAACCGGGATGGACTTCGAAACTGACAACGTTACCCGTAGTCTTGTGTGCACCACGGACCTTGATGACCTCCATCACCATGACATACTTGCTCCCAACGAGGGCTTTTTTCATGTTCAGGTGAGCATCGCAGATTGAACGTATCCGGACAAGGGTATCTTCTTCAAACGCATACGTGTGCAGCGTGACCAGTATTGTCTTGCCTTCATCAACAAGTGATTTGCAGTTCGTGAAGAAGGTAAGGATGGAGTCAGTCTCTGCATATTCGGTAAAAAGTGTCAGGGAGTCAACAATTATTACCTGGGATTTGCTCTGCTGGATGTAGCTGACGAGGCGTGCGAGAATACCTGCCATCTCTTCTTTTTTCCACTCAAAACCGACTACGTGCAGGGGAAAAATTTTAAGGTAACCCCAGGAGAAATAGTCCGAGATATCAAGGCTCATGGACTCCATCTGTTTGATAAAACTCTTATGGGTATTTTCCGTGGTGAACAGGTCGACGGACATTCCCTGCTTCATCGCCCCCCAGATGATTTGCTGGGTGAGGACACTTTTCCCGGTATCATTTTCCCCTTCGATGAGCGTCAGGGATTCAAGTGGCAGACCGTCGGCAATTTTTTTATCCAGTTCACTGTTGCCGGTTGAGATAATGCGCCGGTCTTCCCCCCCCATAAGATCAGAAATGTTTGCCATCAGAACCCTTTTCTTGTATTATATATACGTTGTAGCATATACCCCATTGCTTGTTGTCACCTGGCACCAGTCCGGGCTTCCCCCGGTAAATGTAGCCCAGATCCACAACTCCTCGCCGGGATCCAGCTGGTTGGGATGGATGGTATCCGGGACAATATCCCCATATATGCACCATGTCCCTTCGGTCCCGCAGGTGCTGTCATAGGTCAGGTGCTGGTATCCTCCGGATTCTCCGCCAGTACTCATGAGTATATCCATATGGGTAAAGTCAGTTATCATCTCGTTGCCATTATTCGTTACGCTGAAATTCAGTCCCTGGCCTGACACCTGTGTCCCGGTTTTGTTCAGGGTGATGCTGGTTTTTAACCGGACTTCATGCTGAAGGGTAATATCTTTTTGGGCATTTGATACGGTTTCAGCTGCTGAAAGGGTACTGCCTACTACTAAGTAAGCTACAATAATAAGGAGGAGCACCCCCACCGCTGCCCCGATGATCTCAGCTGCGGCCATTCCCGATCAACTCACCGTGAATTCAATGGATCTCCAGGTACCGGAAGGGAGTGCAAACTGGAAGAAAACCTTGCTGCCTGAAGAAGGGATAGTCGTTTTTGCTGTGACCTTGATGGTTTCACCGGGATCCCAGAACTGGTTATTATTCAGATCATATTCCGAACTGAAATCTTCAATCCATTGGTTATTGCCTAAAGTTCCACTGGTGTGTGCAAGATGATCAAAACTGCCGACTGCACCACAAAAAACGTCAGCCTGCTGAATACCTGCCAGTCCGATCCGTTCTGATCCAATATTTTTCATCCATACCTGGGCAGTGCCCGTTGATTCGGATGCATAGGTAGCAATAATCTTAAAATCGGTGCGGATCCGGACATCGGATTCATGCGTGGTTGAAGAAAAAGTCCCGGCCATATTCTGGATGACAGGAAAAACAGCACTGATAAGTACTGCCGATGCGACCACTGCTGTGATTAAGAACAATGCCGTAGTAATAGTCTCGGCAGACATCGATCAGATCCTGTCGGGTAAATTCATCCATTCGTCGTCTTTTTCTTTGGTTGCAGAAGTTTTTTTCTGGCTCATGAGAACCCGGGAGAGATCGATTCTTTCCTCCGCGCTTCTGACCTGACCGACCGGGATAGTCTGGCGCTGTTCCATCATTACTTCTATCATATCGCGATCGAGAGAAGTATCGTTGGGGGAAAGAATCCGGTTCAATGCATAGAGTTCTGATACAAACTCATCAGGACCTACTTCGTGTTCTTCTCCCAGATTTGCCGGCATAAGCCGGGAGATTTCGCGGATCTCGTCACAGGATTCTTTTGTAATATATCCCATGACACGGTAAGACTCAAGGATGATCTCCAGACGGTCATGCCCGATTTTTTTGACAGACTGCTGTGTCCACTTGAAGAGTTTGTAGACTTTCTGAAGCCGGAGTTTCTCGCTCCCCAGTTCGGCCGGGGGCTGGGGGACAGAAACAGGTTTTGAGGGTATTGCTGCCTGTGACCTCAGGACAGCAAGCATCTGTTCGTCCAGTATTTTCCTGCTATCTTCGATTGATGGCAATACTGGTTCGGGTTTACCAGGCAGGGACTCTTTTTTATTCTCCGTCTCGTTTTTTATTTTTTCTGCATTAAGCCGGGATTCACGTGCGCTGATCTCTGCTTCGCGTGCTTCCAGTGCAGTTTTTTTGGCTTCCTGTTCTTCAAGCACTGCAGGTGGAATTCCTGCCTGTGTACCTATTGGTGCAGAAGCTACTAAGGTAAATGGATTCTCCAGCTCATTCATCCGCTCACGGATGTCCATCAGGAGACGTTTGATGGAAGTTTTGATGAGGTCAACCTCCCGCTCCAGGTTCTGGAGCTTTACTTCCGGATCATCTTCTGACGCGGCAGTAATAATGTGGTCAACCTGAGATTGATTTACCGCCATGATAGTTCAATTATTTATATTTAATTGAATACTTATAAACTTTTTGTAAATAAAATAGCAATAATTACTGGTTATAACAGAAAATTAAAAAAAATTTATCAGTCAATACCGGCCATTGGATACAAACTCTGTTTACAAGTTTATATCTTTTCTTCGCTTTTTTAAGAAAATTTTAAAAGAAAACCAAAATTTTCCTGCATCACGTTTAAGTTTTCTTTGACCGGTTCATGAATTTTTCGTTGGGGGACAGTGCTGATACATTGTTTTCATCACATTTTTGTTTTTTAAGCAAAGTAAGAACGACAAAAAAGTCACCCGGTGATAAATCCTCTTATGAAATACACTCAGCACCAAATCGTCGCTTTGCATTTTTTCTTTTACTATTCTTCCCGGACGTTTATCCTTCAACCCGATTCGCTGGTAATGAACACCTTTTACGATAGCAGATTTGAGTATAAAATAACCGGGAGCCCGGATACCTACCGGAAAAGATGGTGCATGTACAGGCTAACCCCATACTGCAACCATAGAGTTAATAGTCCTTCATGATGAGATTCTATTACTATCTGTTGAGAATTCTAACTGGGGAGAAGAATGAAAAAATGGTTATGGACGATTATCAGACTTCAAACCTGAGACTGGCAAAAGAATTATCAAACGTCATTCTTGGTGATTTGGAAATCAACCAGCTTCCCATATCGCAGATTTTAATGAAGGCAAAACGACTTGCCCGCATGTTGCATGATTCTGACGCTCAGAAATGGCTGGATTATGAGATTATGGGCTATCCCGTGGTATTTGATCCGGAAGATCTCGGTTCCTGCAAAAAATATTACACAAGTGACCGCCCGGTTATCCGGGACGAAAAAACGCGTCGCCCCCATTCCATCGGTCTTCCCCATCTGGAGTCCTACATCAATTCGACAAAAATCGAATCTGTATCAAAAATCGGGGCAAATGAAAGCCAGAAAATGCAGATCCTGAATAAACATCATGAGCTGGTCAATGATTTTGAACGTCTGAAAACTACAATCCATAATTACGTGACTGAAGTAAACATTTCACTCTCTGTTGGAGAATTTGCGGAGGATATTTTTGAAGACACACGCCTTGCTGCAGACAAATTTATCCGCCAGAATTGTCCGCGGGCAGGGGAACAACTCCTTGCAATAAACGAAAGGATGAAATATTACGACCCGGAGTCTTTTTCCCAGGCACTTCATGCTGTCCAGAAAATTCTGGTTATTGTCGCGGACACGGTTGTTCCCGTGGGAGAGAAAATATACCTGGATAAAAAAGGCCGCGAACGGAGTGTGGAGCCACACCAGTACCTTAACCGGATTTTTTCTTATATTGAATCAAATTCAAGAAATGATCCGGTGCTCTTCATGATCGAGTCTGAGATGGCATATATCTTTGCAAAATCTGAAAAGTCTCATGAAAAAAACAAAGGTTCACAGGGTCGTCTGTCCAAAGATGATGTCGAGCTGGCAATAATTCATATGTATCTGATTATCGCTGAAATTGCAAAAATTCAAAAAATTGAAACGATTTATCTTAAGACCCTTCCTTCTGAGGATTATGATTCGTCTTTTAAACCTGCTCCAGACCTGGAATGATAATAATTACCTGATTCAATGAGCGTTCACCTGTCCATTAATAAAAAAAATTTCCTCTTTCCAATGCTTTTAATCTTCAGGGAATAAAAATCCTTTTTTTTCAGGATTAGAGGAGAATATGAACGTTATCTTTAAAACAGATCAGTCTTGCGATACTTTTATGTCATATTCCTATAATGCAATCCTGCCCATTGGCGATACTGATACATTTTTCGTTTTGAAAAAACAGTGCGTGATATAAAATAGATCCATTTCCTCTATTAAAAAAGGGATTTTCAGACTAACACATTCGTCACGGTTATGGTTGCCGGGGATGTTTTGGAGAAGGGTAATGCAGCACCAACTGCCGGTCTGATCTCAATAATTACCTGGGTATTTGCCGGCACCGGAGTAACATTGAAAGCAATTTCGATTTGCTGGTTTGGATCCAAGGAACTGAGACTGGGACCTTCTCCCCCCTCTCTGGCAGTAAAATGGGCTTGAGAAGAAGTATCACCCAAGGTGAGGATTACCAGATTAGTACTTGGCGTAGAAAAGGCAACCTTGAATTTTGTTAAATCAATACTTGCTGCACCGGGTGCAAGACCTACCGAAAATCTGATCTCGGTAATATTGGCATTATCTGATGAAAGACCATAGACGTTACCTATCAACTGGACGTTTGCCGTCGATTGTTCAACACTTTTTATTATCGTCTCCTGGGCTTTCTGGGTTGTGAAGAACCCGGCGCCGAGAACTACATAGGAGAACACTGCAGCAACAACGACAAATGCGATGAGCACAATCGCGGCTTCAAGGCCCGTGAATGCGTCTGATGGATTTTTTTTCATGGATTAGAGATCGCCTCAAATAATTATGTTACAAAGGGAGATTTAATAAGTGTATCTTCAAAATCCCGTTATTAATTTGAGTACTCCGGAAATCAGTGTTACTTTCATCTTTTCCCCAGAGGACACTTTACAACTCTATTCATTGAAGGTGATGAAACATTATTTCAACAGGAAAATTTCCCGTCATTATGAGAAAAACTAATAAACCAGAATGCAGCAAGGTGCGTTAAAAAAAAGGTGAGATTAGTAGAGAACATTCGTTGCTGTAATCGTTGCAGGAGCAGTCTTTGAGAACGGTAGCGCAGCACCGACAGCTGGTCTCAATTCCATTGTAATTTTGGTATTCGCTTCTACACCGGTTACATTAAAAGCTATCTCCACCTGATCACCGGGATTAATTGACGTTGCAGCTAAGCTCCCGATTGAAGTGTTAAATGTGGTTGTTGTTGCACTAGTACCCTGTGAGACGATAACAGGTGTAGTGGCTGGCGTGGAGAAGACAATTTTCATCTTGGTCAAATCAAGCGCCGATGCACCGGGAGCGAGACCAATGACGAATGTGAGTTGGGTAATGTTAACATTATTAGATGAAAGGCCGTAGACATTACCTATCATCTGGATGTTTGCAGTCGATTGTTCAACACCTTTGTACACTGTCTCCTGGGCCTTCTGGGTTGTAAAGAACCCGGCGCCGAGTACGACATACGAGAACACGGCCGCGACGACAACGAATGCGATAAGCACAATCGCTGCCTCAAGGCCAGTGAACCCTTTATCATTAGTTTTAAACGAATTCATGAATTCACCTTATTTAAATCCTTCTGGGACACTGGGTATACCAACGTCCCTAATTGACTAAATGATGTCATAGTATAAATACATTCTATGTAAAAACTATCTTTTTTTCTTGATTTAGGGGGTTTTGCAATGAAATTTCATAAAATTATGGGAAAAGCATCGTCCAACTTTCAGGTTAGCTTTCTTTGGTTAGCTTTCTTTGATTTTGTGGCATGAAGATGATTTTTTTTGAAATATTCTGTTATCATATCCCACCTTATACTGATATGCGACTATTTATGCAGGGAAACATAACTATTTTTACCGTTAACCTATGGATAAAAAAGCTGTCATGTATACAATCGGAGCACTGGCGATAATACTCATGGTAGCACTGGTCATAAAACCGATTGTAACAGGACAGCCGCTGAATCTTGGTCTTCCCGTTGCTACCACACCGCCCCCGACAATGACCGTGACAACCCCTGATTCTGCCAATATAAATTATGGTGTGATCCCGGCGACATCAGTATCAACACCACTGCCAACACCAGTGCCGACGTGGGATAAAAAAGTAATGGATGTTGCATTTGTTAATCCTTCATCGTACGGTATTTCATTGAACCAGTCACTCCCGAATGGCACGAGAATTGACAGTATTGCCCGTAATACCAGCAGGATCGTCTTTGCTACTGTTTCCGGGCAATATAGTGCCACTACCCAGGTAATGTATATACCATTTCCGTACTGGGAACTCTGGTACACGGTTGAACCTGCGGGTGAAATGGGAGGAAAAGATCAAAAATTGCGTTCTTCCATCGTGGAAGGTGGCGAGGGAATATCACATTCCTTTGTCCAGGGATCATTTTCCGTGATCACTCCTCAGTTTATTCTCCAGGTGATGGATGCTGATGATCCCAACCGGATTATCCGTACCATCACACCCCCCGGCGGTCTTGATTCTTCCTTGTGGACTGATTCTGATCCCCGTCCCTGGAAAGAGAAATTTTTCGAAGGCCGGAGAAATTATTATTTTATTATCAACGCCCAGGCGCTCAGTACCTATTCCATTGAGATCCGTGTTCCGGCGGATTACCTGGAAAAATATTAATTTTTTGCACAAAAAATGATAGTGTTTCTGATGAACAGCGAGGTATTTTTTTTTTAAAAAAACCGGCTCTCTTAAAAAAAATCTTCACAATACTTACATATGTTGTCCTTATTGGAGTAAGGGTGAAGTACAGGGGTTTAACCAATTGGTTCTGATAAATCTAAAAAAATCCTTAAAAAAAAGTTTTTCCTGCTGAAATAGAGAATTTAGGCTTGTATCATGAAAAACATGATTTTTCTTTTAGTCAATCTTTCTCTTTCCCATGGATTCAATATAGACAATCTCTTTGCCTACTTCAACAACCCCTTTCTTGTCTTCAGGAATGGGAATTTCAAAATTTGAAAAATCTTTCATGTCCATAAGCTGTGCAGTATTGCCAGCGATGGAGATTACCTGTCCGCTCTTGCGCTCCACCACAGGAATATAGGCCTTTGCCGATACGGGTTGGACGATAGACCGTTTCACACCGTCAAAAATACCAACAGCATCGATCCGTGCTTTCGCGGCACCATGTTTTCCCGGTTTTGATGTGGCAATACCGAGCACCCTGCATGGCTCGTCTTCGATAACAACATAACGTCCCTCTTTGATTTTCCCAATTTCGGTCTGCTCTTTCATATCTTATGCACCTGTAATAACCACATATCGTAAACGCGGTAGTAATTTATCTCCATTGCATTACATAAATACAGCGTGTAAAAAGAAGAGATGGCCTGATTGTATGGAGTTTCTTTCCGCATGTAACCAGATGGCGGAGCTTGTCCATGAGAGTATCTGCGACCTTGTCGGAACTCCCGAAGGTGGAGAAATCGTTAAGATGGGCGCCGATCTTACGCCGACAAAAAAAATCGATCAGGTCGCTGAGGACTGTATTATAACCTACTTGCAGGAGCACCCTCTCTGTTCGCTCCTTATCAGTGAAGAAGCCGGGAAGGTAGGATTTGAAGGTAATGGCGGGACTATCTTTCTTGATCCTGTTGATGGGACATTCAATGCTGTAGCAGGTATCCCTTTCTATGCTCTGTCGATTGCATATGCAGAAAAGGGAGTGACCCGCCAGGCGTTTGTTCGTAACCTCGCGAGTGGTGAAACATTTACTGCTGAAAAAGGGAAATACGCGCGATGCAATGGAAATCCTATAAAAGTTTCAAAAGTCTCCCAGCTCGATGAAAGTGCGATGAGTGTTTATGGGAGAAAATTCGATCCTGCACGCATGATGGAGCTGGGGCAGAAAATCCGACGCTGGCGACTGTTGGGTGCATCAGCTCTTGAGCTCTGCTATATTGGTTGTGGAAGGGTGGATGGGTTTGTTGACCTTCGGGGGACCCTTAGAGTAACAGATGCTGCCGCCGGGATGCTGATATGTACCGAAGCGGGAGGGAAGGTGACAGATCTCGACGGAAAATCAATCCGGTTCCCCAATGAGGTGACGATTGGGCGATGTCTTGTTGCGACGAATGGGTTCCTGCACCATAAGGTGATTGAGTACCTGCGGTGACTGCCATGAGACTGCTTCTTGTTTCACGGATTGACAATCGGGATGCATTAGTATTTGCAGAGAAAATAAAAACTGTTCTGGAAAAAGAAGGGACTGAAGTTCTATTCGAAAATGACACGGCAAAGTCTCTTGGTATTGCAGGTTCTTCCATCGCAGATGCAAACGCAGCTGCGGTAATTGTTATTGGTGGAGATGGGACTATCCTTCGCACAATTCAGCAGATGGAAAGACCGATCCCGGTTATCGGCATCAACTGGGGCGAAGTAGGTTTTCTTGCGGATCTCGAACCGTTTGAAGCACTCGAATTTATTAAAAATATGCCCTGTGGATTCTCTGTTGAGAAAAGGATGCGAATATCGCTTGGAAACGATACCACCTGTTTTGGAAACGCTCTCAATGAAGCGTTGATTGTGACTACACGGCCGGCAAAAATGTTGAAGTTCTCTGTTATCATTGATGGCGTCACAACCGAACAATTCCGCGCTGACGGTCTCCTGATTAGTACTCCAACCGGTTCCACAGCATATGCGATGAGTGCCGGAGGGCCCATTGTCGACCCGCGAATACAGGGTTTTTTACTTGTTCCGCTTGCTCCCTATCTCTTGTCATCCCGGCCGCATCTCATCAGCAGTGACCGGGACCTGAGAGTCAAACTGGAGAGTTCAAAATCTGCAAATCTCGTGATTGATGGGCAAAAGACTGTCGGGCTGGGAACGACAATGATGATAAATGTAAAAAGATCTGAACACCCTGCATTGTTTGTGGATGTCAAACGGAATTTCTTTGAAAAAGTTGATAATAAACTACGGAAGCTCTAAAATATTTGGTACCGGTCATACCTATTGCGAGTATTCAACCTTTTTTAAAAAGAGTAATGCATACAAATTGAACTGCCAAATCAGTGGTTTAATCTGTTCCAGGAAAATTATCCGGCATGCTCTGATTGTTAAAAAACATTTTTTTGTGTTTTCAAAATAAAAGACTTATCTTGAAAGCCGATCTACTATTTGACAGGTGGTTGTGTGCAGGTTTCCATGAAACTCGAGATGAAGGATTCTCCAGGTCAGCTGGTTGCTGCCCTCAAACCCATATCCGAAGTGGGCGGAAATATCATCGCGGTAATTCACCAGCGTGAACCAGATCTCGATAATGATACCCTGAACGTGCAGATTGTGCTCGAGTTGCCGGAAGGACGGCAGGAAAGACTCATTTCCCTCCTGAATGAACAAGGAGTGCGAATACAGCGAATCGATAAGGAACGCCTTCTTTACCAACGGACGGTGATTATGATCGGGCATCTTATGCACACCGACTTGTCTGATACCGTTGACCAGATCGATTCCACCGGTTTTGCCGAGGTCTGTGAACTCTCCATGAGCATGCCGGCGGTAAATGAGCGATCCAGCTCACGGATAACCATAAAAGCGGTGAGCAAGGGTGATATGGAGGCAGCTCTTGCCATTCTCCGCCGCGTTTCACACCAGAAGTCCCTGCTCCTTATCGAACCCCTCGAGGAGATTTCATGATGAACGTCGCATTAATCGGGCTGGGTTCGGTGGGCAGGGGAGTTGCCGGCATGATTGCAAAAAAAGATCTCGGGATTGCCATTACCGGGATTGCTGATTCTCAAAGCGGGTGCATGGATCCTGATGGGCTTGACATCGCAAGCCTGCTGGCAGGTAAAAGCAGGAAAGGGTACGTCAGTGATCAGAAAATTTCTGCCTCAGATGTGATCAAAAAGGCAGAGTACGATGCACTGATCGAAGTGACCCCGACGAACGCGCTTACGGGCGAACCCGCGATAGGATATATCAAAGCAGCGCTGTCACAAAAAAAGCATGTCGTGACATCAAACAAGGGACCGATTGCCCTTGCGTATAAGGAACTCCGCATGATCGCGGAAAAGAACGGAGTAGCCCTGCGATACGAAGCGACTGTCGCTGGTGCAATTCCCATCATGCACACTCTGGAACACGGGCTGGCCGGTAATGAAATCCTCGCCCTGTATGGCGTGCTGAATGGCACCTGCAATTATATCCTTTCACGAATGGCAGCCGAGGGACTTACGTATGAGCAGGCATTGATGGAAGCCCGCGAGATGGGGTATGCCGAGGCTGACCCAACGTATGATGTTCAGGGAATAGATGCAGCAATCAAGCTCGTGATTCTTGCAAATACAATCTGGGGTAATGGGGTACAATTGAACGATATCGATCGTACGGGTATTGATCTGCTGACTCCTGATGCATTGCGTTTAGCGGAAGACGAAGGGTGTACCATTCGCCTGATTGCCGAAGCGATTCCCCGCAAACACATCCTCCGGGTATCCCCCCGGATCATTGAAAAGAATCACCCGCTTGTGGTTGATGGCACACTGAACGCACTGACCCTGGAAACTGATATGGCAAAGGAAATTACCCTGATAGGCAGGGGTGCCGGGTCCACAGAAACGGCGAGTGCTATTATCGGTGACCTGCTGTTCATCAAAGACCGCTATGTCCAGCGTGCTTGAGCGCCGGCGTGAGTATCTCCGCCTGATGCGGCAGTTCACTCTCGATAAAGGTTTTTTTACGGTCACTGACATCCAGCAAGCTACGACAATTCCCCGCAGCACTGCACAGGACTGGGTAAACCGGCTGCTTGGGGAGGGGTGTGTTCTTGTCCGCGAGGAGAAACGCGGGCGAAGTGCGGCACATTATGTTGCAATCAGTGCGATGCCTTCGAGTGCCTGCCGCCGGATCTTCACGACCATTGATGGTGACAATGTCGAGATTTATCATGACTGCATGAGCGGGGCATGTGCAGCTTTCTGCGGGTATCATCATGCACTGGCAGGCGGGGCGCTGAGCAGCGTGGAGCGTGATGGGACGCTTTTGAGGGAAAGTGCCCGGATCGGGACACATGAGGTTCCCGTGGGTCTCTCACCGCTTCCCGCCGTTGGGGTCACCGGTATTGAGCGGGATGGCGACATGGTGGTCCAGCACATCCGCTGCATTGGTGGCCCGGCATACTCTTTGTCCGATATGATGGCACGGGCGGAAGGTGTTTTACAGGTGAATACCCGGCATGCCGGGCCGATTGTGGAAGGCAATGTGCGGACACAGGCGCTGATGCATGTGACGATAGGTGTTGATGATACCGACTCGAAAGAAGGCGGGGCAACATTTGCCCTTGCCCTTGCCCTTCTTTCGCATGTGACACGGATCAAAGGTGTGCTCCCCATCAGTCACCATGTTGTGATGCTCAACCAGGATGTTTTTGCAAAAACTGCCGGCAACTCGGCGAGTTTTATTGAAGTGGCAGTCACTCCCGGGAGTTTTTCAGATCTTAAAGAAAAAACGTTACGGTTTGTAGCAGATGAGTCTTTTTCCCGCGAATGGGGGATCGCTGTCCGTTCCGGACTCCGGATGCCTGACGGACTTCGGGAGTACGGGAGGCTTGTCAGAAACACGGTTATCTCAAAGACTGTTGCTGAGGCGACTGCTGAACGATTCGATATCCTGTTGCAGGGGGGAAATGGCATCATCGGTGCGCTCGGGGCTGTTGCCCTTGCAGGACTCCCGCACGAAATACTGCTGGACCCGGCAAGGGAAATTCCGTGATGACGCAGGAGATCTCATATTCTGCCTATCTTTAATCCAAGTGAATTCACTTCTTTAAACTCATTTTAAAATTATATCCTCTCTAGTATTATTCGTTCATAATGAGTACAATTTTATCTCTGATTAGAGATACTTTGCCCGCGATTTTCTTTTCAGATTTCCAAAACAATAATGACCCGTATGCTTGTACCGTGCCCTTAACGGGAGACATTCCCGTAGTTATCCTTCCTTTTTCGTTGTTCTTCCTGTTTTTGTGACTATCCTGATGAAATTTTGTTGTATTTTGTTCTATCTCTCTTAATATGAATCTCAATCAAAAAGAAACATTTATATACTAACAATCATTATAGAGATAGTATACATTGTAATGTCCAACGTGGGCATTGGAAAAGGGTGTTTAAAAATTATGGTAGTTACAAGAAAGAATGATGAAGCAGTATCACCCGTTATCGGTGTGATCCTGATGGTCGCAATCACTGTGATCCTCGCAGCAGTTATCGCTGCGTTCGTGTTCGGTATGTCAGGGAATATCAGCAAGACCAAGGTTGTTGCTTTTTCAGTTCAAAAAGTATCTGGAAACGATATCGTTGTCACGTACCAGGGAGGACAGGATGCAGGAACCTTTATTGGTGCAAATACATCTATTAACGAAGTGTTAAATTCCTCAGCTGCTGGTGTAGTTGGAAGTAGCGTTGGTAACTCAGTACGGTATGCAGGTACTGCAGCCAAAGACCATGTCGTTGTTACCGGTTGGTTTAACGATGGTTCTAAACAGGTACTCATTGATACCTACGTCTAAACCTTTTTTTTAATAACTCCATCCCAAGAGTTACCTAAATGAATTTCTATTCAGAATGAGTTTATGAAAGGAGTTTTATGAATGTCATTCATGGTAACTGATGATGCAGTATCACCGGTAATTGGCACAATTTTGATGGTCGCAGTAACGGTGATCGTGGCGGCGATAATTGCTTCTTACGTGTTCGGTATGCCATCGAACATCCAGAAAGCCAAGCTTATGGGGTCTTCTGTTCAGATGGAGATGACCGAAGGAATCATCCTGTTATCGTACCACGGCGGTCCCGATGACATTTCACTCACCGCGATTAATATCACCGCACCCAACGGGTCCGTATGGTACACAAGCAGCACGGATGGTTCGCTGACGATTAGCACCGCAACATCACCATTACCGGTTAAACCGAATATGGGTGCCACGATGAAATTATTTCAGGCGTCCGACTGGCCAGCTGGTCAAAAGCGTGTCCTTGCTGTTGCTTCATTCAGTGACGGGGTCCAGCAGGTAATCCTGGATTCTTATTTCTAATCTTTCCTCATTTTTCGGCTCGGATTAATCTACTTCATCTATTCAACCACCCGAGTTTATCGTTGTGGTCTTTATAAAAAAATCCCAAAATATTGACTCAAACGAATCAAATTATATCATTTAGTCAGACCAGATAGATTTGTAAAAATATAAATTTGCATTATGATTTTAAACTTGGACTTGCAAAGAGGATTGCTTCTGTCGGGTTCGGTATGCTCAATACGTATCGGTAAAAATACTTATTCCGGTTACTATGACCAAGTACAGTTTTCCACTCCTATTCCAATTCCTTATTTTTTTGTTGCCTCTGAATATCTATATGTGGGGAGACTGGCTTCTTGTCGATGTACAGTGGGCGTTCTTCAGATATCAGCAATCTGATTATGGGACCAGTCTGATTTTTAGTTACAAAGATATTGTTTATATTTTTCTTGGCCAGACTACGGGATGGTATAATATTGTTGCAACCTTTTTCTGGATTGTCGGGGTCGTAATTCTCCTTTTCGGACTTTGTATTTCGATTATTGCTTCTATCAATCGAGAATCCTGCGAAATCAGGACTGCATCGTATTTTACAATGAGCGGTGGAATCTTTCTCGGTTTATCAGCAGTAAGTCGTTTTTTTGGTGGTTTTGCCATTCCTGTTGGTGTCCCGATTATTCTCATCATTGGCTGGTGGATGTACCGGGAAAATTTTAAATCTGATGATACTGGGGTGGGATCCAATAATGAAGGGATACTATCTCCAGTAGTAAAATCCATTGCTACACTGATTGTCATTTCAATCCTTGTCAAGATTTTAGTGTTCGTTATAACAATATTTTATTTCAAAAACTACGTTGATACATGGGCGTTGAACGTCTATTATGAAACCCTTGTAATCCCATTAGCTCAGGGACAACTCCCCTATATCAATTACGAATGGGAATATCCGATCCTGATGGTAATTCCAGTATACATATCAGCATTTGTTTCAGGCATTCTTCAGAACAGAGAAGCATTTAATCTGATGTTCTATGAACTGATGGCAATCTGTGATGCAATCTCGTTAACCTGTGTATATTTAATCGCAAACAAAATTTACAACAATCCCAAGAAAGCATTCGTTGCAGGATTTTTATTCGCTACCGCATTCTCTGCAGGCTATTTCATGTTCACATCATTTGAAGCAATGCCGGTGTGTCTGGTATTGGTAGCATTGACATTTACTATCTATGGGGATGAATGGAAAGGATATCTTGCAATAATATTGGGATTCTTCACCAAGATTTTCCCTCTGGTGTTATTGCCATTTATATTCCTGTATTTTACAAAGGAATCGACGATAAAAGCCCAAGTTATACAACTGTTGAAGATTGCTGTTCCGGCGATTATCATACTTATGGTTCCAATCCTGATTGCAAACCCTTCATCGATTGAAACGTTCTTAGCCCAGACCGAAATGCAGAAGGCAGTATTCGCTAGCACCCTCACCTATACCATCTACCAATGGCTGTATGGTATACTTGGAATCAATATTGCAATTACAACCGTGGCAACTTGTATGACGGTTATTCTTGTTTGTATCCTTGTCTCACTTGCATATATTACCTATTCGAAACCCGTGAAAAATCCTTTTCTATTATTGAAATGTTCTCTTATTGCACTTGTAGCATTGATAGTGTGTACCAAATTCCATAGTCCGCAATATATGTTATGGATCACACCAATCATTTGCATCCTTATTGCTGGAGGTGTCCAGATTGCTGATGAAATCTCGAAGATATTTGTATTTTATGCTTTCCAAGTATTCGAGTATATTAAATTCCCGCTGGCATTTGGAATATTCTGGGACAATGGTAGGTACATGTCACCAGTATCTACTCCGGGCGGAGTAGTCTCATTAATACTCTTCACAGCAGACTACCTTATACTATTCTGCCTTGTGCTTATTATTACTAGAAAGGACCGAGTGGGTACCCCTCTCGCGGTGGAGCTTCCTGATTAATTTTTTGGGTAAACTACCAGTTTAGTACTAACGTTTTTCTTAGACACACTCAGGAACTGTCCCTCATTACACTCCTAGGGGCTTTAGTAATGCCTCAGCTCCCGCTATTGCGGCGACCCCCATAATGCGATAGAACTGTGTATTTTTTTACAGCATTGAGTATGTTGGAAAAAATGAGATCCTTTTTTTCCATTCATTTTAGTTCAGTTGTATTAGATAATTTTTACGTCACAATGTGATATTTATTTTTGGTGTTTTATAAGCGGTCTACCCTCCGTTTTTTCAAGTTAAGAAAAATATTCTATGTACAGGTAAGGAATATTCAGCACGAAAACAAGCTGATCAATGAGCTGAATCAAGGATCTATTGTATTGGTTTACTTACTCTAACCAGTAGCAATAATGATTACGACCGGCACTTATCGTTAGCAATTCCGCAAAATAACTGCATATTCCAAGATGTGGTTGTTATGAAGATAGAGAAACAAGCCGAATCTACGGGGTATCGGCATTACTCATGAAGATCTTGTGATAGAGTGCCAGATTGTTCTCCTTTTTTATCTGAACTCTGTTTTCTTTGATAGGGATTAATAACCGTGATTGAAGGTACGCATGCAAGATGCCGGTCATCAGAATATATATGAGAGAGCCCGTTCTCTTTCATCGTCGCAATAATCAGGGCATCCCAAAAATGAATCTTGTGAAATGACTGGATTTTAATTGCTTCCTCTATTGTTTTGCCAGAATATCCGATCTTGATCCACCCGTCATACGCAGTTATTGTATGAATAAATGCCAGTACGGTATCAGATGGTACCGGATTTGCCACTTTTTCTGTCACGATGACAGCAAATTCAGCAAGATTCTGAACCGAAACTGCATACTGTATTTCCCCCTTCCAGCATTTCGCCAGCAGATCATGAGAGATTTGCCGCTTTTCCTGTTCCCGGGAATCGAATACATAACCGAGAATATTGGTATCAATCAACGCTGGTGAGCCGTCCATGGAGTTCCCCCCGTGTGCGGTAATGCCGGACTCCCAGATCGTACTCCTTTTCCAGATCATCCCTGACAAGGGAAACTACGGCAGTACTTTTAAGAATATCCAAAACAAAAAAACATTCATCGGTGATACTATGCCAGAGAAGAAACACGAAAACCTCGCTGAACAAATCCTGGATCCCAAAGACCTTATCGCCTACCAGGAAGGCTCGGTTGTGAGCCGGATGTTCGTCTATAAAAAAAGCGGTACCATCACGCTCTTTGCCTTTGATACCGGTGAAGGCTTGTCAGAACATACAGCACCGTTCGATGCGATAGCCACGATTATTGATGGTGAAGCAGAGATCTCGATAGAACAGGCACAATTTGTACTCAGGGAAGGCCAGATGATTATTATGCCGGCAAATAAACCGCACGCACTGCATGCACAGCAACGGTTCAAGATGATGTTGACAATGATACATGAATAGCGAAATCCGAAAAAAATTGGTAATTGCACAGTCTGTATCAGGTATCCCATTTTTTAACTGAAGGGAGAAGTCGATGAGCAGGTCCAGATCTTACCTGATTTGGAAGATTTTTTAATAAAATCTTCTCACGCAATTACCTGTATGTTGCTTGCAACGACATAGAAATACAGCCAGATTAAATACATCAGGGTAAAAATTATCAGTCCGTATAATGTCTGGAAATTCAGTTTAATCCAGAAAGGCGTTTTTTCCGGTTTTCGTTCATCGATGAACAGTACTGCTCCCTCTACCACGATAAAGAGAAGGATATACGCTATAATTTTCACCATCCCATGAAGACCCGGGTTCGTAACAAAGGGGATCATGAATGGATTTATTTCAGAATTCCCCAGTTGCTGACCAATACTTGTTGTGAGAATATCCAGTCCGAATAATAATCCCAGGATAAGCCAAAGAATGTGACGATGATATTTTTTTACCAGGGTATACCCGGTCTCTTTCCTATCAATCATAGTCCGTAATCGCTCGCACTGCATTTCTGATAAATAAATGCATCGCGCCAGCGCATGGCATTTACAGCATGAACCAGGTGCTCAGCTTTTTGGCTCCCGAATAATAACGGTTAAAATAAGGATTGAATTTTAATACCGATATCCTTGATAAAAATGCGAGGTTATAGGTACTGGAAAAAATGCCACTCTTGGCTAAAGAAAGATTCATTATGTCAAAGTTGACTTTCCTTTATGCCATCGCAAAAAAAAGGTTGTCCCATGAAATTTGGGACTGCAGTCAATAATGAAGGTTTACTTATTGAAATCCCCTGCATCGGGAAAGAATGTGAATGGTTTTTTGATAATCATTGTGCGATTCATATCATCGCAAAAGAATTGTGCACCACGAACCATAAAAAGAAAGTTCTGAAGGGAAAGGAGGCTGATTAATTTTTTTAGATCTTAGTTAATCTTGATGCCTCACTGAATTTCATCTCATCTCACTGTGATAGGTCGCCAATCCTGTTCTGTAGCGGGCCTCCCGGATTTAAACTCGCAAATATAAATCCGTCCGCCGTGTTTTCGTTGATAACTCTTCACATCAGCAGGACTTAAAAAAATTCTGTGTAATCCTCACCACAACGGTATTTTTGCGTCATTTTAGAACCTCAACTTTGAATCCCTTCTGTTGTCCTTAAAGATAAACGCATTTATTTCGTATAATGTGATACCGCAAAAAAGGCCACTTTTATGAAATATTATAGATTGAATTCTCGATCCGGAATTGCCAGTACAGGTCGATTAAGCCATTTAATTTCTTTTATGCTGGATTTTCTACCGTGAAAGAAAATGGAAAAACGGTCAAACCCATTGTCCATATTCAGAAGATTCACAAACAATCCTTCATCTTCCTTTTGTTGATACTGAAACTGGTGAAATTAAAAGCGGGTCTCACTATTTCAAACCATTAAGCAGGACGATTATGGATTATTTCGACCATCCCGAAAGCAAATACCAGGGAGATATTGGTTTACTGAAACGCAGAGCGATACAAGCTGACGAAGTTATTCATATCGGAAAGGAAGCAAACAATATTGACGAACATCCTTTAAAAACGACTGAAGCACAAGTTTTCAGAGATAAACAATCGATATACAATAAAATTCTTTTAATACGTCAATCCGACGCGGAAAAGATTGGCGTAGGGCGAAGCGTCTTAAAATATATCAAAGACGGGATACGGGAGGGTAAGAAGATTAATTTTGAAACAAGAGCTGTTAAGAGATTGTTATTGAGATTGGAATAACAATTCTGAAATAATTTTTTTTTTGGAGATTATTTACTTTTGACATTATTTTTCTTATCAAAGATTTTTTCCCCTACTCGTCTAAATGATGCTAAAGGAGGATTTCGTCTTTTATGATTTTCAATGACTGAATCCAATGCTGGCGCTTCAGCTTTCCAGATTTCATAAATATCATAATCCTTATCGAGCAATAGTAAAAGACAATAATCAAATTCATGTCTTGAAAACGAGCTTAATCTAGTTTGATTCGTTAATTTTTTGCCTAATTCACTTCTGCGAGTTTTTATTTGAACTTTTTTTTCTTCGTTATCTATAGCATCGTATCCAGCCGATTGAGAATCGAGCATCAATCGCATATGATATTTATAACATGCTTTTACCTCACCGATTTCTCCGGTAATGCCCAGTTTTCTTTTATGATCCATCATTTTTTCATACTGAGTTGCAAGTTCAACAACAGATTGTATTAAATCAAGATGTTTTTGGGTTACTTCGATGGATTTTTCGTTCATGCAACCTCAATACAATTTTCCATTTTTCCAAAAAAACGGTTTGTCATAATCTCTCTCATACTTTGCAAAAATACTCTCATAAAGAGCTGGATATTTTGCTGCTCCTAATGGAAGATTGAACATAAACGATTCTGTTTCTTCATAATCAGGATCATTTTTATCGCCGAATATCAGTTCTAACCCAATGACTATGTAAACTGGAATCTTGCGGTGATAAGCAAAGTCCTGGTATCGCTTAAGTTGCGCAGGGTAAGACCACTCCAACTGATTTTGGTTGTTTAATTGAGTTCTGAATTTACACTCGACAGCGAACTTTTCCCGTGTCGGCATATATTCGAAAATAAAATCCGGATTTTTACTACTTTCAACATACCTTTCAGCATTTGTTTTGTGTGAATGCGTCTTTTCAATAATTTTAAAATATTGTTTTGAGAATAGATTCTCAACATGATCTTCGAATCGTTTTCCTTTTATCTCAGGCGCATCTGAAGTGTGATACTCAATTTTGTAAAATACATCTCCAATTTTGCCTAAAAATCCCATAATAATTATTAAATCATTTTTTATTATAAATATTGTAAAAAAATTAAGCAGGATGTAAATTTATAAATGAACGTAATCCATCGATCATATTTTGAATTTGGTCTTTAGAATATGTTGAATAATGTCCATGTGCGGCATTATTTCTAATATCTAACCATGCAATAATTTGTTTTTGATAACCTACTGAATATACACTTGCTTTTGCTAAATCAGAGTTAAGAGTATCGGATTTGGTGGGTTTTATTTCATTTTGAGCGTTTTTATGAGTAATTGGAATGTTATTTTTTTTGCATAATTTTCGTATGTGTTCTTCTAACACACCCCCAAGAATAACGGCAGCGGCATCTTTGTGTCCTGCTTGTAGATAATAATCCGCCATTTCTATAAAGTCTGAAAATAATTCAGCTGTTATTAGTTCCGATATATGGATAAAATATCCCTTAATGTAAGCATTTTTAATTGCCTCTAATATTCCAATTAGGTGATCAAAATCGGAAAGGCGTCCACAACCATTTTTTTGTAAATCGCCCTTTACTAAATCGATGATTGTTTTTGTATCCGATACATATGCACTTTCAGTGGGAGCAAATCTAAATATTGCATCGCATGTTGTTGTGAATAAATAAGAAGAAGTAGATTCGTATGTTTTTTTCTTATAACCATCAGAACCGCGAGAGGCTTTTTTAAAATCTTCCCATTCAGATAAAATTTCATCAATTTGCTTGATAATTTCAGTGGTTATCTTGTCCATCTTATGGGCATATCATCTCGAAAAGAAATTAATCTATGCATAAATATTCCTTATCGCAAATTGATGAAGATTGATGATAGTTAGTAATTGAAATTCACCAAAATCAAAAGAAGGGAATTTTTTTTAAGCTACTTCGATTTGAAATATGCGCGAACCAAAAAAGTTCAAAATTTTTGAGATACCACTATCCCTTGATAAAAATGCGTGGGGCCGGATTCGAACCGACGAACGCCTGCGCGACGGGACCCTAAATCCCGCTCCTTTGACCTGACTCGGATACCCACGCCCGGTGATAAGGTTCTGCCAGTTTTTTATGTGATAGTTGATCGGGTATGATAGCGCCCTGCAGGGTTAACCCCGCGTGGATAATATATAGGTGCGGGGAAAATATGAGGATATCGTCATATTTCTGGATCAGGGTTGTGCGATTTACTCTCTCATTGTCCGTGATTAAACCTGGAATATCAGGGTAATTAATGATGGTATCTGACAACCACACCTGGTGGATAACTGAGTTACGGGTACTTATTGTGATCAATGAATTGCAAAAGCAGCTCCTTTGATAGTGAAGATACTTTCTATAATTCCACCCTGGTTACAACCCCGTGCATCTTATCGGAAGGCAGCTTGTAGAACTGGACCATGGAAGGGGTCAGGCGTTTGATTGCCGCAAAGATGCGCCAGACCGGGTGAGTGGTCACAATGTCTTCCATACCATAGAAGATTGTTTTTTCTTCAATCTCCGCCTCTTTTAAGATTGCCCCGATATCGACAATTTCCATGTATCCTAAGTATACCTCAAAGATGGAAAGTCCCTGAGCAATCTCGCGGGTGACCCCCCACGTCACACCAAAGGGTTGTTCTGTCCGTATGATCGAAACGATAATATTATCGTCATAAATGATATTGTTGGTGAACATAATCCGTGGAATATACTGGGGCAGCCTGCGGAAGTCACGGGCGAAGAACAGCGCTGATCCGGAAATCCTGTTGATGGATTTATATACTTCATGGTATTGTTTCAAGAAATCGTCGAGGGGAACCGGTTTAAGCGCTGCACCGAGTTTTTTCTGGCCGTACACATAGATCAAAATAACTCCTAAGGGAATGGATGCAATGAGAAGCGACCAGTAACCCCCGTACGGAATTTTACTGAAATTGGAGAACAGGAACATGAGGGTGACAAGCAGCACGACAATCGTAATAAGTGTTTTTACCAGCTCACCGCGGAGGATTAAAATCCAGAGGATCATAACACCCGTAATAGCCATGGTGCCACTGACCGCCAGTCCATAGGCATGCGTCAGGTTATTGGAACTCCGGAAAATTGCGATAATCAGCAGGACTGCAAAAAGCAGCAACCAGTTAATCACATCAATGTAAATCTGTGACCTGAGCTGGACTGAAGTATAATCTATCTTCAGCAGGGGCATGATGCGAGTGGTGATACCCTGGTATACAATTGAAAATATTCCGGAAATCATTGCCTGTGAAGCGATGATTGTCGCAGTGATGCTCAAAAGAAGGAAGGGAATATACAACATCTGGAACTCAGAATATACCATCTCAAAAAGAACATTTTTTGTTTCCGGGTGTACCATCATGAACGCACCCTGGCCAAGATAGTTGATCGCAAGTGCGACAAAAACAAGGTACCACGCACGGACAATAGGCTCTCTGCCAAGATGCCCCATGTCCGCATACAATGCTTCACCGCCGGTTGCGCACAGTATTACTGATGAGAGGATGAGAAATCCTGCCAGACCATTGTTCAGGATATAATTTATTCCATACATCGGGTTGATTGCAAGGATCACCTGCGGTGCCGCAAAAAGTGCGATAAGTCCCGCTCCTGCGAGTGCAATAAACCATATGACCATAACCGGACCGAACGCCCATGCAACCTTTTCCGTGCCCCGCACCTGAATTGAGAAAAGACCGATCGCAATAAATGCAGCAAGAATCATGAGAGTGAGCTGTGATACGTTCTCAAAACCCGGGATCAGGAGAATACCTTCGACCGCTGAAAGGATACTTATAGCCGGTGTAATTACACTATCCCCGATAAACAGCGATATTCCGACAATCGCCAACAAGGAAATAAAGGCTACCTGGTTTGAGGATTTTAAAAGCGGTAAAAGGATCTCTTTTAGCACGATTGTGCCACCCTCACCCTTTTTACCGAGGTGCATGGCAAGAAAAGTATATTGTACCGTTACAAGAATGGTGAGCGTCCAGATGATCAGGGAGAGGATACCCATGATATTCTGGGGTGTGGGGGGGATGAGGAGGAAAATTGCGGTGAAGGTATAGATCGGGCTTGTACCGATATCTCCAAAGACAAGCCCCATCGACTTGACGATTCCCGGAATTGCAAAATAATTTTTAAGCATTCTTCAATACCAGTCGTCAGAAATAGGGTATAATCCTTTCTCTTTTGAAGCAGGAAAAAACCGTTGGCAATGTTTTTAAAAAAAATGATGAACACTCGAGGGGGGTTTTTTAATCCAGCCGCTTTCAGTTCCCGAAAACTGTGATAACTCCAAAAAGAGGTAACAGGTCACCATCGCTTTCATCACCGGGGCTGCAGGAGGGACAGGTACTTTTCCCTCCGTCATATCCGTGGTGCTCTCTTCTCATCTCCCGATACAGGAACTTTCCAAGGCCAAAAAGAAATTCTCTTTTAAGAGTGTTCAAACAACGATCCAGATTCGCCACGATCTTTTCGGTCTTTTATGTACATCCGGTAACTGGTGGTGATCATGACGATGATGACCGGGCCCAGAACAAATCCTGCGAGCCCCATGGTCAGGATCCCGCTGATGATCCCGATAAACATAATTAAGGGATGGATTTTAACCCGCCTTCCCACAAGCACCGGGCGGACATAGATTTCCGGCACACAGGAAACGATCAGGTAGCCAAGAAAAAACAGGATGAAGACTCCCCGTGTGTCACCCAGTGAGAAAGCATACGTCCCAAAGAGGATAAAAGCGACTGATGATCCAAGGATGGGAATGAGCTCACAGAATGCAGCGAGGAATGAGTAGAAGAGGATATTCCCGTATCCCAGCAGGTAAAAAACCGGCAGAGCAATAAAAAACGTGAGGATGGCAATTGCGATCTGGACGATATATATGGCATACAGGGTATCCACGGTCACTTCCGATAACTTCGTGATATACCCTGTCAGCACTACAGGAACATGACGCGTGAGTTTTATTTTAAGTTCTTCTCCCCACCTCAGCAGGGAAAATAGTGAAACAAATAACACGAGCATCTTGAACATGATGAGGGAAAGATTGTTGATGAGCGTCTTCTGATAATCAACAAAGAGAGCGGTTCCCTCATCAAGCAAGGCCGACAGGGTTGCCTTTGAAACCGGAATACCAAAATCCAATGGGTTGGTTGCGGGATTGTTCAGCCATATACTGATGGATCCAAATAAATCTTTGAGACCTGCGGCGTTCGAAATCAGGATAAAATGAGTTATGAGTACGGAAACTGCTAATGCAATGAATACTGCAAGCGTCACGATCTCTGCTGAGATTCGCGGCCGTGTATATTTCAAAATGCGGTGGTGCAGAGGCAGGAGAACAACAGCAATTGAGGCGCCCAGGAGCACCATATCCATCACTGCCCAGAAAATTGCGAATGCTAAAAGGATAAGTACAACAATAAGGACGAACGGGAACAGCTCGGTTCGGAGCGATTTCATGGATGAATACGTATTGTGCCGTGCCAGAAATTAATAGGTATGCTTGTCTTTTTTAAATGGTAAAGAGAGCGATACCCATAACAATATTAAACTACCAATCTGCTTCGGATATCTGATGAAGAGCATCGAGCATATCGTTATGATTGCGCACGACATGGGTCTCATTTTTGAGTTCCTTGGAATCGCATCATTGCTTCCTTTTCTCGTGCTCGTTATTTTCGGTGAATGGGACATGCTGCTTCCCATGGCATCTGCCCCCCTTTTGTTTATTCTATTCGGTGGTCTTTTCTCACATATATCGTACAAGGACCTTGAACCATCCGTTTCCAGCACTCTTTTTGCTGTCGCAACATCGTGGTTTGCAATTGCCCTTATTGGCGCACTTCCCTTTGTGTTCGGGCTGCATATGTCCTATACTGATAGTGTTTTTGAGGCGATGTCCGGCTGGACCGGGACGGGCTTTTCTATGATATCATCTATTGATACGACTCCAAAAACGCTTCTTTTCTGGCGGTCTTATACCCAGTGGATAGGGGGTATCGGTATCATAGCATTCGGTATTTCATTGCGAAGGAAAACCCGGGTCTCACTGTTCCGGCTGTATCGTGCGGAAGGACGCGAAGAAGAACTGGTGTCCCCCGTTGTATCTACCAGCCGGCGGATGTGGATGATTTACCTTGTTCTGACCTTCGCGTTTACCGGTCTTATCATGCTTGTCGGGATACCCCTGTGGGATTCGCTTAACCTGGTGATGGTTGCAATTGCCACCGGAGGTTTCACGGTTCACTCGGGGGGACTGGCATACTACAATAATCCGTTTTTGGAAATCCTGCTCCTTCCGGTGATGATAACCGGTGCGATCCCGTTCAAGGTTTTCTTTCTTCTCTATCACGGTCAGGTCCGTGAGATGTTTTACGATAAGACCGTGAAAATATTGTTGCTGATTGCCCTTGCAGGTTCCCTGATAACCACATGGGATCTGTATATCTTTGGTAATCTGCCGCTTGTTACTGCGTTCCGACAGGGAACATTCACTGCTGTATCAGGACTCTGTACCTGTGGACTGCAGAATTCCAATCCACATCAATGGGTTGCCGTCCCGATCGCTGTTGTCGCGATGATGATGTTCATTGGCGGGGCGATGGGAAGTGCTGCCGGAGGGATCAAGGTAAACCGTGTAATGCTTGCCTATGAAGGAGTGAAATGGTGGTTCCGGCGTTTCTTTGTGAGCAGTCATGTAATGGTGCCCCTCCATTCCGGAGGCCGGACACTCTCCAAAGAAATTTCGGAGCTGGCGATCTCAAAGAATATGCTGGTAATAATTGTCTATGTCCTTACAATATTTACTGCGACCATTGTTTCCCTGCACTTGTATATCACGTCATTCAGACTCGAAGAAGTAATCTTTGAACTTGTGTCAGCATTGAGTAACACCGGGCTTACGGTCGGATTTATTTCACAAGCAAGTCCTTTTTTTATTAAATGGATCTTTATTGTCCTCATGTGGCTGGGAAGACTTGAGATCGTTCCGGTGATCATTATTGTCCTTGGGATCTTCAAGGGGATAGAAGAGGATATGACAAAACAGAAACCCGCTCCCCGGGTATATAATCATTATGAACGGTATTAGAGCAGCACGTTTAATCGAAACATACTCACATTTGAGAAAAATCATCTCGTACATTAATGTGGATGCAGCACAGATAGTTGTGGAATAACGGAGCTCAATGGCAGAGATAAAGATCATCGGGACAGCACATGTCTCACAGCAAAGTGTCGATGAAGTGCGGGCGGGGATCGAGGATTTCAAGCCGGATGTCGTAGCGATTGAACTCGATACAGCACGATTTACCGCGCTTAAAAAGCAGGCCCGCGACCCTTCCGTGAGCGACGTACTTGAAGTGAAAAACTTCAATTCGCTCCTTGTCCAGTGGCTGCTGGCGTACCTCCAGCGTAAGATCGGGATCGATGTCGGTGTCGAGCCTGGCGCTGAAATGAAAATTGCTATTGCAGAGGCAGAGCAGCGGGGCATCCCCATTGCACTGGTAGACCGGGATATCCGCCTTACTCTCCTGCGCTTCTGGAGTTCGCTGGGGATTATCGAAAAGATCAAAATGTTCTGGGCATTAATCTCGTCCATAGCTGAAATTGATAACGGGCAGGAGATCGATATTGAATCGCTCAAGGAACAGAACGTGATCGATGCGGTTATGGAGGAATTCCGGAAATTCTCACCGAACGGTGCACGGGCATTGATTGATGAACGGGATGCATTCATCGCACACCAGCTTATCCTGTTAAAAGTCCAGAGACCGGAGGGACGTATACTCGCAGTGGTTGGTGCAGGACACCGGCAGGGGATTTCAAATTACCTTGACAAACCGGATACGCTTCCTCCTTTCGATCCACTCAGCCAAGAACCAGCATCGTTTCCCTGGGGAAAAGTCTTTGGATTTGGCATAACTGCAATTTTCCTGTTACTTCTCGCCGCGATCGCATTCTCTGGTGTCGGGTTGAACATACTGCTCTATGCGTTCCTCTTCTGGGTAATTATTCACGGGATACTCGCCGCGGTGTTCACGCTTCTTGCCGGAGGACACCCCTATACTGCACTTACCTGTTTTTGTGTTGCATGGTTTACTTCACTCAACCCCATGATCCACGCGGGATGGATTGGTGCATATGTCGAGGCCAAGGTAAGAAAACCGCCCATCTCTGACTTCCGGAAGATCTATGAAGCGGAGACCCTGACCGATATGGCAAAAATCCCGCTCTTCCGGGTTGTCCTTGTCGCAGCACTTGCAAATCTTGGCAGCCTTTCAGGTACAGCCCTTTATTTTATTTTTGTGTTCCCTGTTCTGAACATAGATCCGGGTATCGTAATCTCAACAGGACTTCACAATATGTGGGTATTTGCAACTGGCTGGATGTAAAAATTTAACATTTTTTCACGCAGGCAATCTCTTTGTCTATCCAGTCCTGGACGAGAAGTTTCATTTCCTGGATATTCATCCCGGGATAGAACCGGATCCTGATCTCAACTTCAAGCAGATCCAGAATTGGCTGAACTGTAAAAAAATACGATTCTGTTGACGTAAATCCTCCCGTTTTATCAATCTGGAGCATGACCAGTTCATTTAAATGTTCGAGTTCTCCGGTCAAATCGATAATGTTCTCCAGGGTCATTTTCGGGGGGATTTCGGAAGGTAAACTTTCTTTGGCCATATTTGTATCGTTTATGGGGGAATTATGGTCATTATTACCATTCTGGTCCGGCATATATTCGCATCCTCTGAACAACAATCCTGGTATGATTGGTACCTGACATTAAGTGATTAACAAATCTCTCGCCAGTAACAATTTATATGTTCTCTTCATGGACCCTACCAGAAAGGCTTATTTCCGGACTGCACTCTCCTCTTTGAAGCTTGATAAAAAACGTCAAATGCGGCACACCTCGTCATGGAAGGACACGGGGGGACTCCTGGATAAAAGGCTGCAAGTACCGGAAAAAACCTGAAAAATGGTTCCTGGTAAAGAGAAAAACAGGGATGAAAAAAATTGTACCTTATGCGAACATGACGCCTTCGACGTCTTCTAATCCCCGGTGAAAGTCGACACGGATTTTCGTGATTGCAGCAAGAAAATCTTCCTGGGTTATCGCCGGGCGGTCCTTCCGGATCGCAAACATACCGGCTTCCATGCAGATTGCCCGAAGGTCTGCACCGTTCTTACCCTCGGTTTGTTTTGCGACTTCACCGAGATCTACATCCTCGTCAATCGTCAAAGACCGGCTATGGACTTTCAGGATTGACAACCGTCCCTTTTCATCCGGCAGCGGGATTTCGATAATCCGATCAAACCGCCCGGGCCGGAGCAATGCACGGTCCAGGATATCTATCCGGTTTGTTGCACCAATGATCTTCACATCCCCCCGGTTCTCAAACCCGTCCATACCCGCCAGGAGCTGCATGAGCGTCCTCTGCACTTCCCGGTCTCCGGAGGTATTTGCTTCGGTGCGGGACGCACCCACGGCATCAATTTCATCGATGAAGATGATGGTCGGGGACTTCTTCTTGGCAAGATCGAAAAGTTCCCGGACAAGTCGTGCACCTTCCCCGATATATTTCTGGACAAGCTCAGATCCCACGACCCGCATGAAATGGGCATTGGTCTCGTGTGCAACGGCTTTTGCCAGCAATGTCTTTCCTGTTCCCGGAGGTCCGTGAAGCAACACACCTTTTGGAGGATCAACACCGATCCTTATGAAAAGTTCAGGACTTTTCAACGGAAGTTCAACGGCTTCTCGTATTTCATTGATCTGGACTTCCAGACCCCCGATATCCGAATAGGTTTCCTGCGGGGAATCCACCAGTTCCATACCATAGATCTGCGAATCAAAGCTGGTGGGGAGAAGCTCAACGATAGCCAGCGACTGCTGGTTGAGCGTGCAGCGGACTCCAGGTTTGAGTTCCTCGGCACTGATGGTCGGGGAACTTCGTACCATGAATCGCGGACCCGCACTGCTCCTGACAATTACCCGGGACGCATCCACAACATCGGTGATAGTACCAATAATCAGGGGGGGGCTACGGAGCTGCTCGCTCTCACTCTTGAGCTTCCTCACTTCCCGTTCATACCGGATCTTCTGGGTCTCGATATACCGCTTGTCTGCCTCTACCTGCCGTAACTGTTCACGGAGTTCCAGGTTGCGGGATTCGAGGTTTCCTACCCGCTCAAGCATCTGTACTTCGAGATCGTGCTTGTCATTCTCTATCTGGCTCAATTGTCCGCGAAGCTGCTCAGTAAGCGTGCGGTACAACCGGTAGAGTTCTTCCGGTGTCTGAGGATCTGGTGACTGGTGAAGGATATCTCCCATCTCGTTTCTCAATTAGCTATATAGGGAAACTGCATATAAAGTGTTTGTGAGAATATGCAGTGCGAAATGTGTGGAGAAACGATTCGCGGCACCGCGAAATTAGTCCGGGTAGAGGGTGCCGAATTGCAGGTATGCACCAAGTGCGAAAAATTCGGCACCGAGGTGCAGCAGATGCGGCGCACGGATCTCGTGCGTCCGAGTGCTGCAGCACCTCGTCCGGGGAGAACTACGACACCGGTAGTCCCCGTTGACCGGAGAAAACGGGATCTCTTTGATTACATGGAAGGAGAGATTGTTGAAGATTATGCATCCCGCATACGGAAAGCACGGATGGATAAAGGACTCTCTTCAAAAGATCTGGCCATGCAGATAAAGGAACGTGAACACCTTATCAAAAAAATTGAGAACAGTGAATTAATCCCTGAAGAAGATGTACGGAAAAAATTAGAAAAAGTCCTTGAGATTCGACTCATCGATGCCAAGGATAATGAGGCCGAAAAGAAGGTGCAGAGTAAACTGACCCCCACACTGGGTGACCTTACCATCATCAGGAAAGTGAAGAAATAATCCTGTTTTTTCTCAAGGGACAATAACCTGAAAAATTCAAAGGTAATCAGCATTTTTCACGCTTCTTCGTGCACTATGCCGATGGTGAGGCGATTTTGTGATAGATATTTTTTACAATTTTTCACTCTTGAATTATTCTTTTCTCTGGCGAACGTAAACCTGAGAAGACGAATCTATTCAATTACCAGCAAAAAATGAAATCATCGGAGAAGATGTGAGGGGTCTCCCCCGTTGAGAGTGCAGGGGCAATGAACCGGAAAAATTCCCGGGAGAACTGCTCGTAGCTGAATCCTTCCGCCTCGATCACCCGTTTCCACTTGTCTTCCATGGACAGGATGCCCATGAAGGAGATCATCAGGTACATCGACACCAGCCACGGGTCGAGATCAGGCCGGATCGTGCCGTCATCGATGCCCTCTTGGACAGCATCCCGCAGGATCATCCGGCATGTGCCATACCCTTTTCCGATCTCCGCGGTACACGGGTTCTCTTTGGAAAAACGTTCAGTCCCATAAAATTTGATCAGTCGCAGATAATCCGGGAATTCCTGCGAAAACCGGTAATATGCCTGGCCCAGCAGGGCTACCTTGACAACACCCGGCACTTGTTTCTCCATGCATTCCGTGTATTTTTCTTTAAGGATCTGGATACCCCGGAGTACAATGGCAGCAAAAAGTGCCTCCTTATTTTTAAAATAGAGATAGAGTGTGGCCTTGTTCAGCTCGACCTCATTGGCGATCTCGTCCATGGAGACGTCATCGTATTGGCGGGAAAAAAAGAGTCGCTCAGCTGCGTCGATGATCCCGGTCTTTCGCTGTTCCTTCTCTCGTATCTTTCGTTCGGTGATACCCATGGCGTTAATCCTCACGAATACTTTTGATCTGTCATGTAACCTGATTTGAGAAGTGAATAATTCTTCCCTGGGTTAAGTTCGTGGTATGTCTTCTTTTCGCTCATCACGATTCATACAAAGAATTCAGGCTCCTTTCGCTCTTTATACAGTGTACTTAAACGCAACGAAGCGTCCCTGACCAGGCCGGATTTCATTGTTCTTGCGTGCCGGGGACAGTGCCTGATGCAGGCACAACACGTGATGCATGTTTCCGTGTCAATCGCTCTACTGTTTTCCGGATCGATGGCACCGACCGGGCATCCCTCTGCACAAATCCCACACTGGACACACTCATTACCGACCGCAATAAAATCAACCGTCCACAGTTTCGAATCACCCCGGTAGGGATGACAGCCGGGTATTGTTATATCAGAGATCTGGCCGGCTGATGAAACAGACTGGAGTTTTTTTTGTATTTTTTGCCCGAACAATTCAGCGTGTTTCAGATCACGTGTATCAGGACGACCCTCTGCAGTTGGTGTTTCGGAGTTCGAGAAGGAGTGTTCCCCGATATATGCTGCACCGGCGATCGGTTTACATCCACACTGTTTTAAAATATCGTTCAGCTCAAACAGGGCATCGTCATACAAGCGATTGCCATAGACAACAACACCAGCCGCAGGTGTATTTTGGGCTCTAATCGCATGCAGCCATTCAGTTAATAGTGCCGGCACTCTTCCCATATATACCGGCACCCCGATAATGAGTAATTCTTTTTCCGATGTAGTTAGTGGTTGCATTCTCGCACCCGGCCGGGTAATA
The DNA here is from genome assembly GCA_002495055.1 of Methanoregula sp. UBA247. Taxonomy (GTDB): domain Archaea; phylum Halobacteriota; class Methanomicrobia; order Methanomicrobiales; family Methanospirillaceae; genus Methanoregula. The sequence goes on along the minus strand of DADR01000067.1, from coordinate 6,282 downwards.
TCCAGTTCTTCCACGGTGCCGGGATGTATTCCGCGTGCAATTCCCTGAACAACTTTTTTTGTTGTCCCCGTAGGTGAAAAATAAACGAGTTTTAGTGATTGTATTTTCATGAGATGTCCTCCCTTGAAGTCGCCGGATTTTTCCGAATCTTCCTTTTATTGTCCAATTTGCAGATGCGATTGTCTTAAAGCAGCCAGGCCATGTTCTTTCCGACTTCTTTTGCCCCAGTTATTCCTTTTTGAGTACGTCTCCAATATCCCGACAAAAGCCGATTACCGGGATTCCCGGCACGGTTATGTCGCTGTTAAGCAGGAAATGAAGGATGGTAGCCGGAAACTTTCAACCTCCGGATTACAGGATCTTCTTTCCCGGCTCGGGGCCAGGTTTAACGATGTATACACCACTGATCTTCACGAGCACTGCAGACTTGGGCACAAAATTTGGCCAGCTCTCCTTCATCCAGGCAACGTCATTTCTGAAGATCTCATCATCTGTGTGGATCGTGACTGTACCCTTGATCTGGAAACCGCCTTTGTCCCCCCACCACGACAGGGCGATCTGCGGGTTCTCCTTCATGTTCTGCAGCGTTTTGTTGAAGAACTGATCAGAGATGAGCATCGTCCCGTCATCCAGTACTTTGAACGCCGCGATCGGCACAACATTGGGAATGCCTTTTTTTGACGATGTTGCAAGGAAAGCGGTCTTCGTTCCTCGTAACGATTCTTTGATTTCCTGTGTCAATGTAACCATGGAATCATCCCCTCCTCTTTAGAGGCGTCATATCCTGGAATCTGCCAGGAGGCAGTCTCAGTACTCAATACTAGCTCTTGGTTAAATTATAACTATCGGTTAGTTTATAACCTACAGTATTAATCATGGAGGCATGTTTAACCTGAAGATCCGACAATAACGTACATAATATTCTTGAATCTCAAAAAGAAGGGTGCTGCTCAGAAGCATGTCATATTTATACGGGATGAACAGGTAATTTTTAAAACCTGCACCGTATGTTGAACATGACTTTTAACAGGCAGATTCTGCTTGAGAAGGAGTTGTTCATTGACACAAAGAAACTATTTCATACAATCAGGAAATTTTCTTGTCTTTGACCTGGACGGGACAATCAGCGATCCGGCATTAGGCATCGGCCGCTGCCTGAATTATTCCCTGAATGCCTTTGGATTTCCTGAATTGGCCGTACGTGAAGTTTCCCCATTCATTGGACTTCCGCTTGACCTCACCTTCAGGCAGATAACGGGTTCACCATCGGATGTACTCCTAGCAGATATGGTGGCTAAATTCCGTGAACGATACAGCGAGATTGGATATGCGGAAAATACGCTGTATCCGGGAATTCCTGATGCTATCCATCATCTTTACAAACAGGATACCCCTCTGGGTCTCTGCACATCCAAACGTCTTGATTTTGCAGAAAAAATACTGGAGTTATTTCATTTACGCGAATATTTTTCATATATCAGTGGAGGGGATATCGGAATAAAAAAAGAAGAACAACTTCGTTCTCTGTTAAAAAATAAAACAATTGGCAGGAATGCCGTCATGATTGGGGATCGCGCTGTGGATATTCATGCCGCCCGTGCGAATGGTATCGCCTCTGTGGGTGTTCTCTGGGGTCATGGCAGTAAAAGGGAGTTGCAGGAAGCGTTCCCGGATAAACTCTTAAAAAGGCCGGAACAACTGCAGGATCTGGTAAGCATACATGAAGGTAAAGTTCCTAAAAAGTGAGCGATGAACGGCCAATCGATGATCAGCGGGAGAAACGTCCTCTGATTCACAGACCCGATCCGGATTATCCGTTCCGACACCCTGGACGGGCTTTGATCATTGTGCCTTTTAAATAATTCACCGTCAACAGTGTGGTATTTAAAAAAATGAGCGAGGCAGTTCACTTGAGCTTTTTCTCGAGCTTCTTGAGCTTCTTCTTGGCGCTATCGCTACCTGCAGCCGCTTGCTTCGAGAGCTCTTCTGCCTTGACCTTCTTTGCCTGGTTCAGTTTCGTCAATTGTTTCTTACTCGTTGGCATATAATTTACCTCACGTCGCGTTTGACTGGTTCCGGTTGGCTTTTTTCCTTCTTAAAAATACCTGTATCATTGTGCCAACCAAAAAAACTTCGGTAAACGAAAAGCTGACCGGTGATTCGTGAGTTATTGAAAAAAATTCCGGGGTTCAGACGAGTGTCTGTCCCGACACGATCGGTTTCCCTGAACGGTCGATCTCGACTAGCGTGGATGGTGTCGCCCGGAAGAACCGCCACTTCCCGTGCTTGGATTGAAGCGACTGTGATGGCCGCGTCCCGGGCAATGATCCGGAGCTGGCACATTATTCCGCAGGGATCTTTTGGAGGCGACACCGGGATCACGATTCCCTAATGCCGGGCTGCACTTCCGTCTTCCTGCGGGGAAATGCCACGTTTGGCCTTTTTATGATAAATGACGCATCCAGGTGTGCCGCCATTTCTCCGGCTACTGTTGCGGGAATGCCTATCGCCATCATATCCGGGGGAAGAGTGTGATTCTGGGTCGGGTCCTGCGGGCCCATGAATGCGGTGTTCTTCGGCGCTTTTCCCGTCATCCCGGCAGGGTAGGTGATGAACGTCGAGCATGACGGTCCCCACGGCACGATTACGGGTGTGAACGGGTCAGTCCGGTTGAAATGGACGAGTGCTGCCATGTTCCTTATCTGTTCAGCGGTACCAAAACAGCAGATGGATCGGATTTCAGGTTCCGGGTCGGGGAGTGCCTCGCATGCCTGGACGACGAGATATTTGCCTGGAGGTGTGACCTTCCCGAGCGCCCTGAAGCAGGCTTCGACAACCTCCGGCCCGGATTTCAGGTATTCCGCTGCCCCGCCACGGACATCACTCTTCCCGGTTGAGACAAACCACTTGATGTCATCCGGCTCAGGGTGGAACCCGGTATGGGCAAGGCCGCCGACACAGCAGCCCTCTTTTGAGTCCGGTCCCACGTAGATCGCGGGAGACTCCCTCCGGGATGCCATCCGGTACAACGAAACCGCAAGGCACCGGTTCACCTCGGGAAGGTGGGCGATGCCAGCTGGTATAGTCTCCGAGCCGTACACTGCAAGCGGCCGCGCCGCAAGGTGGAATGCGGTCGCGAGCCGTTGTCCCGCTTCTTTGATCGAGATTTCAGCCATATAATCACCCTTCTTTGAATAATTCCCATCTGGTATTCCGGAGGCATCTATCTTTTGTCTGTTTCTGGTTACCTGCAGCCTCCTTTGGTCCCTGCAATTTCTTATCGTGAAGATTTTCTTCCGGGCAGGTATAATGAAAGTAATGCAAAATGCGCCTTTAGCTACAAGTATCATCCTCGGCACACTGTTCAGTGTTATAGCGGGCATGGTGTACATTATCCTGCTCCATGAACCGGGTTCCCTGTTTTACCCGTTTGCTGCCCTGGGTTTCCTGGGCGGTCCGCTTATCGCCGGAGCAACAGGCGCTGTCCAATCCCGCGAATACAAATACCGGGCATTTCTCATTTCAGGTTGTGCTGTATTCGGCGCCGTGCTCGTATTGTTTTTCATTACCTACGCGGTCCTGCCTCACTTCGATCGCACGAGCGTGAGGCTGCCTGAGTCCTGCAACGGTTTTTCCGGCAGCCCTCATCCTTCTTCTGCGCCTGCTTTTTACCTTCCGCGCATCGGGACCGGTGTGCTTGTCGCGGGTGATGAATACACTGCAGTGGTCGCGATGATTGATCGTACAAAGGCGCCGTACCCAAGCACCGTCTATATCGTGAACAGGAGCGATAACCGGGTCCTCCGCAGTATGATGTTTCCGGACGATACCGTCATTGCGACTATAGACAGCGGCATTGTATACCTCTACAATGACAAACTGGGATATCGCATCAATGCTCAAACCGGCGTATCTGAAAAAACTATCCTGCTCATCGACAACTATGGCGGTTTAAGCGCGAGCGATCGTCCTGTCCTTGCCGGTGCTTCAGATGGGCGCAGGTATCTTGAAACCACTGCAGTTATCTCATCATGGAGCACCGATGGTACTGTACGGTCCCGTCCCCGGTTCACGATGAACGGTATCGCGTACAATTGTTTTGTCTATGGGGAAACCGGGGAAATTGTGGAGATCTGATCTTCGTTTTTCGTTTACGGATTACCGGAATTCACGGAAGGACTTCTCCAAGAACCCGATATCCAGTACCCGCTCATACAAGGAGAGTTCTATCCCCCGGATTATCTTGGGACTTGGGGCGGCTGTTGTGAGACCGGCGAAATGAATTTTTTTGATTGTGATATTCCGGAAGATCTGCAAAAATGAAACAGGCTATCCTTCGTACGCTTTTTTTAATGCGTTGATGTCAAATTTCTTCATCTTGAGGAATGCCGCCGTCACTCTTTCCACTTTTTGGGTATCCTTGTCGGTTGTCATCGAATCAAGAATTGTCGGGACTATCTGCCAGCTAAGGCCAAATTTATCTTTCAGCCAGCCGCACTGCTCGGCTTCCGGGAAAAAAGACAGTTTATTCCAGAAATAATCTATCTCTTCCTGGGTATCACAAAAAACCATGAAGGAAATCGCTTCGCTCAGTTTGAACGCTGGCCCGCCATTGAGGACCATAAATTCCTGTCCTTCCAGGGAAAACCTGACAGCCATAACTGATCCGTTTTTCTGACCGGAGACTTCTTCAGCAGCTTTGGGGTAGTAGGAGGTACTAAGAATCCTGGAATTCTTGAATACCGAAACATAAAACTCAGCTGCTTTATCGGCGTCTTTTTCCAGCCATAAAAAAGGAACGATCTTCTGGCTTATTCTTACCATATTCTGTCATCTCCACTCCTCCCTATCTGACGAGAAATATTTAAGATCATCCTCAGGAAACGGATTTTGAAACAACATTTGAAACACGGTTTGTCCGGAGATCTCAAAAAAAAATATTGTTCTTTTGATTATTCTTGTTGCCATTCTGTATCAATGAGCGATGAATGCCGCCGCTCCCGTTAGAACGCCGCAGTGATCTCATCGCGGAGAACCGAGGGGACGGTCTTGTCCCGCCCCCATCTCACGATAAATAGCAACGCCTACAACTGTTTTGTCAACGAGGGAACCTGGGAAATTGTGGAAATCTGATTTTCGTTTATGGGGAAAATCCTACCATCAGGAACTGCCAATATCCAAAACCACATCCCTCCCTTCCCCTCATCCATGGAACATCGCTAAATACGACTGTACCAATTCCTGCCGGAGACCTGCCTATTATTCCGGCCCGGATTCCGCGTTTTTGCGAATTGTGACCGCTGGAATTTGGAGGCTGAGGGAAAAGAGATCATAAGTTATGGAATAAATTCAGTTTTGCCCAGTAGAACCAGTATAGCGAAAATGATACCTGGAGATTTTTGGAAATAATGGAAATTCAGGGCCCTGAAGAGTGGTTCAGAAAGAACAGGGCGCGGATTGGGGAGGTATAACCGCCCTGCAGTCTGTTTAGGAATCGCTCCCGATACACCGTTACCTTTCCTGTAAAAACCCGACCGGGAAAACAAAAACGCAATCGTTAATGTATCGGCGCCCGGAATACCGGTATATGCCAAAAAAACGGAAGTACATCTGTCCGATCGAGGCGGCAATGGACGTGATCGGCGGGAAATGGAAACCGCATATTCTCTGGAAGATCAAGGACGCCCCGCTCCGTTTCGGGGCAATCCAGGAGAAACTGCCGGCGATCTCCCAGAAAATGCTCACCCGGCAGCTCAGGGCTCTTGAAAACGATTGCCTGGTCTCCCGTACGGAGTATCCCGGCATGCCTCCCCGCGTCGATTATGCCCTGACGGTGCGGGGGCAGACCGTCATCCCGCTCCTTATGTCGCTGAAAGACTGGGCGAGCGAGGAGCTGGCAGACCAGATTAACGACAGCGGGTAACCAGGCCTTTCCCTGCCCCAGGACCGGCTGGGGTGCCGTCCCGGTTTACCGGCATTTTTATCGGCTGGGAAGTAGCTGTATCTGGTATCTTAAAGCGAGGTGGCAAAGTTTATTCTGTCGTTGTTGAAGACACTTAAAACTCAACGCTTATGCCGGTGATTACTCGCAAAATGAGTTCAGGTTTAATTACAGAACACCAAAGCAACAATTTGAAACGTTGAGGTTGTGGTATGATATTTAAAACTCTTATCTCTTACCGTCACTAAGGTATATCCCAGTTATTACACAACTTAGTAAAAGGAGTGTGTGCATTGGACATCCCACGTATCTTCAACATTACCGAAAGTGCTCACCGCATC
>DADR01000009.1:14733-15749 GCA_002495055.1 Methanoregula sp. UBA247 | reverse complement strand
CGGACCCGGCCCATCTGGGCAAACTTGCGCCGGCCCGTGCGGATCTGGACCGTGTGAATGCCCGGGGCCCGGGGATACACCCGCCGTCCGTCTACGTCCCGCATCTCTGCATACGGCGGGATGTCGAACCAGTCCGGCCAGAACCGGACACCACGCGGGATATCCGTTCCCCGGTGCAGGTCCTGCAGGCGCATGGGTGACATGTTGTCGTAGATCACATCTATGATCAGGTTCTCATCATCCTGCTCCGGATGCAGGTCCAGCTCATAGAAGATAGGATTGCGCCGCACCTCGTCGCGGGTGAGCGGCTTATCCGGTGTTAGCAGCTCCAGGCCGCCGAACTTTCCACGATACAGGCCGGTCACAACCGCGACCGGCTGCACGTTCTCATAAACCATGATACTCCTCCTTGTAGCATTCGTGCTCGTCCCGGAGTTTCTTGAACTCCTCGACGATCTCATCGTATTTGCCGATCTTCTGATAGATGGCAAACAGCATGGGATAGAGCGGAAGCACCGTGGCAAGCACTATCCCGAGAATTTCCGTTTCCATAACGGTCCTCCATGAATGACGAGAGAACCAAAAAGAGAGGGGACCGGAGGTCTCCTCCCCTCCGGGTCGTTTCGTCAGGCGGGTCTAGGCGAGAGCTGCCACAGTGTCCGCCCAGGTCTCCACATTCGTGCGGATTGCATCATCCTCGTAGGAGGTGATGGTGACCCGGTCGCGGCTGAAGTTCACCATGTAGAGCTCGCCGTTCGCATCATGGCACCTGAGGGTTGCGCTGAAGGCATCGCCCCCGACATCATGGACCACAGTGCCGCCGTGGGCCGTGGTGACCGCAGCAGCGGCAAGCAGCGCAGTCACGCCAGCGTTGAAACCGGCAAGCGTGTTGAACTTGTGGTTGCCCGTGCCGACAGTCTTGGCCAGTGCGTCCTGGTAGACCATCTTCGCGGTGTAGGCCTCCTTGGTCTTCTCGACAGCGGGGTGGCTTTCACCGGCAGTCATATACGCTACAC
>DADR01000009.1:0-14661 GCA_002495055.1 Methanoregula sp. UBA247 | reverse complement strand
GGGGGCTTAGGTTTTGCTGAAGGGATGATATCTTTTTCAAAATCGAATTCCTAAACCTTTTTCGATTGAAAAACCATGATTAATAATCGGAGGGGAATAAACGACAGAATCTAATCAGAATACCGGCATCCGGGATTTGCTCAATAAACTTAAACCAAATACCTGTCTGGAAGGGCCCCTTTTTCCGGAACCCATCCAGATTATTACCACGATACCCAAAGGGAATAAGTCGATTGAGATTATCGGGGAAGGTCTTCAAACAAAATCGGTTCATCGTAGGACTCTTTCTTATGATCAATTACCGTCTCTGGTTTTTTTGGGAGAACAGGATTCATTTACCGGAGATGCCCGAAAGTTCCGTCTCGGGATTGAGGCGATACGTCTGGGACTTGCATACGAATACGACCCTTATTTCACCCTCTCCATTGCTCGTATCGATCCTCTCCCTCACCAGCTTGAAGCGGTGTATGATTATTTTCTGAATCTCCCCCGCATACGGTTTCTTCTGGCCGATGACCCCGGTGCCGGGAAAACCATCATGGCCGGGCTTCTGATTAAAGAATTAAAAATACGGGGCCTGATAAAACGAATTCTTTTAGTGACACCGGCTAACCTCACGTTCCAATGGCAACGTGAGATGCATGAAAAATTCCGCGAGTCCTTCAAAATTGTCAATGCCGAGGATCTTCGCTCGATGTATGGCCAGAATCCCTGGCAACAGTATGATCAGGCCGTGACATCGATTTCATGGGTCTCCCGCATTGAAGATGCGAATCAGAGTCTCTTGCGGAGCCACTGGGATCTCATCATCGTTGATGAAGCGCACAAGATGAGTGCTTATAATGAAGATAAGAAGACGCTGGCTTATCAATTGGGCGAACACTTGTCGGAGATGACGGATCATTTTCTGCTTATGACCGCAACGCCCCATAAGGGCGATCCTGATAATTTCCGATTGTTTCTCGAACTGCTTGACAAGGATGTGTACGGAGATATAAAGAGCCTGGAGAAAGCTATCGAGAACCGAAGCGCTCCGTTTTACCTTCGCCGTGTCAAAGAAGCTCTCGTCTCTTTCCCAGATCCAGAAACCGGGAAAACAATCAGTCTGTTTACTAAACGAAATGTCCGGACAATCGGGTTTGAGATCAATGATGAGGAACTCGAATTTTACGATGGGCTTACGCGGTTTGTTGAAGACCAGTCGATCAAGGCGGCAGCCGATAATTCCATCCGAGGAAGGGCACTCGGATTCACCATGGCAATGTTGCAGCGGCGGTTTGCATCCAGCATGTATGCCGTGAGACGCAGTCTGGAGCGGATGAAAGAAAAAAGGGAAATCATTCTCAAAGATCCAGAGGCGTACCGGAAAAAGCAGATTGAGAAGAGAGTCCCCGAGGATTATTACGATCTCACCGATGAAGAGCAACAAGAGGTTCTTGCAGAACTGGAAAATGCTGTAATCTCGTACAATCCCGCTGACTTACGGAGTGAGATTACCACACTGGGCCTCCTTATCGGCCAGGCCAAGGTCCTTGAGAGCAAGGAGATCGAGACTAAACTGACCAAACTGCGTGAAGCAATAACCACGCAAGGGATCTTCAAAGATCCCTCAATGAAACTGCTTATCTTCACGGAGCATAAGGATACGCTCGATTACCTCGTCGAAAAGTTACGGGCATGGGGTCTCAACGTTACCCAGATACATGGAGGCATGAAAGTCGGGAACCGCAATGAACCCGGGACCCGCCTCTGTGCAGAGAAGGATTTCCGGGAGACCTGCCAGATCATGGTCGCGACGGAGGCAGCCGGGGAAGGTATCAACCTCCAGTTCTGCTGGTNNTGGGACGTATCCACCGGTACGGGCAGGACAAAGATTGCCTGATCTTCAATTTTGTTGCAACTAACACCCGGGAGGGGAGAGTTCTTCAGACCTTGTTTGATCGGATACGGCAGATTGAGGACGACCTCGATCCCGGTCGTACCGGGAAGATTTTTAACGTTCTCGGGGATATTTTCCCGGCAAACTCACTAGAAAAGATGCTGCGGGACATGTACTCTCAGAACCTGCGTCCCGATATGATCCTTGATCGGATTGTGGAGGTCGTGGATACGCAGCGGTTCAANNGATTCAGCACTTGAAGGACTGGCAAAACGCGAACTGAACCTGAGTGTTATTGTCGGGAAACGTGAAGAGGCTAAAGAGCGCCGGCTTGTTCCAGAGGTTATCGAGGACTTCTTCATCCAGTCAGGAGCAGTATGCGGAGTTGTTCCCAAGGAGACTTCCCACGGTTCGCATATGTATCGGTTGGGGAAAATTCCCAGAAGCCTGCAGATTGTGGGCGAGAGGCTGGAACCCCGGTACGGAACGCTGGGAAAAGAGTACCAGAAGATTGCCTTTAGCAAAGATATCCTGAAAAAGGATAGTACTGTCGAATGGGTGACACCCGGTCATCCACTGTTCGAATGTATCCGCGAGGATCTCCAGGAACAAGTCCAGAAGGATCTCCGGGAGGGAGCGGTTTATTACGATTTGAACCGGACTGTGCCCGCTCTGCTTGACGTATTCTCTGCATCTGTGAGAGATGGCCTTGGTAATAGTATTCACCAACGCCTTTTTGTTGTTGAAACGTTCCAAGGTGGGTTGATGAACGTCCGTCAGCCCACTATGTTCCTAGATATTCAACCCGCAGAAACCGGAACGGATGTACCAGATATCATAACTATGCCCCAGCCCGCTCAGATTGAATCATACCTTATTGATAGTAGTCTCCAGTTGTTCCTGAATGAAGTGAGACAGGAACGGCTGAGACAGACAGCAACCATTGAGCGACACATCGAGATCAGCTTAAAGGAATTAATCAATCGTCAGAATACCCGGTTGATTGATCTCTTTGCGCGGCAGCAGAGTGGGGTGTCCGATTCCTTACTTCCTGCAAATATCAAGACGACGCAGGACCGGCTTGATGAGCTGAACAACCGGCTTGACCGGAGAAGAAAAGAACTGGAGCAGGAACGGACATGTAGTATCGGTGAGATCCGGCATCTTGGTCGGGCATGGGTGTTCCCCCATCCAGAGCGAAAATCCCCCGGCATGGTAATGATGGTCAGAGATGACGAGATAGAACGGATAGCCGTACAGACCGTTATCCAGCAGGAGGAAGCGAGAGGTTGGAAGGTTCAGAGCGTGGAGACAGAGGACCGGGGATTCGATCTCATCTCCCGCAAGCCCCACCCTGAAGATCCCAACACTGCAATAGAAGTGCGGTTTATTGAAGTGAAAGGACGGGCATCGATTGGTGAGGTTGCTCTTTCATCCAATGAATACAAGACCGCTGGCCGTTTGAAAAACGATTACTGGCTCTATGTGGTATTCAATTGTGCCTCAACTCCTGAAATCAATGTTGTACAGGATCCAGCCCGACTCGGATGGCAGCCGTTGGTTAAGATTGAGCATTATCATATCGGAGCGGATAAAATTCTGGGGGCAAAACAGTGATTCATAAGGAGATTTTATTGCGAAAAAACCCAATATTATTATCCTGCAATAGGGAGCGATTTCGTGATCCCTGCCACCAGATCTAAATGCAGCAAACTTTAATAAATCTCAATCATATGATAACCTAATTGAAGATAAGAGGGTACCCCATGGCAGATGCAACTTTACCAAAAGATATCGAAGACATCATAAAGAGGGCGCAAGCTCAACCAGGTATTTCTGAACTGATGATGGTCTACGGGCGTTATGACGAGGTCATGGAGCAGAGCAGGGCATATGTTGAAGGAAGAAATAATCGGGCACACTTGACTGTGAGCACGCATACCTCGTGATATTATGCCGACTTGGGGTGAGATATTACAAGAGCTCAACCAAGGAATCCCCCAACATCAATCCGCTATTTTTGATCTAGTCCGACGAAAATATATTGTCCAGCTCTCAAGTCATACTACCCGTAATTGTATTCTTTACGCAACAAATTGGATGCAACCTGGAAAGGATCCCTACGGCGTCTCGATTAATGACGAAGATATCCAAGGACTTATGGAGGTTATTCACGGTCTTAAGGGTCCGAGTCTCGACCTTATCTTACATAGTCCAGGTGGATCCCCAGAAGCTGCGGCGGCAATTGTTTCATATCTCCGCTCAAAATTCTCCGACATCCGTGTGATCATACCACAAGAGGCAATGTCGGCTGCCACAATGATTTGTTGTGCTTCAAACAAGATCGTTATGGGACGACACTCATTCATCGGCCCAATCGATCCTCAATTCATTTTGCAAACCCAATTCGGAATGATGTCAGTTCCCGCCCAGGCAATACTCGACCAATTCGAGATGGCACGGGAGGATTGTAAAGATCCCCAGAAGATGGGTGCGTGGCTGCCGATCCTGAGTCAATATGGCCCGGCCCTTCTTATCCAGAGCAAAAACGCCATCGATCTATCAAAAAAATACGTAACGGAATGGCTCGAACAGTACATGTTCTCCGGTACTGAAGGAGGAGCACAGGCACGTAAGATTGCCGACGCGCTTTCCGACCACACAAGATTCAAAAGCCACAGTCATCATATCAGCAGGGATGAGGCCCGCATATTAGGATTAGTTGTCGAGGATTTGGAATCCGACCAGAAGTTCCAGGATCTGGTGTTATCGGTCTACCATTCNNTAAAATTATTGAGAACCAGAATGGTCGTGCTTTTGTGAAGATTCAGGCAATGCAAGCTCAAATTGTCCAGCAGCCTCCGCCTCCTCAACAGCCGCCACAACAGCCACAGCCATTACCCCCACCACCAGGACCAACACGACCGTAAGCGATCATTAGGCAACCCTTATCCTTTTTCAAAAGCAATTCTCGATAGAGACAACGCGATTATTATTTTCTCGATACCCTCAATCGGTGATCTCATGTCAACCCCCTCCTATCCCAAACGCCTCATCGAAGTGGATCTCCCGATCAAGAAGATCAGCGAGCATGCCCGCCGGGAGAAATCCATCCGTCACGGCCACATCTCGACGCTGCATATCTGGTGGGCTCGCCGTCCCCTCGCAGCATGCCGGGCGGTGATCTGTGCAGCACTCTGGCCGGACCCGGCCGATCCACTCTGTCCGGAATCCTTCAAGGAAGAAGCCAAAAGACAGATGACTGAGTTCTGGAACCAAATGGATACAGAGTCCCGGACCATTAATGATCCGCTGGCACTCCGCACTGCACTTCTCGACTTCATTGCAGAATTTTCAAACTGGGACAACTCAACAAAGTCACGTTATCTGGATACGGCACGGGCATTGACACAATCAGCGCATGAAGCTTTAGGAGGTAAGCCCAGTACCCACCCACTCATAGTAGACCCATTCGCCGGTGGGGGTTCGATCCCTCTCGAAGCATTACGCGTTGGAGCCGATGCATATGCAAGCGATCTTAATCCCGTTGCGGTGCTACTCAACAAGGTCGTACTCGAATATATTCCAAAGCACGGACAAATTCTCCCAGAAGAGGTGCGAAAGTGGGGTCAATGGGTAAAGGAAGAAGCAGAGAAGGATCTGGGAAAATATTACCCGAAAGACACGGGGGGTGCGACACCGATTGCATATCTCTGGGCAAGAACGATTACCTGTGAGGGGCCTGGTTGCGGGGCAGAAGTGCCACTCATCCGTTCGCTTTGGCTGGCAAAAAAAACAAATCGCCCTGTTGCACTCCGGCTAATCCCAAAAGATGTGGAGAAACGGGTTGACTTTGAAATCATCCATGACGCGAAGGCAGCAGATGTGAAGGATGGCACAGTGAAGCGAGGCTCGGCAACATGTCCCTGTTGTGGGTATACAACGCCGGTTGCGTCTGTGCGGAAACAGCTTAAAATCCGTCATGGTGGGGCTAACGATGCCCGAATGTTCTGCGTTGTTACGACAAAATCCACAGAGCAGGGGCGTTTCTACCGGTTGCCAACGCAGCGGGATCTCGATGCGGTGCAGAAAGCGAAGGAAGAACTGGAACGGCGAAAGCGGGAGTGGACAGGGGAGTTAAGTCTGGTTCCAGATGAGCCTACTACACAGTATCATACCTTTGTTAATCGCGGTCCGATATATGGGATGACGACTTGGGGAGATTATTTCACATGCAGACAACTTTTAGCCTTATCAACATTTGTACGGTTGGTAAATTCTTACAAAGATCCTAACGTATCCAAAAAAAATAAGAGCGAGATAACTGCTATTCAAACTTGTTTGGCACTTGCTATTGATAGATGTGCAAACCAATTTACTTCACTGTCAAAATGGCATTCGGGAAGAGAAGTTGTTGATGGCGTTTTTGCACGTCAAGCAATTCCAATGCTTTGGGATTTTGGAGAGATTAGTCCTTTTTCTGGGGATGGTTATTGGGATGGGGCAATTAATTGGATTGTACAGGTCATTGAAAAAAATAATTTGAGTGGGAACGGACGTGCTGAAGTTGCGTCAGCAATAAATCATCCATTAAAAACCGACTCTGTTCAAGGGTTTATTACAGATCCTCCATATTACTATTCGGTTCAATATGCAGATTTATCGGATTTTTTTTATGTGTGGCTCCATAGGAGTCTTGGAAAGGTTCATCCAGATCTTTTCCATGAAACATTAACTCCGAAAACGGATGAGATCATCGTCCAATCACCGGGACATGAATTTGCCGAAGAGGGTAAAAACAGACAATTCTACGAATCTAAAATGCAGCTGGCGATGAGCGAAGGTCGCCGAATACTTTGCCCGGATGGAATTGGAATTATTGTTTTTGCTAACACATCAACAGCCGGGTGGGAAACACTCCTTCAATCACTTGTTGAATCCGGGTGGGTTATCACAGGTTCTTGGCCAATTGATACTGAAATGGCATCCCGTGTATTGGCACAGAATCGATCAGTGCTCGCATCATCCATCCACATTGTCTGCCGTCCACGCGAGAATCCCGATGGCTCCGTTCGTACCGATGATGTGGGCGACTGGCGGGATGTACTCCACGAACTACCGATCCGAATTCATGAATGGATGCCCAGGCTCGCGGCGGAGAGCGTTGTCGGTGCCGATGCGATTTTTGCCTGTCTCGGTCCCGCACTCGAAATTTATTCTCGATATTCCCGAGTGGAGAAGCCAAATGGGGAACAGGTGTTGCTCCACGAATATCTGGAGAAAGTCTGGGAAACGGTCGCACGGGAAGCACTCACGGTTATCTTCAAAGATGTCGATACGAGCGGGTTTGAAGAGGATGCCCGGCTCACCGCGATGTGGCTCTGGACACTCTTTGCAAACAGTGGGGAAATAAACGGGGTGGCAACATCAGAACAAGACGATGATGACACCGTTGATGATGATGAGAAGAGCACCGGAAAGAAGAGCGGGGTAAAAAGCGGGTTTATCCTTGATTACGATACAGCTCGTAAAATCGCCCAAGGGCTCGGGGCTCATCCGGATGAGATGAAGACACTGGTTGATGTCAAGGGCGATACCGCCCGGCTCCTGCCGGTCTCGGAGCGGGCACAGTTCCTCTTCGGGAAACAGGGTGTTACAAAAGTCCCTGTAGTTGCGAAGAGGAAAGGCAAGCAATTGACACTCGGCGAATCAACCGGTGACGGAGCTGATGAGGCAGTCCTTTCAGCAAAAGCCTCGATGGAGGGAGATTTCGATCTCGTGCTCGGGAAAACCGTGCTTGACAGTGTTCATCAGAGCATGCTCCTATTCGGTGCCGGACGGAGCGATGCCCTCAAGACATTCCTTGTCGATAACGGGGCCGGCAAAGATCCCCGGTTCTGGCGGCTGGCACAGGCACTGTCGGCATTGTACCCGAAGTCGTGTGAAGAGAAGCGGTGGGTTGACGGTGTGCTCGCGAGAAAGAAGGGACTGGGGTTGTGAGCAATGGATGAGGAGTCCCCACAATTTCAACAGAAAACAATTGAATTTTTAAAGGTGCTGGATGACGAAACACGTGAAGAAGGCGCCATAAAATTCGGATACGATCTTATTCAACTCGGGAGCCACTTTGGTTTCACTGACCAGCAGACAATAAACCTTATTGGGATATTTCTGGGTAAAGGATACATACGATACACTAGTAGCAATCATTTCGTAGTGACTCAACTCGGTCGGCAAATTATCAAAACCGAACTCCCTCAACAAGGTCAATTCCTGGAAAATGATACTGAAAAAAAGTATTCCATTTTTATCTCCCATATACATGAAAACGAGGCTGTTGCCAAAAAATTAAAAGAATTCCTCACTAGCATCTTTTCTGATGAAATATCAGTATTTATTTCGGGAGATCCCGAAAACATCGCTCCAGGTCAGGATTGGTTTGCTTCAATCATTGACGGAATCAGACAGTGCGATTGCATGATAATCCTTTGCTCACCTGATTCCGTTGAACGGAAATGGATCCATTTTGAAGCAGGTGCAGCAACAATTCTCGACCGGAAGATTATCCCGATTTGTTTTGCCGGACTTAATCCCGGGGCCTTACCATCCCCCTTAAATTTCATTCGTAGACAGGCCATTGACAGTGATGATGCTGAAAAATTAAAGCAGCATTTCGAGATTCTGGTAAGAGAGATTGGTGAACACACCAAAGGTAACGGCCCCCTATTCGATGTCCTGCGATCGGATTTTTACCAGGAACTCCAGTTCTCCCACCCAAGAAACCGGATGCCGCCGTCGGTTCTACCACGGACATTCTAAAAAAAACGCATAAAAATATTTATTTTACCCGGTTTGTTGACTTGAGAATGAGATAAATCAGAGAGAACATCCTGTAGAATAAATAATCCACGTGCTCGCTTGATCCTATCGGAATTTTATCCATTTCATGATGTCGAATTCGATATTTATTGCCAATATCAGTAAGTTCAGTTGCTTCGCTATCAAGTCTCTGACGAAAATTTATCTCGGGTGAAGTTTTTTCAAGGAGTGTCGTTATTGAGGTTCTTTTATTACCCGGTTCTATTGTTTTCAATCGCTCCCAGGCATCCCACAGCTTTTCTAAGGCATCCTTTCGAGTAATCAGTTCAGGGTCACGGAATTTCGTACGTGCATCGTTAAGTAAATTATCAAGATCGGTGTCGCCCGTGTGAAATTCTGTTTGTTGCATTAGTCCCTGAAACTCTTGAGGTACTAACCGTTCTATTGATCCGTCTACGGTCAACTCGTAAATAATTCCATTTCGTTTGAAAATCAGGTTAATATCATCCCTAAACGAATCTCGGCCGATCTCTCGATGAGATTCATAAGGATATTTTTGATACAATTCATAGTGATCTTTTGTAGTAGATAATACATTTTTGTAGGTAAATTCAATTAAATCGAAAATGACATGGGTTGAAGGTTTATCATTCGCGCTAAATGAGAATGTGAACGTCGGAATTTCTGCAGCAAGTAAATTGTGGAATTGCTCATTTTGGCCACCGTGATCCGTCCCACATAATGCACTTTCAAGGTACCACTTGAAAATTACTGCATGAAGACCTTTCCACACGGGTAAAGATATTTCTTCCACAACACGCGGACATGGTCCATTTTCTCGCTCACTAAAATACACATGAGGCATGAAGATACATCCTTCAAATTATTTCCATTAACTTATTCTAATGTGCGAGGAGAATACATTATACCTTGATGGTGTGGGAGAATGGCACTGAAACCTTGGTATAAAATCGTCACTCCGCGTGATGATCTCAAAGAAGGACGGCCGCTCGATGCAGCGGAATTCGCAGTCAACCTGGATCTGGTCCGGAACGGGCAGGCAAGCGAGGATTATCTCGACCCAAAACAATTTTTTAAAAGAACCTACCTCACTGAAAATCTTACCGGCCTTGCCGCCGAAGTGATACGCCGCCTCTCCGGTGAACGCACACAGACCTCTGCCGTCTTCAACCTCGCCACTCAGTTCGGTGGAGGAAAAACACACTCCCTCACGCTCCTCTACCATCTGGCAAAGGAAGGTCCGGCTGCAAATAACCTGCCCGGTGTCATGACCATTCTCAACCGTGCGGAGATCGACACCGTGCCCTGCGCCGCCATTGCCATCTTTGACGGGAAAGAGTTCGATTCTTTATCCGGCCGCGGTGGCGATGACGGGACGCCGCTGCGGAAAACCCCGTGGGGGGAAATCGCCTTCCAGCTCGGCGGAGAGAAAGCACTAAAAATTCTCAAGGAGCACGAGGAAAAACTGACAGCTCCCTCCGGGGATGTTATCCGGAAATTCCTGCCAAAAGACACCCCGTCCCTCATCCTCATGGACGAGCTCATGAATTATGTGACCCGCACCCGCAAGAGCGGGCTCGCCGATCAATTCTATGCTTTCCTCCATAACCTCTCAGAAGCCGCCCGGGGAATGGATCGCGTTGTCCTCGTCGTTTCAGTGCCAGCGTCTGAGCTTGAGATGACACCGAGCGACCAGGAGGATTACGACAGGATCAAGAAACTCCTTGACCGTGTGGGAAAACCTGTCCAGATCTCTCACGAAAAAGAAACTGCTGAAATCATCCGCCGCCGCCTCTTTGAATGGGAGGGCGTTCCGAACGAGGCAAATAAGATCATTCAGGAATATGCGGATTGGGTTGTTGAACACCGGCAGCAGGTTCCCTCATGGTTCCCAGTGGACCGGGCCCGTGAAGAGTTCAAAGCATCCTATCCATTCCATCCGCTGGTTATCTCGGTCTTTGAACGAAAATGGCGGGCACTCCCCCGGTTCCAGCAGACCCGGGGAGTATTGCGCATGCTTGCTCTCTGGGTCTCTCAGGCTTATCGGGAGGGCTATCTCGGCAAGCATAAAGACACCCTCATCGGGATCGGTTCCGCCCCTCTTGATGAATCCCTTTTCCGTGCTGCAGTCTTTGAACAGCTCGGGGAATCGCGGCTTGAGGCGGCAGTAACAACCGATATCTGTGGAAAGAGTGACTCGAATGCTACACGACTTGACGCGGAAGCAACCGAACCGATCCGGAAAGCCCGGCTCCACCGCAAAGTAGCAACAACCATCTTCTTCGAATCCAATGGGGGTCAGGCAAGGACCGCGGAAGCGACGCTCTCGGAGATACGACTCGCGGTCGGGGAGCCGGACTTGGATATCGGTAACATCGAGACCGTACTTGAAGCACTCGCTCCACCGAACGGAGCCTGCTTCTATCTCGATGTCTCCAAAAACCGGTACTGGTTCAGCATGAAGCCAAACCTCTCCAAGGTTCTCGCTGACCGGAAAGCAAGTGTGGATCCCAAAAAGATCGACGAGCGGTTACTCGAAGAAATCCGGAAAGTCTTCACGGCGGGCGGAGGTATCGAAAGGATTTATTTCCCGACGAAGAGCGGCCAAATCCCGGATTCCGCACAACTTAAGCTGATCATAATATCTCCGGGTTATATGGCCACGGACTCACACACCCTCGAATGCATCGACAAGATGACCAAAGAGTCTGGTTCTTCCGCCCGGACATTCAAGAATGCTCTCATCTGGGCAGTCGCGGATGATATCAATCAGCTGAAAGATGATACGAAAAAGATTCTTGCATGGGAAGAGATCAAGGGTGAAAAAGACGAACTTGGCCTTGACGACACCCAGAAGAAACAACTGGATGAGCATGTCGGTAAAGCAGCACGGGATGTAAAAGAGAGCGTCTGGAGGACATACAAAAAAATTGCCGTTCTTGGCAAAGACAATACCATCCGGGTCATTGACCTCGGCCTTGTTCATTCAAGTTCTGCTGATTCCATGGTCCGCCTGATTCTGGACCGGCTCCGCAACGATGGTGATATCACTGACGATGTAAGTCCCAACTTCCTGATACGGAACTGGCCTCCGGCGTTTAAGGAATGGAGTACTCGTTCAGTGCAGAATGTCTTCTATGCATCCCCGCTCTTCCCCCGGCTCACTCATCCAGAACGTGTCAAGGATGCAATCGTTCGAGGTGTCACTAACGGCGTATTGGCATATGTCGGAAAAGCAGGTAACAGGTATGATCCATTCCTCTACAAAACATCTGTCAGTCCGCTTGAAATAGAAATTTCTGATGATATATTCATCATCACTTCACAGGAAGCTGAAGAATACCTCGTCAGAACAAGAAAACCCGCATGCCTTGCAACTCTGGAAATCGTCTCACATCAGAGTGAATGCAAACCCAATGAATCGTTTACCTTCAGTGTGAAGGGATACGATCAGTATGATCAACCCATTGAGGTGGAGACAATTGCCTGGGAAGTAACTGGCGGGGAAATTGATGACCAGGGTAATTTTACATCCCCCCGCACTGCTGGTGTTTACCAGATATCTGCCCATTCAGGAAAAATCTGTGCAAATACCACAATCTCCGTCAGAGAAATCTACACCCATGTCCTTGGTGAGGAATTCCCTATTGCAGAACACGGCACCTATGCAGACGAACAGGTAATTTGGCAGGGAGAACTGACCAAACAGAAATGGATGTCATTTTTCACAAAGATCCTCAAGGACATTGAGAATGACAAGGGAATCCGGATTCATATCAACTTTTCAATCACCGATAACAAGGCAATAAGTCCGGACAGAATCAGAGAGATAGAAGCCGCGATGCGGGAGTTCGGGATGGATAGGAAATAACTTCGTTTTGAGGGATTTTCCATAATGTTCCTAAAGTAAAATCAATTTGGGATATTTTTGGGAAAAAACCCATTTCTGTTCTCAAATCAATCCTAAAAAAAACGTCTGCTTTTCATTTTCCAGGGACCCTCCACACGGGACCAATCGTTGTAAAAGCTGTCATGAATCGCTCGGGCGCATCCCCGACATAGAACAGCGCTGGTGAGAATGTGGAACCGCTCAAATCCCCGGGCCCCACAAACCGTATCCGTGCCGAAGGAAAGCACACCCGGCAAGATATCGCTGTCAGCGTCTTCCATGCTGAAGTCTCGGTTGCCGACTTCCACAGTACGATCGCTTCCGTAGTCCGGCCTGCAGTCCGCTCTTGGTATAATTTCGAAAACCATCGCTCGATACCGGGTCCGAACGGGGGATTGAGAAATATTCGGCCATCCCACGGCTGCACGAGCCCGTTGTCCTGAGCTGTGTAGTGCCTCGCTGCCGGCACGTTCGGGATCTCCCGGTTATTGCTGGCCGGGTCGAGGTCGATAATGCCCAGGCACGCGATCACCGCATCGAGAATGTACTGAGGCGTATAGTGCTCCGTGCTCTCATGAGAAAGCAGTGCCGGCGGGATCGTCACACGACACCGGCCTCCTCCGCCTCTTTCCTCAATCCTCTCCCGTAACAATGTTCGCAGAGTTTCACGCCCGCTTCACGGTCCAGCCACACCGCCTTCGCAACCCCGCATACCGAACACTTCCCGATATCCGCAGTCACCCGGCTGCACCGGGAGATCTCCACGGCCCCGGGCAGCGGTACCGATGCGGTCTGCTCAGCTTTCACCGCCTCGTTGTAGCACGAGCGGCAGATCCGCCGTGCCTGCTGCTGGTCCTTTGGCCGGGCCCGCCGCTCCGCTGTGTACTTCTCCACAAACCGAGAGCCCTTCTTTCCGCAGGACCAGCACGGAGTTTTCGATTCCGGGACCTCGAGTTTTTTGTAATCCTTGGCATTGATGGGCCGGGGCTGGTCCGGTCTTTCAGCACCCGATTCTGTTTTCAGCACGTTTTCAGCATCTTTCGTACAGCTGCTGAAAGAGACCGGGGCCGAATTTGTATCACTTTTGCCAGATTGGGCCGTTCCGGGCGGAGATCGATTTTCGTTTTCAGCAGATCGCGAATTATGCAGATACTGTGCTGAATCCTTTTCAGGTTCCGGGCCACCTCCATAATTCCGGTTTTGCTGAAAACATCCTTCTCTTAGTACAGAATTATTTGTACAATCACCTTCTTTGCTGGAACCGGGAACGCTGGAAGCACCGTTCTCATTTTCAGCAGTTGCTGAAAACGTGCTGAAACTCTGCTGTAACTGCTGAAAATCACCAGAATCATCGTCGCCATTCTTCGCGTCATGGTCCAGCCAGCAGGCCCCGCCGTTCATCCACTGCCGGTAGAGCTCGCGGTCCCAGGCAAACGCTTCGGTCCTGCGCCGGATTGAAATACCCTCTCCCTCGGTCATCGTCACCGTGCGATCGGTGAATGACAGGGCCGGGCATTTCTCAAGGAGGCCTGTGTAGTTCTTGCCCCGGCTGTCATAGCCCTTGATCATCCGGTAGATGCTCAGGTAGGATCCACCTGTCAGCTTCTGCAGGTCCTGGATGGTAAACTCATCCCGGTCCGCTTTCTCGATGATTGCGAGCAGGTCGGACTCCTTCTTGGTCATCTTCGACTCCTGCCCGCCGGCTGTACCGTTCAGGAGCGTGAAGACCTCGGTTGCTGCGGCAAAGTCGCGTTCATCCGCATAGATGCAGAGTGTCCCATCCTCGACGGGCCTCTGCCGGCGTTGCCTGAAGAAAAGGGCCGCGTGGCTCTTGATCAGGTCGTAGAGCATATCGGGGTTACGCCGGTTACTGATTCTCTGGAACCGGATTCGCCGCGAATAGGGGATGATCACCCAGATCAGCTGGCCGTGCAGAACCTCCCAGATCTCACGGCAGATGGCAAGCTCGGGAGATTCGTCCGTGAACCTCTCGGGTTCCTGCTCCTCTTTTACCTGTTTTGCCGCCAGTACCCGGGCGTCCTGCTCAGCTGAT
>DADR01000055.1 GCA_002495055.1 Methanoregula sp. UBA247 | reverse complement strand
CTTCACTCCCGCCCTTGGGCCCTTGGGCTGAATATTACTCTATAGGACGGGGGGCTTAGCCTTTGCTGAAGGGAGATGCACAAGCTCGGAAAAAATTATAGATACCGTTTTATTTCCCATTAGCTTTCTTTTTACAAATGGCAAAGAAACCGGATCCAACAACTCAAAATGGGAACTCTCTTGCCGGATTAGCTGATGCTTCATTAAAAGAGATCTCAAAATACGCTCAAAGCGATAAAGAAGAGGATAAGTTAATCGGCTACAACGTAATTTTGACGTTTTTAGTTCTTACATTTTTAATGGCCGGTTTTTTACTACCAGGAACTGCGGATATTTTTTCGTCGATAATTTACCTCTTTGTTTCAGGGATCTTTGCAGCAATTTTATCTTACGGTTATTTACGGATAATCGAAATTATCACGAATCTTAGTTCGAAGAATTACTTTGCACTGAAGATTTCGATTACCCTCCTGTTTTTCGTTATGAGTATCAGCTTAATCGGATTTCTGTATCATTTTAAAGAGCTCTTAAACATCGGATTTGCGTTATTGATCGTCCAGATTTTAGTTTTAACCGGTCTCGGCTACTATAAATATCCAGTTAAAAGTCCTGACATTCAAGAATACGAAAAAGATGCTGGCAATTGGGCACTCATCGGAAGAATATCAGATGTATGCGGAATAATCAACTTTGTCGTATGGATTGGTGCGATTCTATTGAAAGCAATCGGGCTATAATGGATTATTTTGTATGTTAGAAAAAATGCTTGATAAAAAGGTAATCGACGTTACAAAATATTCTCTTGAAAAATGGCTTCAATTAGTATTCGCAAAACCCGATGAAGATGTCATCTATATCGATTACATGTTTCCGACTGATAAACACCGGGAAAAGTATCTTAAGACTATCCAGAACCGCAGTGATGATGAAGTAAAAGCATTAATCCGGAAATTTTTAATCCCCTCCGGCTCATTGGGAAAAGATGAATTCAGTTTGGAATATCTTATCCATTGTCTGAAAAATGATAAAGACACTGCGAAGAAACTCCTGGGTTTTGAATATTATAAACGGCTATTAAAATCTCTGGGAAAAAAAGCACAGCCCTGGGAAGGACTTACCTGGATTCTGGATCTTCTGCCCCATAATCCCCGTCATGCGATCAACGCTCTCCGTGCGTACCTCATAGCACATATTCAATTTCTTCCGGATGACCGGATAACCGGTCTTGGGGACACCATTGCGATAATCAGAGCTAAATTTATCGAATCACCATATTCTGTTGCTTTTCTCGATTCGATTGATCCGTACGAATTTGAATATCTTGTCGATTCGTTATATCATAAAATGGGTTATGCTACTACCATGACCCGGAGAACACATGATGGCGGAATGGATATCATCGCAGGAAAAGTTCGACCTGGTCAGAAAGAAAGAATATTGATCCAATGCAGGAAATCAAAGAAGAACATCAGTGTCGATAAGGTTCGATCTTTGCTTGGCGTGGTATCTGATAACAAAGCAACAAAAGGCGTTTTTGTTACAACGGCAAATTTCACGCCGGATTCAAAAAAGATAGCAGAACAAACGGGTCGCTTAGAACTGATTGCTTTAGCGGATTTCCAAAAATTGATGAACGAATATTTCGGGGCAAAATGGCAGGTACATCTGGATTTTTTGATTTCAGAGAGTATCAAGCGGCAAAATAATCCGCGTTCCTAAAAAAATTACAGAGTCAGGTCACCCTTTTCCCGGAGATAATTCCCGGGTCCGGTGGTGCTGAACATTGCTGCGGTGATCAGCTTTAGGGGTTCAAGAATGGAAGTGTCATTCTCGAATGCATCGGCGAGTGCCTTCAGCCCGTCAACGATGCTATCGAATACTTTCTCGTCGAGCGGGACCGTTTGGTCTCCGGAACGGAACCTCTGGTATCGCTCGCTCAGGGAGTTGTAACTCGTGCTTAAAACGAGATCCGCAAGAAGTACATCCCGTGAAAAAGCATAGCGGAACGTCCTGCCGGTGATCCCATACGCCGCCGAGAAATAATAGATCTTTTTTTCAGGGTTCTTCTCATTCTTCATGAGAGTTGCAACATTCCTGAGCTCTTTGACCAATTCCTTTTTGAAAAATGCTTCATGCTGCATATCCAGTCCCTCGTTCGCAAACTGCCGGATGTACCATCGCTACCGGGTACGCTTCCGTTGTCTTCACGCCATCAGCTCCTTTGCCGGTCATCACCCAACAGGGCTCTTCCCTCGTTGTGACATTGCCGCAGGGTGCTTGTGCACCCGGCCAAGCAGATGTCCAGATCTGTTCTTCGTGGCCATACCGGTATCCGCTGGGGAAAAGCGGTTCTGCACGGGGAATTCGCTCTTCGAGATAATCCCGTATTTCATAGAGGGTCTCCGTCCCGAGCATCGTCTCGATAAGAACATTGTTGAACTGCACAATGCTCTTCACGAGGGGCGAATCTTCATTTATGGAATAGAAGATCGCCTGCCCGGAGGTCCTTGATTTTACAAGCCCCCAGTCATCGTACTTCTTCAGAACCTTTGAAAGGGTCTGGCGGGTTACCTTCATCTCATCCGCCAATTCTGAGATATTGAATTCAACCCCATGCATTGGCAACAAGAATTCAAGCGTCCTGAGCTCGCTGTTATTGCCTAACAATCCCTCAAAAGGGCTTACCATAAAACTTCACGCACCATAGAGTTGATTTGACGAGAGTCGAATCTCTCAACTCACTCATATTAGTAGTAGTAGTATAAAATTATTGTTAAAGCGGATTAACACTAGTGTTAAATTGTTTATATGGGTCGCTCTCTTCCGGTCGTAACCGTGTACCCATGAGCGGTAAGTGCCACAGCCATTTTCTTGTAATCAGAAATATAGATTTTATCATCTGCTTTTTTGATGGATGAGATGTATCCCTGATTTTTTAAATGTTTTAATGCTTTATCGAAATCCTGAGTGTATTTTTTCGAAAAGATCCACTTGAGTTTTTCAGAATTATATGTTGCATTGGGTTTAAAATTCCGTTTTGTATAGAGGATATTAAGAATAAAAAGTTCCCCGTTAGTTAAATCGCAGGTCATCCGTATCCTCGCATTTGCCCGTATGAGTGATTGGTGTCTGAATAATATATACTTGTAGAAATGGTAGGATTTCCCTGCCATTCCAAAATTCTGATTATGCTGATGATACCTGGTAATAAAACTTTCAATTTTGTGGGGGTTATGACAATAATCTAATGATCGGGGCGTCACTCTGGTACAACCCACACCGCCCCTATCCCATCAAACGCTTTCTCAAACCGTTCCGGCCTATCCCCAACATAGAACATCGCCGGTGAAAATGTCGGTCCCGGACCTTCATCCCCGGAAGGACCGGCAAACCGGATACGGGCCGAAGGAAAACACACCCGGCACGATATCGCCGTCAGCGTCTTCCAAGCTGCGGTTTCGGTCGCTGACTTCCACAATACAATTGCTTCCGTAGTCCGGCCTGCCGACCGCTCCAGGTATAACTTCGAGAACCACCGCTCCACACCGGGGCCGAAAGGAGGATTGAGAAACACCCGGCATTCCCACGGCTGGAGAAGCCCGTTGTCCTGAGCTGTATAATGCCTCGCTGCCGGCACGTTCGGGATCTCCCGGCTGTTGCTTGCCGGGTCAAGATCGATTGCGCCCAGGCACGCGATCACCGCGTCGAGGATGTACTGAGGTGTGTAATGCTCCGTACTCTCGTGCGAGAGCAAAGCCGGTGGGACTGTCACACTACCCCCGCCTCCTGTGCATCCTCCCGCACGCCTCTGCCGTAACAATGCTCACAGAGCTTCACACCGGCCTCGCGATCGATCCACACCGCCTTCGCAATCCCGCAGACCGAGCATTTCCCGATATCTGCCGTCACGCGGCTGCACCGGGAAATATCCACGGTGCCCGGTAGCGGGACCGATGCCGTCTGTTCCGCTTTCACCGCCGTTTGATAACACGATCGGCAGATCCGCCGGGCTTCCTGCCGGTCCTTGGGCCGGGCCCGACGCTCCGATGTTAGTTTCTCCACATACCAGGAGCCCTTCTTCCCGCAGGCATAACACGCAGTTTTCGATTCCGGGGGCTCGAGTTTTTTGTAATCCCGGGCCCGGATGGACCGGGACCGGTTCGGTTTTTCAGCACATGGTTCTGTTTTCAGCACACTTTCAGCATCTATCGTACGGTTGCTGAAAGAGCCCGGGGTCGAATTTGCATCTCTTTTGCCCAATTGGGCAGTTCCGGGCGGAGATCGTTTTTCGTTTTCAGCAGATCGCGAATTATGCAGACACTGATCAGAATCCATTTCAGGTTCCGGGTCACCTCCATAATTCCGGTTTTGCTGAAAACATCCTTCTCTTAGTACAGAATTATTTGTACAATCACCTTCTTTGCTGGAACCGGGAACGCTGGAAGTTCCGTTCTCATTTTCAGCAGTTGCTGAAAAACTGCTGAAACCTGCTGAAACTGCTGAAAGATGAGATGAATCATCGTCATCGTTCTTCGGATTGTGGTCGAGCCAGCACGCTCCCCCATTCATCCATTGCCGGTAAAGCTCCCGGTCCCATTCGAATGCCTCGGTCCTGCGCCGGACCGAATACCCGCTCTCTTCGGTCAGCGTCACAGTTCGGTCCGTGAATGAAATCGCCGGGCACTTTTCCAGCAGCCCGGTGTAATTCTTCCCCCGGCTGTCGTAGCCTTTGATCATCCGGTAGATGCTCAGGTAGGATCCTCCGGTCAGCCGTTGCAGGTCCTGAATGGTAAACTCTGCCAGGTTCGCCTTCTCGATGATGGCGAGCAGGTCGGACTCTTTCTTGGTCATCTTCGATTCCTGCCCGCCGGCTGTGCCGTTCAGGAGCGT
The DNA here is from genome assembly GCA_002495055.1 of Methanoregula sp. UBA247. Classification (GTDB taxonomy): domain Archaea; phylum Halobacteriota; class Methanomicrobia; order Methanomicrobiales; family Methanospirillaceae; genus Methanoregula. The sequence goes on along the minus strand of DADR01000055.1, from coordinate 359 downwards.
GAACACTTCGGTTGCTGCGGTAAAATCCGCCTCGTCAGCATACACGCAGAGCGTCCCGTCTTCTCCGGTCTTCTGTCGGCGTTGCCGGAAGAAGAGGGCCGCGTGGCTCTTGATCAGGTCGTAGAGCATGTCGGGATTGCGCCGGTTGCTGATCCTCTGGAACCGGATTCGCCGCGAATAGGGAATGATCACCCAGATCATCTGCTCGTGCAGGACCTCCCAGATCTCCCGACAGATTGCAAGTTCACGGGATTCATCGGTGAAGGAGTCAGGGTCCTGCTCCTCTTTTTCCTGCTTAGCTGCCAATACCCGGGCGTCCTGCTCAGCTGATTCATCAATCCAGCAGGTGAGCATCCGGT
>DADR01000068.1 GCA_002495055.1 Methanoregula sp. UBA247 | reverse complement strand
ATCGAGGGGATTGGATGGCTCAGGAAGAAGACATAAAATATTTTGTAAGGGTAGGCACGACCGATCTGGATGGAACCAAATCGGTGAGAGTTGCGCTGACCGGCATCACGGGTGTAGGCAGGCATACCTCTACGGTCATATCCCGTATGGCAAAGGTCGACGAATTCGCGTTGCTTGGCCGCATGGACGAGGACTCGGTCAACCGGATCCGCACCGCTGTTGAACAATACTCATCAAAGATCCCATCATGGATGGCCAACCGGCCAAAAGATGTCTACACCGGCGAAGCAAAGCACCTTTTGGGTGGCGATGTCGCGCTGGCAAAAGACGAAGACGTCAACCTCATGAGAAAGATCCGCTGCTACCGGGGCATCCGGCACGAGACCGGGCAGAAAGTCCGCGGGCAGCGCACCAAGTCGACCGGAAGAACCGGCACGACAGTTGGTGTGAAGAGGAAGACAGAAGGAGGTAGCTAATCATGGGATACCCGGGAAAAAACCATAAATCGTACCAGACCCCCAAGCGCCCCTTTGAAAAGACGCGGATCGAATCGGAGACCCGTCTTGTTATAGAATACGGGCTGCGCAACAAACGCGAAGTCTGGAAGGCACAGAGCCACCTGAGAAAGCACCGGAAAAGAGCACGTGAGCTTCTCGCAATTATGTCGAGCTCCATCGATAGATCGATCTTTGAGGCAAAGAAGACCGAGCTGATCTCCTATATGCAGCGTTCAGGACTTCTTGGTCCGGATGCAGATATTGACAATGTCCTGGCACTCAAGGTACAAGCCCAGCTTGAACGCCGGCTCCAGAGTATTGTCTACCGGAAAGGTCTTGCCCGATCGCCGAAACAGGCACGGCAGCTCATTACCCACGGTCATATTGCTATCGGTGGGAGACGCGTCAATATTCCGGGTTACCGGGTAAACCGGAATGAAGAACCAGAAGTCACGTATTACGGGAAATCCCCGTTTGTGAGCGACTCCCATGCGGAGAAGGTGCGGATCACCAAACCAGCCGGAGTGAGATAAGATGGCCGCAAATGAGAAGGAAAAGTGGGGCGTTGCACACATTTTTGCATCGTTTAACAATACGATAATCACCATTACCGATCTCTCCGGCGCTGAGACTGTTACAAAAAGCAGCGGTGGCATGGTGGTCAAGCAGGACCGGAACGAAGGTTCGCCTTACGCAGCAATGCAGATGGCAGGAAACGTTGCCCAGAATGCCCGCGAGAAGGGTATTGTCGGCGTCCACGTCAAGGTTCGTGCACCCGGCCAGGGTAAACAGCGCAGTCCCGGGCCTGGAGCCCAGGCAGCAATTCGTGCGCTCGCCCGTGCCGGTATGCGTATCGGGCGAATAGAAGATGTCACGCCCATCCCCCATGACTCCTGTCGTGCGAAGGGTGGCAGGCGAGGAAGGAGAGTGTGATGGAGATCGAAATCAGCAGTCTTGATGATACTCTGGCACGATTCACTCTTTCGGGAACGAGCCCGGCATTTGCCAACGCGTTCCGGCGGGCAATGATCGGCGAAGTGCCGACTCTTGCAATCGAAAATGTGCGTATCTATGACAACACAAGTGCATTCTTCGATGAGATGCTGGCACACCGGCTCGGGCTCATTCCCATAAAAACCGATCTTTCAACCTATTCGACAAAGGAAAAATGCTCATGTGGCGGGGCGGGATGCCCGGGCTGTATGGTTACGTTCACGTTGAGCGTCGAAGGTCCTAAGACTGTCCTGTCAAGCGACCTTATTCCCCAGGATCCCCATGCGACTCCGGTGTACGATAATATACCTATCGTGAAGCTTACGAAAGGACAGAAACTCGTCATTGAAGCACATGCCATCCTCAATACTGGCAGGGAACATGCCAAATGGCAGCCGACACTCGTATGCGGATTCAAAAACCATCCTGTGGTGTCGATAAGTGAAGCCTGTGATGCATGTGGTATGTGCGTGGATGAATGTCCCCGCGGGATCCTCGCGGTGAAAGGCAAGAAAGTCGAAGTTGTTGATGGAAAACTTCCCGAGTGCTCCATGTGTAAACTCTGCGAACGGGCTTGTCTGGCGAGTGGTATCGGGGATGAATCCGCCATTACCATAACTGCCGAAGCGGACCGGTATATTTTCGTGGTCGAGAGCGATGGGTCATTGCCGGTAAAAGAGATCATGGATCGTGCGCTGCAATATATCAGGGATCAGGCAGACGAGCTGGAGAGACAATTAGGCGAGATAGCAGGGGATGAGAAGAAATGACAAGAATTGTGGAAAAGACGAACCCCCGTCTTACCAACCTCATTTTGCTCTTAAAGAACAATTCACGTGAGAATGAGGCGAAGATCTGGCGCGAGATCGCAAGCAGGCTGGAGACCCCGAACAGGAATTACGCTGAGGTCAACCTGTCCAAGATCAACCGCTATGCCCAGAATGGTGAAACGATCATCGTTCCCGGAAAAGTGCTGGGTAGTGGTGTGCTGGAGCAGTCCGTAAAGGTGGCAGCCTTGAACTTCTCGGCATCAGCCACCAATAAGATCAGGGACGCGAAGGGACAGTGCATGACAATCGAGCAACTCCTTTTGGACAATCCAAAGGGCAGTGGAATCCGGATCCTGAGGTGAAAAAAATGGTTACAATTATCAATGGTGACGGATTGCTTCTCGGGAGGCTAGCAAGTATTACCGCACAACGGGCGCTTGCCGGAGAAGAGATTGCCATCGTCAACGCAGAGAAAGCCATCATCTCCGGCAGCCGTGCACGTGTGCTTGCCAACTATAAGCACAAAAGGGAACGTGGCGCATCGGGTGACCGCTGGGGACCATTTGTCCCGCGCCGACCCGACCATCTCATGAAGCGAACTATCCGCGGTATGCTCCCGTACAAACGCCCCCGTGGTGCTGAGGCCATGAAGTCCATCAAGTGCTACGTCGGTGTTCCGGTTGAATTTGTCGGAAAAGAGATGGAAGTGATCGATGAGGCACACATGAACCGGCTGAATAACCCGGCATATGTAACGCTCGGTGCAGTGTGCACATTCCTCGGAGCAAAGTTCTAAGGTGTTCACCATGGCAAAGATCATAAACACAAGTGGAAAACGCAAGACGGCAATCGCACGTGCGACCCTTAAAGCAGGGAAAGGCATGATCCGGGTCAACTCAGTGCCCCTCGAAACCTATGGCAATGACGTAACGCGGATGAAGATCTCCGAACCGCTCCTGCTTGTTCCCAATGCAATTCACGGTATCGATGTAATCATCGATGTCGCGGGTGGCGGAGTGATGGGGCAGGCAGAAGCGGTCCGTACCGCTCTTGCCCGGGGTATCCTTCAGTGGCACAATGATCCCCAGATTAAGGATATCTATCTTACCTATGACAGGACACTCCTCGTCAACGACTCGCGGCAGAAAGAAGCAAAGAAGCCGCACGGCCGTGGAGCACGCAAGAAATTCCAAAAGTCTTATCGTTAAGCTGAAAGATATGATGAGAGGTAAAAAATCGTGATACCCGTTCGATGTTTCACCTGTGGAAAACCAATTTCAACAGCGTGGGAAGAGTTTAAGCAGAGGCGGGAGAAAGGCGAGGATCCTAAAAAGATCCTCGACGATCTTAATATTTCCCGGTACTGCTGCAGGCGTATGCTCCTGACCCATAAAGAGATCATTGATGAGCTCAACCCGTACCAGTAGATCGACATAAGAACGAGGGGTCGTAGGGTAGCCTGGACCATCCTATTGCGTTCGGGACGCAGTGACCTGAGTTCGAATCTCAGCGACCCCATATCCTAATTGAAAGAACTATCATTTTGAGGACAAAGAATGCAGACGCAGACGTACACCCGGTATGAACGGGCAAGGATTATTGGAGCAAGGGCTCTGCAGATATCAATGGGTGCTCCCTTACTTATCACTACGACACGGATCGATCCCCTTGAGATTGCCGTTGAAGAATACAACAACAACACCATCCCCATTACCGTAAAGAGGAAGTAGAGGTTACTATGACGACTATTGAGGTAATCGAGCTGAGGTCTATCCTGGACAGCCGGGGCAATATGACGGTCGAAGCCGATATCTATACCCCGGGCGGGTTTGGCAGATCAGCAGCTCCCAGCGGTGCCAGTACCGGATCGCTGGAAGCAAAAGTCAAACCGCCTAAAGAGGCTGTTGATTATGCCATTCAGAGTGTTATCCCCGCACTTATCGGGATGGATGCCAGTGACCAGCAGGGATTTGATGAGCAGCTCCGCGATATCGATGGAACGGCAAACTTTGCTGAAATTGGTGCAAACATCGCAGTTGCGCTCTCGCTCGCGAACGCAAAGGCAGCTGCATCATCGATGGGGGTCCCGCTATTCCGCTATCTTGGTGGAGTGTTTGTGGACGAAATACCGCTCCCGCTGGGGAATGTGATCGGCGGTGGTGCGCATGCGGCAAACGCGACCGAAATCCAGGAATTCCTCGTTGTTCCCGGAGATGCTACAAATGCAGAAGAGGCGGTTCTCGCAAACGCCGCTGTGCACCGGAAAGTCAGGGAACTCTTATCAAAACGCGGAAAATCCTGCGGCAAGGGTGATGAGGGTGCCTGGGCACCACAGATTGATGATGTCCTTGCATTTGAGCTCATTGCCGAGGCGACCGGAATTGTTGCAGATGAGATGAATATCTCGGTCGATATGGGTATTGACGTTGCAGCAAGCCAGATGTGGAACTCTGACAGTTACAAGTACCGGGACAAGGTACGGACCACTGAAGACCAGATCGCTTACATCGCTGAGCTCGTTGACAGCTATAACCTGGTGTATGTGGAAGATCCCCTCCATGAAGATGATTTTGACGGGTTTGCAGAGCTCAACAACCAGGTTGGCGATCGATGTCTTATCTGCGGGGACGATATTTTTGTGACACAGGTCGATCGGATACTGCAGGGAATCGAGATAGACGCAGCAAACTGCGTCCTCATAAAACCTAACCAGGTTGGGACGCTGACTGACACATTTGAAGCGGTCCGTCTGGCTCACACCCATGGCCTGGACACGGTGATGAGCCACCGGTCCGGTGAGACAACAGATACAACTATCGCCCACCTTGCAACTGCATTCTCCTGTGTTTTCTTAAAATGTGGAATTGTAGGTGGAGAACGCATCGCAAAACTGAATGAACTGATACGCATTGAGGAACAGCTATGACCACAGTAAACGAGATGGAAATTGAATTAAAAGAACCGCTCATCCCTGTCGAGGAGTATCTTGCAGCCGGTGTCCATATCGGCACGCAACAGAAGAGCGAGGATATGAAGAAATTCATCTACCGCGTCCGCGGCGATGGACTTTACATCCTTGATATACGGGAGACAGACGCACGGATCAAGACCGCGGCGAAATTCTTAAACCAGTACGAGGCACCCAATATCCTCGTTGTCACCTCCCGGCAGTATGGGCAGTACCCGGCAAAAAAATTAGCCGACACCATTGGTGCAATGTCAGCAACCGGTCGGTTTATTCCGGGACTGCTCACCAACCCGGTTCTCGATGGATACATTGAGCCCCAGGTAGTTGTAGTCACGGACCCGATTGGTGACGCCCAAGTAATAAACGAAGCCGTCCAGTGTGGCATTCCCGTTGTTGCCCTGTGCGATACCAACAACATGACCAAGTATGTGGATCTGGTTATCCCTACGAACAACAAGGGTCGCAAAGCGCTTTCCATGATTTATTTCCTGCTCACACGGGAGATGCTCCGCCACCGCGGGATCTCAACTGCTCTTACCCCGGAAGACTTCGAAATTGAACTCTAATCCGATCCATCACCTTTTTGGATGACCGATCGTTAGATATAATAGGACTGCCAGAGGGTTTATCCGATTATGATGCGTACATGCGCAGTAGCTGGCATGTTTTATCCGCGGGATCCTTCCCATCTGGAACAGCTGCTGGAGAAATTTTTCTCTGGTACCAAACCTGGTGGGGCATCCTTGGGTATAGTATCGCCGCATGCAGGATATATCTATTCCGGGGATGTTGCCGCTCAGGCATTTTCCACAATCTCACCTGATTTTTCAGGAACATTTGTCGTTATCGGTCCATCTCATAGAGGATATATCAACTGTGTGTCGAGGGTACCGTGGGAAACACCCCTGGGTGTTTTAGATACTGATGCTGAATTTGTCGAATTACTGGATATAGAAACTGACGAATTCTCTCATCGTGATGAACACTCTCTCGAAGTGCAGATGCCGTTTATCAAGTACCGGTTCCCCCGGGCACGTATTGCACCGGTGATGATGGGAGTACAGGATTATTCGAGCGCGATGCGACTTGCAGAAAAGATCGTTAATGCGATCAGACAATCAAAGAGGGATATTAGAATTGTTGCATCCAGCGACTTCTCGCATTATGTGCCCGAACAAAAGGCAAAATCTGACGACCTCTATGCAATTGAACCGCTGCTCACACTCAACACAAAAGAGTTCTATCGCCGGATTGAGGAGCGTCGGGTAACTGCCTGTGGATTCGGCCCGATTGCATCCATGGTGACAGTATGTGAAAAACTCGGGGCAAAAACGGCACAGCTTATCCGGTATGCAACAAGTGGTGAGGTTACCGGTGAACGCCGTGAAGTCGTGGGGTATGCAGCCATTGCGGTGATGTAGGTTGGCAACGTGGAGTGCGCCGGGCAAAGTATTCTTGTTCGGTGAACATGCGGTTGTATACGGAAAGCCCGGCATAGCGATGGCGATAAAACCCCGCGTGTTTGTCACGGTCAGAAACACAAAACGCCCTCAGCGTGCCAAATCACCCTATATTGACGGATGTTTCGAAATGATGGGTGTGATAGGCAGCGTCTATATTAATTCGCAGATACCGAGTTCATCCGGTTTGGGCTCGTCTGCTGCAGTCACCGTTGCAACGCTCTCCGCAATCAACGACGAGTTCTCCCTTCATAAAACCCGTGAAGAAATTGCGAATATGGCATTTGAGATAGAAAAGAAAGTCCAGAAAGGGCGGGCCAGCCCCACTGATACTACAGTATCCATGTATGGGGGAATTGTCCTCATCACGGGAGGATCCCGACGGCGGCTTCCCCCGCAGAATATGCACCTTGTCATAGGAGACTCGCTTGTCTCGCATAGTACATCAAAGATGGTGGAACAAGTAGGTGACTTAAAAAAGAAACATCCCGAAATCGTTGATCCGATACTTGATGCTATTGAGGGTGTGAGTATGAGTGCGATCCATCATCTCAATAACCCAAAAGAACTGGGGCGGTATATGGATATGAACCACGCGTTGCTCGAAGCACTGGGGGTAGGGCATCCTCAACTCTCGAAGATAGTACTTGCTTCCCGGATAGCAGGTGCATTTGGAGCCAAGATTACCGGTGCCGGTGGAGGAGGGTGCATGGTGGCTCTCTGCCCCAAGCAGTTGAAACTACGGATTGCGGGTGCAATTGAAGCGTGCGATGCCCGTGCGATCGTGACGGGCATTGACACCGAAGGTGCAAGGAAGGAAAAGAATGTCTGATCGCATCCTCTTAAAGCTCGGCGGGAGCGTCATCACTGATAAAAAAACTGATTGTTCCATCAACCATGATCAGCTTTCCTTTGTTGCATCAGCGATTTCGCAGGTCCGATCAGGCAGTATGATCATCATCCATGGGGCTGGTTCCTGCGGTCACCCGGAGGCAAAACAGTTCCATCTCGATGAGGGTGTCGTTGCAGATCAGACCGGGGGGATCTTCATTACCCATCGGGCGGTCAGCCGGTTGAATGATGCGGTAGTTGAGACACTGCGTGAAAAGGGAGTAGCTGCTGTTGGTATTCACCCGCTCCATGCTGCGGTGGCGGATAATGGCAGGCTCGTGGCCTTTGAACACCGGCATCTGGAAAGAATGCTGATGCTCAGGATGGTCCCTGTGATCCACGGTGACGTGGTGATGGACCTTTCACGTGGAGCCTGCATCGTATCTGGCGACCAGCTGGTACGGTATCTCGCGGTTGCACTTAACATCAACCGCGTGGGGCTCGCCACCGATGTACCGGGAGTGCTGGATGGGGGGGTGGTAGTGCCGGAAATTACCCGGAGCATGGCACCATCTCTCCAGATCGGCAACTCGAAGCATACCGATGTCACCGGTGGAATGAGAGGGAAGATTAACGAATTGCTCGGCCTTGCGTCTGCGGGGATCGGCTCAGATATATTCGATGTCTCGCGGATTGGTGACTTTCTTGCAGGAACCGACCATGGCGGGACAAAAATTAAGGGGGATTAACCAAATGGGAGATAAAAAGAGGTTCACATCGTCTCGGAAACTCGATCACCTGCGCATTTGCACAGAGAAGTCCGTAGAGAGTGGCGATGCCGGATTTGGTGATATCCGGTTTGTGCACAATGCCCTTCCGGAATGTGACATGGGTACTATCGATCTTACCACCAGGTTTCTGAACCGAACATTCTCCTCCCCCCTTTTTATCTCGGCAATGACCGGGGGTCATCCCGGAACAAAAGAAGTAAATGTGCGGCTTGCCCGGGCTGCGGAACGTTTTGGGATGGGTATGGGTGTCGGTTCACAAAGGGCTGCGCTCGAAAACCCCTCTCTGGCAGACACCTTCTCGGTAGTCCGTGACGAGGCACCCCATGCGTTCCTGGCTGCAAATCTCGGCGCAGTCCAGCTCCGTGACCACGGGATCGAGTGGGTAGAGCGGGCTGTCGAAATGATCCAGGCAGATGCGATTGTGATACACCTGAATTTCCTGCAGGAGGCTATCCAGCCTGAGGGGGATCACAATGCCCATGGCTGCCTGGCGGCTATCAGAGAACTCTGTCGTGAGTTCCGGACCCCGGTAATTATTAAAGAGACCGGTAGTGGCATTTCTGCGGAAACAGCGCGACAATGCTGGGGAGCGGGAGTCAGTGCCATTGATATCGGTGGCTGGGGCGGGACTTCCTGGGCGGCAGTTGAAAGTATCCGCGCAGATGAAAGCAGAAACAGTAACAACAAGCGACTGAAAACTCTCGGGCAAGATTTTATCGAATGGGGAATCCCGACGGTTGTAAGCCTGGCTGAAGTGCTCGCATCCGGTGGCCCGGTGATTGCAACGGGGGGTGTCAGATCTGGTCTTGACATTGCCAAGGGTCTTGCAATCGGTGCTGATCTCTGCGGGATGGCCCTGCCTCTCCTAAAACCAGCAATGGAAAGTGATGAGGCGCTGGACCGCACGATTGAATCCNNTGCGATGTTCCTGACCGGATCAGCACGGATTGCGGATCTCAGGAAAACGAGATTGTTTATCCTGGGCAGGACCCGGCAGATGATAGAAAAAGATAATCCGGCACGCATCAGGCGTTAAGATAAAAAACCGGTACATATTTCAACGAAACACTCTAAACACGAACAACAAGGAGATACAAAATGGATATTGAGATTATAGCAGT
>DADR01000059.1 GCA_002495055.1 Methanoregula sp. UBA247 | reverse complement strand
CCGAAGGCCAGATCGTGGTCAACCGGGAGCTTCACCGAAAAGGTATTTACCCTCCTATCAATGTGCTGCCCTCTCTCTCGCGGCTGATGAACCTCGGTATTGGAAAGGGACATACACGGGAAGACCATAAGAAGGTGTCAGACCAGATGTATGCCGGGTACGCGGAAGGTAACGATCTCCGTGGTCTCGTGGCTATCGTCGGAAAAGACGCACTCTCTGAGCGAGACCGCCTGCTTCTCGAGTTCGCAGATATCTTTGAGAACCGCTTTGTCCGCCAGGGTTATGACGAGGACCGCACTATAGAAGATACCCTGAGCCTTGGCTGGGATCTCCTTTCGACACTGCCGGTAGAACAGCTGACGCGTATTGACCGCGAACTGATCAATAAGTACCACCCGAAGTTCAAGGCCGGTGCAAAGAAGGAGTAGGTGTCCATGGCGCTGCGAGATATAAAGCCGACCCGGTCAGAATTGATCAACCTCAAGAGGAAGATCCAGCTCTCCGAACGCGGCTACAAGATCCTTAAGATGAAGCGCGATGGACTGATCCTGGAATTTTTCAAGATCCTTGCCAATGCAAAGGATACCAAGGGGGAACTCCTGGTGAGGTATCAGCGTGCTGCTGAAATGATGGCGCTTGCCAATACCGTTGAAGGTGCCATTGGTGTTAAATCCGCGGCATTCTCGGTAAAAGAGGTTCCGGAAATTACCCTGAAAAGCAAAAATATCATGGGGGTAATCGTACCCCAGATTGAGGCATCCAAGGTAAGAAAGAGTCTCGTTGATCGTGGCTATGGTGTGCTTGGCACGTCCACGGTTATTGATGAGACGGCTTCAGCATTCGAAGAGCTGGTGGAATCAATTATTGAAAGCGCTGAAATCGAGACAACCATGAAGCGTCTGCTCGATGAGATTGAAAAGACAAAAAGAAGGGTAAATGCCCTTGAATATAAGGTCATTCCCGAACTCACCGGAGCACGGGACTTCATCAAGATGCGTCTCGATGAGATGGAGCGTGAAGAGCTCTTCCGGATGAAAAGAATCAAAGCAAGGAGCACATCGTAATATTTTGGAGTGGTCAGGATGCAGATTGGAACCATCAGGGAGCTGGGGTGTAATGGAAAAACGGTCCTCCTCAGGCTCGATCTCAACTCTCCCATCGATCCTACCTCCAACCTTATTCTTGATGATAAGCGATTCCGGGAGCACCTTCCGACAATAAGGGCTCTTACCGACAGTCGCGTTGTGATTGTTACCCACCAGAGCAGACCCGGGAAAAAAGATTTCACAACGCTTGAAGGTCACGCAGAAAAGCTTGAGCAGCTCCTGGGAAAACCGGTCAGGTACGTGGACAGCATATTTGGTCGTCATGCACGGGAAGCGGTGAATGCCATGAAGGTTGGAGATGTGCTGATGCTGGAAAATGTCCGGTTCAACGCTGAGGAGAACCTGAGCTTGAAACCAGAAGAAGCAAAAAAGACACACCTCGTTAAAAAATTATCTTCAATGGCTGATGTGTTTGTAAATGATGCATTTGGTACCGCCCACCGTTCACAACCGACTATCGTGGGATTACCGCTTGCCATGCGATCCGCGGGGGGGCTCCTCATGGAAAAGGAAGTGGCAACGCTTTCTAAGGTGTTTTCCGGGGCACCACGCCCGGTCTGTATGGTGCTTGGTGGGACAAAAGTGGATGACTCTATTGATGTCGCCCGTCACGTGCTGGCGAATGGTATTGCAGATCAGGTTATGGTGATCGGTGTTGTTGCCAATGTCTTTTTGATCGCTGACGGTTACAATATCGGCAAGCCATCAACCCAGCTGATCTCCCAGCTCAAATACCAGCCGGAAATCGAAAAAGCAAAGGAAATCCTTTCGCATTACCGGGACCAGGTGATTATGCCGGAATCTGTTGCTGTGAGGCAGGACAACCAACGTGCTGAATACCCTGTTGATAAGATTCCTGAGGAGACTCCCGTCCTCGATTTAGGCATGGACTCTGTGGCGTCTCTTGTCCAGGTTTTAAAAAAGGCAGGTACCGTCGTTTTTAACGGACCTGCCGGCGTCTTTGAAGATGCTGACTTTGCTACAGGGACATATGAACTCCTCAGAGCTGCTTCGCAGGTAGAGTTCTCTGTTGTTGGTGGAGGGCACACTGCTGCCGTTATTGAAAAACTTGGCATTGAACAGGATTTCACTCACATCTCTACTGGTGGCGGCGCGTGTATAGAATTCCTGACCGGCAAAAAGCTCCCGGCTGTTGATGCCCTGGAACAATCAAAAAAGATATTCGGATAATATTCTTTTGGCATGCGGAAAGGCAATCCACCCGTTTGCCTGAAGGCAGATCCATGCAGATTCTCATCATTGCAGTAGGTAAGATAAAGGAAAAGTACCTGCAGGATGGCATTGCAGAATATTCAAAACGCCTGCGTCCGTACGTGAAACTGAATATCCTTGAGATTGCCGATGAAAGAAGGACCGGCCGTCCCACCCCTGCAGATCAAAAGCGGATTATGGAGGCCGAAGGAACTCGGATTCTTGGATCGATCCCTCAGGACAGTTTTGTCATCGTCCTTGACATTCAAGGGGTTCACTGGTCTAGTGAAACGCTGGCGGAACACCTCCGTCAGTATGAGATTGCCGGCAAAAATTCCCTGAGCTTTATTATTGGGGGGGATCTCGGACTTTCTGACGCTGTTATCGCGAGAAGTAATGTGCGGCTCTCACTCTCCTCGATGACGTTCACTCATCAGATGGTCAGACAGGTTCTCCTCGAGCAGATATACCGTGCATGTAAAATCAATCACAACGAGCCATACCACAAGTGACCCATTTTCAAGGCTGCTGCGGGGGCAGTCAGGCTCCATAGGGTGGTTTCGATCTTTACCCGTTGTTAAAGAACGGGCAGGCCGATGGTGCCAATCTGGCAGTGATTCTGCCTTTTATGCTATCCTGTAAAGATACTTCCACTGATCGACCCCCCCATGATATCTATTAATAGTTATTGTCAGCATGAGTCCTTGACGAGAACTGATGGAAAAAGGACATTCATTTCTGAACCCTTCGTTCGTTATCCCCGGGACCCTTTTTCTTCTTTCCTGCCCGATTGCTCCCCAGCACCGGGAACCTGAGCATGTACCGCAGCCCCCCGACCGTAGAAAGATTGCGCATCTCACGACTGACCTGCGCTATCAGTTCATGGACGACAAGTCTCTCTTCAACCTCCCCGGCCTCTTTGACAAAGGCCAGCCGGTGGATTGAGTAGATCCCAATCAGAAATGCAAAGACAAAGAAAAAGTCCCAGTACTGGAAGTCCAGCGTCTGGATGGCAAATGCTGTTTCTGCGCTTTTCCAGTTAAGTGTAAGCGAGAGTTCGGTTGCCTTGAATGAATCGACAAACACCCCGCCGATGATTGGTGCGATGCCGGCTGCGAGGGAGTTTGTGATGTTGATCGTAGCAAGGTAAGCGGTTGCGCCGCCACAGGGTGCAAGCTTAAGCCCGATGTTTGCCGATGCGAGCGTGACCCCCGCTGTAGATATTCCCATCAGGACGTGCAGCACAATCAGGAGCGGGATGGTCAGCAGGTGGCGGGTGGGCATTGTCGTAAACGTCCAGCCAAGGATGCAGATCATAAAGAGCGGACCCGAGACCCTCAGGACGGATTTGTTGCTGAACCGGTCCGCAATCCGGCCCCACATGCTGTAGGACAGCACACTTGAGATCTGGCTGATGACGGCAAGGACAATGACAACGATGATATCAAAGTCAAGCATGACAAGCAGGTAGACCGTAAAAAACGGAGCGGCAAGGTTGACGGCAAAGTTCCACGCTCCCAAAAAGGCGATCAGCCGGGAGAAGTTTTCATCGCGGAACGTAGACCGGATCTGGACAAGTGGGGGGACTTTTACAGTTTCCTTCATCAGGGGTTCAGGAATCCTTGACATATACCAGATCCCAATCAGCCCGGCAATAAAACCGCCAAGGAAGATGACCGAGTAGGCAGTGCCCGGGGGATAGGCCGGATTCCTCCGGATAAAATCGATAAGGGCGCTGGCAACAAGCGACAGGACGATCCCAAGGGCAAGAGACAGGGACATGCGGCGGGAGAAGAAGCTACCCAGGATCTCCTGAGGCACAAAGTCACGCATCCAGGAATTCCAGCTGCAATGGGAGACGGCAGAGATGCACCCGTACAGAACAAGCGACATGATCAGTACGGGCACGGCAGCAGTCGAACCAAAAAGGAACGGGATAAGGGCAATGATAATCCAGAAAAGCCGTGCGACAATTGAAGCACTAACACAGACAAGTCGCCGGTTGCGGACAGTTTCAACAACCGAGATGGCGGGCATCTGGATCAGCTCGGCAAGCGGGGGGATTGCCGCAAGCAGCCCGATTACCGTATTGGACGCGCCCAGCTGGAGGCCGAATGCGACAAGAAAAATCCCGCTGGTTAACGTGACCATAGCTTGTGTGGCGAGGCCGTCCCTTATGATAAACAAGAGCCCTTTTTTAATGTCGTCATCACTTAAGATCTCTTTTGGGTTCATCATGGCTGATACACAGGAATCGGTGATTTGGACGGGAGTTCTCCGCTTTGTAACGGCCGTTTTTTATTCTGGATGTTGGTTATGGGCAGATGATTCAAAAAAGATTTCGTTCCTGGTACCATGAGCAAAGTGGGGATAGTCAAGGACAATACGGTCGTTGACGAATACATACCGTTTGTCTGTTTTCCTAGTAGATCTTTGGTCTTATGGAAGATGACGGATCAATCCCTTATACCAATAACACGCCAACATTACTGATACCCTGATCATGCATGTTATCACACCGAGCTGCACACTCCGCGACTGGATCCCTGGTGATGCCGTTTCCCTTGCATGGCACGCGAATAATCCTCGTATCGCAGCAATGATGAGGAACGCGTTTCCATCGCCTTACACATTAGAGGATGCACACCGGTTTATCGGGATGGCAACAAGGCCTTCACCAAACCTGTTCCTGGCGATTGATGTCAATGGTGAAGCAGTCGGCGGCATTGGTATCCACCCGCTCGACGATGTGAAGCGCAGGTCAGCTGAGATCGGGTACTGGCTTTCCGAATCTCTCTGGGGGAAGGGAATTGTGACAGATTCAGTACGTTTTCTTGTCCCTATCGCATTCGAACGGTATGATATTGTGCGGCTCCAGGCAGGCATTTTCTCGAACAACCCCGTCTCGATGAGAGTCCTGGAGAAGTGCGGTTTTACCCGTGAAGCTGTCCTCAGGGATGCTATTACCAAGAACGGGGCTCTCCTTGACGAAGTGATGTATGTGCATTTTAGGAAATGAGGAATTCGTGCGATTCTGAATCTCCATGTCACACTTTCCTCAGCACCGCCGCCCGGTTCACAAAGAACAACTTCGTTTCAATCACCAAAAAACCCATCCTTTCCGCCAGGGCAAGGTTCTTGCGGAATTCCTTCCCGGGAACGATGAGGGGGGGCTCTGAATAGAAGAACGTCCCACCCGGTTTCAGGAGCAGGCAGATTTCCCGGAACAGCCTGACCGGGTCTGGCACTTCGTGGACAACGAATATAGCAAATGCCGCATCGAAGGTACCGTTCAGGTCCGCGGGCAGGCCGATTGTGTTCGGTTCACACCGGTGCGTTGATATCCGTGACAGGAGGTCTTCTGGTCCCAGTTTCTCCCGCAGGATCCGGAGCATCTCTTCCTGGAGGTCCACCGGGAAGACTTCCCCGCCTTCCCCCACCTGTTTTGCGAATTCGCGGGTGAAGAAACCCGGGCCGCAACCGAAATCGAGTATGCGATCACCGGGTTTCACATACCGCTCTGCGAGGCGATCAGGGCGATAGATAAACCTGCGGAGGCGCGTGTCCAGATGTCCGGCGCGGGAGGCGGAGAATACCTCATGGTGAATTGGAGGATGTAGTTCCACTGTACCGGGGGTGGATTCTCCGGGATTTTTACTGAAGGCCATGGAGAAAAGTTAGAGTAACGCTGGGATAAGAGTTCTGTCCGGGAAAAGAGGAAGGCAAAATCAGGAGATCTGGGAATTTTTCCGGCTTTACTTTTGAGATCCTGGTCTCGGGAAGGGGGTTCACTTACTCCAGGTACTGGACGAAGTGATCGGATGACTCTGTGGAATCGACATCCCGGAATTCCAAGGAGAGGGTCTGTTTTGCCATACTGATCAGTCTGGTTACCGGAGATCTTATGTTTCATGTCATATCTGGTCTTGCGATTCCCGGGACTACCGATAACGTCATCGAACATTTTTTTATGGCCCGGTATCCTTGTGTTAGTACATGGGCAGGGAAATGTCGCACATATGAAAAAGGAAGTATCGTTCAATGGATCTTGATGCGTTTTTTTTAGTTGAAGGAATTGATGAATTCACGATTGTCGGGATTGAAAACCTGCCGGACGCCGACCGGTCCGGCCCCCTGCACCTCCTTCCATCTGCCCGCTCTGTTATTGTCTTTGGCAGGGAGATCCCGATACCTTTCTATAAACTCCCCCCCGGTGAGAAGACCCAAAAAATGCTCCACATAGCAGAAACACTGGACCGTACCGCTGCCCATCTTGCGGATCTCCTGATTGCAGAAAATTTCCGCTCAGCTGTTGTCCCCCTGTTCCTGCCCGTGCGGGTGGTATCCGGGCGGATCCAGGGTATCGTCCGGCTGAAACAAATAGCTGTGCTGGGCGGACTTGGCATGATCGGCAAGAATACAATTCTCATATCACTACGGTACGGAAACCGGCTTGTATTTGCCGGGATTGTTACCGAAATGGAGGCAGGACTACCCAAGAGCCCGCTGGTTGCGGATTTCTGTGGGAATTGCGGGCGGTGTGTGCGGGCATGTCCCGGTGGGGCAATCGGTCCTGCGGGGGTCAATGCCTTCCGGTGCCGGAATATCAGCCCATGGATTCCGGCCCTGCTTGTGCCGGCAGCGACATGGCTGATGAGCCATGATTCCGTCCAGCGCTTTGCGGCACCCTTTATTTCCTGGATTTCCCGTTATGCAACAATGCGGTGCAACCTCTGCGTGACGGTGTGCCCATATTTTTTGTGCAGGGGAACCGGTGAAGGATGAAAAAAGTTGTGATCCTTCCGGCTATTGTCGTGAAATGGTGAAAAAAATGTTGGTGAACGAAATGTCGAAAGAAAAGGGTTACTTTCTTTCCTGATTGGCACCTGGATCCTTTCCATCACCATCTTCTTCGGCCTGAATCTTCTTCATGGAGGGGAAGAGGATTACTTCCTTGATGGAATTGTTGTTGGTGAGGAGCATCACAAGCCGGTCGATACCTATGCCGACACCCCCGGTGGGGGGCATACCATACCCGATCGCATTGATGAAATCATAATCGATCATCTGGGCCTCCACGTCTCCCAGCCGCCGTTTCTCGTCCTGGTCTTCAAACCGGGCTTTCTGGTCGACGGGGTCGTTCAGCTCCGAGAAACCATTGCCCACTTCCATACCGCTGATGAAGAGCTCGAACCGCTCGGTGAAACCTTCTTTGGTACGGTGGCGTTTCGCGAGCGGTGAGTTCTCGACCGGGTAATCGTAAATGAATGTCGGCTGGATCAGCTTCTCCTCAACAAGTCCCTCGAAGAACGCCACGAGGAACTCCCGCTGGGTCCTGGGCTTCTCCCAGTCTTCGATCTGGTGTTGCTGTGCGAGCTTCTTAAGATCTTCGACAGAATGGGTAAAAATATCAATGCCGGCAACCTCCCACACCGAGTCTGTCATCGAGAGTTTTTTCCATGGAGCCTTGAAGTCCAGTGTAGTGTCTCCGTAAGGGATTTCGTATTTACCGTGGACCTCAAAAACAATGGATGAAATGATGTCCTCGGTAAGGGCCATCATGTCCTTGAAGTCCCTGTATGCCCAGTAGATCTCCACCATCGAGAATTCCGGATTGTGGTCGGCATCCACCGCCTCGTTCCGGAAGTTGCGGGCGATCTCGAACACCTTCTCGAATCCCCCGACCACGAGGCGTTTCAGGTACAGCTCGGGGGCGATCCGCAGGAAGAGGTTCTGGTCGAGGAAGTTGTGGTAGGAGGTGAACGGACGTGCATTGGCACCGCCGTAAATCGGCTGGAGGATCGGGGTCTCGAACTCGAGGAACCCGTGGTCATCGAGATACCTGCGGATGAGGGAGACGATCCGGCTCCGGTTCCGGAAGGTCTGCCGGCTCTCCTCGTTCACGATCAGGTCCACGTACCGCTGGCGGTAGCGCTTCTCGATGTCGGTGAGCCCGTGGAACTTCTCCGGCAGGGAGCAGACAGCCTTGCAGAGAAGGGTGAAGGTATCCACCCAGATGGTTATCTCGCCCGAGTTTTGTCCGGAATACGTGGCCCGTTACCCCGATGATGTCCCCCCGCTCGATGAACTGGTTGAAGAGATCGAACTGGACCTCCCCGATATCGTTCTTCCGGATGTAGAGCTGGATCTTGCCGGTCTCATCCCCGAGGTCGGCAAACAGGGTCTTGCCATGGTTGCGGACAATGTAGATCCTGCCGGCAGTTGAGACAGGATCAGCACTCTTTTCGTGGGTGATATCTGCATAGCGGGTCTTGATATCGAGCACCGTGTGCTGCCGGTCAAACGTGGACGGGAAGATCGTGATACCTTTGTCCTGGAGTGCACGGATCTTGTCAAGCCGTGTCTGGTCAAATGATGTATTTTCGGTCGGACTAGTCATCGTAACACCCGGAGTCTGGGATGATGTGTATCGTAATAATGCTATTTTCAATTTAATAATACCTTCAGCACCAGCGTCGGGAAACATTTCCCCTTGTTCAGGACGATATCAGGTGTAAAATTCGCTGTTTTACGGTCTGTTTCGTTTTTCCAGCCGCTCCGCAGCATATTTTGCCAATCCATAGACTCCGTCTGTGGATGGATGGACCTCGATAAATTCTTCGAAATCCTTCACGGAAAAATGATGTCGCATGAGAAACGCCATGTAACTGGTGATCAGGCCGCCCCCGGGTCCTGCAGCACACACACCTTCGAGTTCACCGGTATCCGGTTCAACGAAAATCTTGGCCAGCCCGGTATTACCTGACGGTACGGACCAGAACGTTCCCGGACCGGCCGGCCCTGGTATCGCAAGAGACGCCATGTTCTCTTTTCCGTTGACGCAGAATGCCAGTTCCTGTGAGAGGTTGATCGACTGGGGGAAATACCGGCAATCCATTTTCCGGGGGATGCCGAGGATATTATCCGCGGCAACGATCCCCTGGTGCCGGGCAACAGGAGTAAGGTAGGGAGGCCCGACCACATCCCCGCATGCATATACATCCGGGACACTGGTCCGCATATGGTCATCAACTATGACTTCTCCGACAGGTCCTTTTTTCAAACCGTGTAACATATCAGAACGCGGCACGAGTCCGGTGGCAACCAGGATGGTATCCACATCAAACCGGGAGGTGTGTCCTTCTGTTGCTATCTCAAGTGATTCCACCCGTAAATCGCCATCAATTGACTGGACCTTGGTATTTTCCCGGATATTCACCATTGCAAGATCCTTTATTGCCAGGGTTCGGAGGTGTTTATCGATATTTTTTAACAAAGTGCTCCGGGACAGGAGGGTAACCTTGCTTCCAAGCGTGCTGAAAATGTACGCAAATTCTGCAGCCATCACACCTCCCCCGATTATTGCAAGTTTCTTTGGCATCGTCCTGATCTGAAAGAGAGTGTGGGGGTTATATACACCCGGCAGATTAATTCCCGGGATATCCGGAACAAAGGGCAGGGATCCCGTTGCTGCAATAACAGCATCAGCCTTAACCCTCTCATCTGCTACATAGACGCTCTTTTCTTCAAGCCTGCCGGTTTTTCCATACGTAATCTCCACACCGGCAGATGTTGTTTCAGTGTCAAGCACAGATGCGATCTTTGTCTGGATTGAGTGCATCTCTTCGAGCATTTTGAGAAAATTGATTGGGGGAAACGAATCAATAAGGCCGAGGTGCTGAAACATCCTTACCGAATGAATCGTGCGGGCGACATCATTCAGGGCACATACGGGCATACAGCCAAAATGGAGGCATTGGCCCCCGATACCCCCATGCTCGATAAGCCGGACCTCTTTACCTGCAGATGCGAGCCGGATAGATGCAATCCTCCCCCCCGGGCCGCCCCCAAGAACAACGATCATGGGTTTTCCTTTATCACGGACAGAGAAATTCTGATCCTGTTAGCGACAGAAGCACAGGAAATTACGTGTTTTCTTATCCCCGTGCAACCTTCTCCTTAGAATATTTCGACACCTTCATCCATCGGCTCTGAGAGCAGTTCACCGGTAAATGCATTCACCTCGACAATCTTTTTGCCCCGTATCTGCCAGATCGGGATAAATACCTGCCGGGATTCAACTGAGATATTTTTCCTTTCGGGTTTGAGGATCTTCTCTTCGTAGAAGATTGCATCACCTTTTTCCTGCTTAATCCGCACCTTCTGGGTGAGCCGGTCAATCAGTTCGCTGACAATTCGTTCGGTTGCCTCATCTTTCCGGATATGGGGATCAGCTACTTCAGCACCAAAGGGAATCTCATTTTCTTCAACTAATTTGTCATCAAGGTCAATCTTTATGCCGTTGATTGCATTAATTGCCCCCCATCCATCAGCATCAAAAGGAATGCGGCGCTCCTTGTAGATCTGTTCGCCACTGCTGGTGTAATGAAAGAGGTAATAGGGTATGAAACGGAGTTTTGCGGTACCCTGAACTCCACCGGTCCGCATCGCTGCCTGTTCGGTGATTTTTATCGGGTAATGGGGAATTGTGATACCCGATGGCTCTTCTTTTTGGGCTATTTCCTGCCCGGCGGCTGCATCCGCAACCGTTATTTTCCTGCTTTTCAAGGATGTGAGATCCAGGGATAATTCACGGTCAAGAATGTCAGCAAGCACAGCCTCACCGGTATACCGCACAAATTCGTCGACTCCCCAGTGAATACAATTTTCTGTCACAATATCCTTATCAATAGAAAAAAGGAGCTTCTTGCAGGTCATCTCATGATCGTCTATCATAAGGCTGTAATTTGTTTTGTCAAACTGGCTGATGAGGTCACTGTCATTCGAACAGAGCACCAGAAGGCAGGTATCGTCACGAACCGCAGAAAGGTCGAGAGGATCATCAACATCTTCGACCTCAAAACGGGCTGCCTCAAGAATGAGCCGCATTGCATGTTTGGCTTTATCCCGCATGTCGTGTTCCATCATACATAAATTGCCATGGTCTTATAGAACAATTTTTCTATTGCGATGTCTGAAATTAGTATAATGACCGTTTCTCTCAAATTCGTCAACCACAACATTGAAGATTTTGCAATGCAGGTGACTTTTGATCCGGTCTCTGATGACGGCAGTGTTGTGTATAACCTGTCAGTGATTAAAAACGAAGACCTCGATTTTGCAATCTCCATGCTTAAAGATGCATATAAGACCGGAGTCACGGTGAGCGGACGTGTCAGATTCCTTTCTTCCGGTGAGAAATTGCCCGGGTATGTGGTGCCAAAAGGATTCACCGCAATATGTACGATATGCAGTATGACCTTTGATGGGATCCTGATCCGGAGGGGCATTCCCATCACACCAATAGGGGGTGGTGTTGTCGAGATAGAAAAACGCACACCCATTCGTTTCACCCATATTATTATGTACGAACATACAACCATCGATCCCCTCCAGGTGCTCATATCCCAGAAGACGACATCGATTACCAGCGTGATGCGAACGGGAAGCGGAGCGATTCTTGCAAATATCAGGGAGTTCCACATGGAGGCAGAATCACAGGTTGGTACTGTATTGGACGAACTCTCTGGCAGTTGCCTCTCCGGGATTCTTGAAGTTGGGATGCCGAACCTTCCTCTCCTGGGTGTGCCCGTGAGCCCCCAGTACGTTGGGATTGCAGCGGTTGGCGGGACAAATCCTTTAGCCGCAATACGCGAGGGTGGTCGTCGGGTGCAGATCCAGGCAATGAAAGGACTGATGGATATTTCTGAGATGAAAGAAATCAGGGATTATTAATTACCTGCGGCTTCTTTCATCCCGGTTTTTTTGGCCCAGTCGAAGATCAGGGCGTAATAACGCACAAAGAAACGGACAAAGCCTTCGGATTCTGAAAAAAGTGCTACTGCATCCTCTTCTCCCAGTCCCAAAATAACTAGTACATAACGACCGTCAATGATGCAGACACCTCCTGCCATCATATCCTTTACCTTATCAAACTCTTTTGGGATTTCGGGAGGGTCAATGATAAACACGCTTAATTTTTTGGGTATCCCTCCGACCCAATGGGGGGAAATAATTTCAATGTTGATTTGATTTGCCCGGGAGGTTAGCTTCTGTTGTATATCGGTTGTCAAAAACTGGGGGTGAGCAATAATTCTGATCTCCCGCTTCGCACCGGAAATGAGATCCGTGAAACGTTTTTTGATATTTTCGATACCATAGATATTCCAGATGAGTTCCCCGGTTCCAAGTCCCGGGTTCATACGTTCCCTATACACTGACGATAAGGAATCACGTGCATATTGTGCATCCTTTTCGATACGACCCATCAGCCTGGTTATGGCGTCTTCGGGAGAAATGGCAGCAAACCGTTTCGGTGCAGACTGTGATACTGAAACCAGGCCTTTATCGATAATTTGATCAATAACCGTGTATACCGAAGCGCGAGGAACCCCGGAAATCTCATGAATCTCGCTTGCCGTCGCCGTGACCACCTTCAGGAGTGCAATGTAGACAAGTGCTTCATATTTGGTCAGACCGAGTGATTTTAAGCATTCAATGACCCGAACTGGATTTTCTGACGGCAATTTCATTGAAACATCCCTTTATATCCTGCTGTAATAAATGTTGTTATAACAAAAACAACAAGAGATAGATCATGAAATATTACCGGATCATAATCGTTTTTCTTGCGCTGGGATTCTTGTGCATGATACCCGTCATGGGTGTGACGACGTATCTCGGTGGAAGCCCCCATATATCTGCAGCCATATCCGGCACCAACGAGTTTACTGCCGGGCAGGACGCCTCTGTAAAGGTTATTGTGTGGAATAGTGGGGTGAGTAATCTCCAGTTCGAGACAAAAGGAACGATCGAACGGGATGACCTGCCGACAACTGCAAAGATGGTAACTGTCGGACTTTCGGCTGGAAATGCCCCATTTATTGTGAAAAGCGATCCGCAGACGGTCGGGGATATTAAAAGCGAGGGCATGGTCACCGTTACAATCGCAACAAAAATTACTTCAGACGCTACAGAAGGCGAATACCAGCTCCCCCTGACTATCAGGTATACGTATCTCGCGTCGGCAGTCCAGGACACAACCGATGTTCTCCAGTACCATTACCAGCAGGTAGACGAGACCTTCCCAATAACAATAAAAATCAAGCCCCGGGTGAAGATCGAAGTCCTTGAAGCTGTACCGGAAAATCTGAATATCGGAAGTGAGGGATACCTGAACCTCACGGTTAAAAACATCGGGTCAGAGGAGGGCAAAAAGGCTTCCGTGAAGATACTTCGGAATGGAGCAAGCCCGATAATTCCAACTGACGGCAGTGTTTTTATCGGGGATTTCCCCCGCAACAGCACCGTTATCTGCAGGTATAAAGTAGTGGTCTCCGGCGATGCAGAAAAACAGTCGTATCCGGTTGACGTGCTTGTTATGTACGAGAACCGTGAAGGAGATGTCGTGAGCTCAGTTTCTGATACTATTGGTATTCCCGTTGGTGGAAAAATCAGTTTCAACATTGCATCAGGGCCGGTGGAGATAGTACAGGGGTCTCAAAGTGTGATTCAGGTAGTATACAAGAACCAGGGGACAACGACAGCATATAATGCCCAGGCACGGCTTTCAGCAGTAGATCCGTTTAAAAGCAGTGATGATACTGCCTATCTTGGTGATATGAAACCTGGTGAAAGCGCAACTGCAAACTATCAGGTTATGGTAGATGATGGAGCGGTTGTCAGGGAATATACCCTTGACACTGAGGTAAGATATCGTGATGAACTGGACAACAGTCAGGTATCAGATCCATTTAACGTGCCCTTGAGTGTTCAATCCAAACCAGCATCGGGAGGATTGATGCAGGTGCTGGGAATTGTCGGGATTATTACCCTTATAGGAATTGGCGCCGGGTATTATTTACTTGTAATACGTCGCCTACAAAGGAATGAATAGATAACATCATACCTTCCTTTTTTTTTAAAAACATGGGGCTCGGGGATCATGGACTGTTCCCCGGAACAGGATCCAATTGGACATTCATTTTTTTCCTGACAGAATCCTCCTGGCCTGTCAGTGCTGAGATTTAGATTCCTTTCTTGCAAGACACAAATTGGGTCTATGAAATATACAAAAATTATAAATAGATAGGAAAGATATTGCCTTCGTACCTTAGCCATGTGAAATTACACATGACAAGGGAGAGACAAAAATCGAGGGGGGTCTTTGAGAAATGCCTAAAGCAAAAAAAATCTCCGGCATGGCTCCATTGCCACAATACATAATGCCGGATGAATCGGCACCGGAATACGAGTTAATCCTGGAACAGTTACAGGAATATGATAATTCCCTGATTGGCTCGTCATATTACTATATCAGAGGGGACGATGAGAACTGCCGCCTGTGCAGAATTTTGCATGGTGGTGGCAGGATATTTTTCCATGAAATGGTAGACCACCAGAAACATGGAATAAGTGATGAAGATATCGAGGAGTCTGTGAGACGGGATACCGGATTTTTTACTTTACCGGGCTATTACCCCATTTCACCTCATATCGAACAGAAGCTGCGTATATTGTACGATATATAATCCATTTTTTTATTCCAACAAAGGCTTCGGATAATGAATTCAAAGGAGGATGAATAAGGTGTCGCACATGAGTTTCGACAACGATCCTGTGATGAGTGCGGCAAAGAAAGCCCTTGAGACCGGCAAAGCTCATTATATCCTGATCTGGATTCCGGAAGAATCGGAGAACACTCTGAAAAATCTTCTGGAAAAGGTCTGCTGTACACTCAACACCCGGAAGGATGCGAATGATCATATTGTTGACTGGTATTTTGAGACAATCAAACGCCTCCATACCGGATATTATGGGTCTCGTAATCTGAATATTCCCACAAAAACGCCAGAGGAAAAAACGATAATCTTTCTTGTGGAGAGAGCATGTGAGAGCGGCAATTTTGAGGTGATAACCACGATTATACCAGATACTCCCGCTGGAGAAATGCGACAACGTTTCAATGACGTTATGAAAAAGAAAAATTATACTGCGGAAAATATTACGGATGGTCGTGTTTATGTTTCAGCGTTCACCGACTTCATCGCATTTGTGAATAACCTCCGTTCAGGGTCTCTTTGAGTAATTTGCTATTCACAGGTATCAAGTAATGAATTTCCCTGTGTCCCAATTTAATTCAATAATCTCATTGGTGACGTATTGATCCTAACTAGGAATAATGTGTGGAAATGGCGACAGAAATAAGTTGTCTGATCTGTTCCAGGAAAAACGTATACCGTCTTTTGAATTCTTTACGTTGTATACTGTTTGTGGAAATAGTGTGATTGCCCGATCGTCGGATATGTCAAAAGTGCTATTTCCCAGGGAAGTAGTACATGATCTCCTGCCGTTCGAACCATTTTAATTTTCTGCATGAGGGATGTTTTATATTTTCGTGCATAGAATAAATCTTCCACCAGTACGGATTTTACTGTGCAATGGGGGATTCAAGATACAGGAGGCAGTTCTATGGATTCAGAACATGCTCCATTATTAATTCGGAACCAGCTAAAACCAGCGATAGTAATTTTTCTCTTCATCACGCTTATCACCGGGATTTTTTACCCTCTTTTAATCACCGGTATCGCACAGCTTGTCTTTCCCGCCCAGGCGAACGGGAACCTCATCGTTCATGACGGGAACATGGTCGGTTCAGCTCTTATCGGGCAACCGTTCACATCGCCGGAATATTTCTGGGGCCGCCCCTCCGCCACATCCCCGGTGCCCTACAATGCCGGGCTCTCGTCAGGTTCAAATATCGGACCCTCGAACCCTGCACTAACCAGTGCGGTGAACACACGAGTCGAAGCCCTTCATGCGGGGGATCCGGCCAACACGCTCCCGATACCCGTTGATCTCGTCACCGCTTCGGCAAGCGGACTCGACCCGGATATCAGTGTTGCCTCTGCCTACTATCAGGTCCATCGGATTGCTGATGAGCGTAATCTGAGTGAGGAGGATGTGCAGACACTCGTAACCACTCATATCCAACCCCGGCAGTTCTGGATCCTCGGCGAACCACGGGTGAATGTCCTGAAACTCAACCTCGCGCTTGACGATATGACGGCAAACCCTGTCGTCCCTTTATCAGCCATTCAGCCGGATCTTTCGCTCCCTGAAGAATCGGGATTGCGGATCCCGGACTGGATTTATCTGGCCCTCTTCATCGGTGTATTTGTGGTGACGATCGTCCCGCTGGGAAGATTCATGGTCAGAGTTCTCAAAGGAGAACCGCATCTCCTCTCACCCTTCACCGGCCCTCTGGAATACCGGATCCTTGCATGGTCACAGGTAAATGCTGATGATGAGATGGACTGGAAGACCTTCGCAATCGCGATGATGATCTTCTCGCTCGTTGGGATCGTGTTCCTCTTCACGCTCCAGCTTGCCCAGCCCATCCTGCCGCTTAATCCGGCGGGAGTGGGATCGCCCTCGTGGGATCTCGGGCTCAACACAGCGGTCAGTTTCGTCACCAACACCAACTGGCAGGCGTATGCCGGAGAGACCGGTGTCAGCTACCTTACCCAGATGATGGGGCTGTGCGTCCAGAACTTCACATCAGCGGCAACTGGAATGGCGGTCCTCTTCGGACTCGCGTACGGCCTCTCACGGAGGTCTTCTTCCACCATCGGTAACTTCTGGGTGCTGCTCATCCGGAGCGTGATGATCCTCCTGCCGCTCAGCATCATCATCGCACTCATCCTCGTATCGCAGGGTACAGTCCAGACATTCGGCGGACCGATCACTGTACCGCTGCTGGATCCCGTAAAGGATACAAGCGGTGCGCTGGTCACGACACAGACAATCCCCCTGGGTCCCGCTGCATCCCAGATTGCGATCAAGCAGCTTGGTGTAAATGGTGGTGGTTTCTTCAATACGAACTCCGCTCACCCGTTCGAGAATCCCACGCCGTTTACCAACTTTATAGAGATTATTGCGATCCTGCTGATACCGGCTGCGCTCTGTTATTCGTTTGGGAGGATGGTTGGAGCCGGCAGGAAAGGTGTCAGTATCCTGATCGCAATGACCATCATCTTCCTGCCGCTCCTTGGCCTTGCCATCTGGGCGGAATTTGGTGACAATCCTGCATTTACCGGTCTGGGAATCGACCAGACCACGACCGATTTCCAGCCGGGCGGCAATATGGAGGGTAAGGAGGTGCGGTTCGGTATCATGCCCTCCGCCCTCTTCTCCGTAGTTACAACGTCAGCTTCCTGTGGTGCGGTCAATTCGATGCACGATTCATTCACTCCTCTCGGGGGTCTTGTCCAGCTCCTTATGATGCAGTTCGGGGAGGTAGTCTACGGCGGTATCGGGTCCGGCCTGTACGGCATGCTCGTCTTTGTGATCATCGCAATGTTCATTGCCGGGCTGATGGTCGGCCGGACACCGGAATATCTCGGTAAGAAGATCGAACCACAGGAAATGACCCTTGCCACTATCATCATCCTTATCCCCATCTTCCTGATCCTCATCAGCACGGCAGTTGCAGTTCTTGTAGATCCGGGCAAAACAGCCGTGTTCAACCCGGGCCCCCATGGCTTTTCGGAGATCCTGTATGCCTTTACCTCGGCATCGCAGAATAACGGCAGCGCCTTTGGTGGACTGTCGGCCAACAGTATATTCTATAACCTCATGACTGCTGCCTGCATGTTCATCGGCCGGTTCGGCACCGCCACCCTCACTCTTGCCCTCGCAGGATCGCTGGTAGTAAAAAAGATCGTCCCGGCGGGAGAGGGGACGCTGTCAGATCATCGCCCGCTTTTCATTATCTGGCTGGTCTTTGTTGTTATTATTATCGGATCGCTTAGTTTCCTCCCGGCTCTCGCCCTTGGTCCCATTGTTGAGCATCTCATGCTTGGTGGGGGTGTGTGATCCATGCAGGACCCCTCCGGGATCCGGAAGACTCGGACGCTTCTGCCGGCCATCTATAAACGGGCAGTCATTGATGCCGTCATTAAGCTCGACCCACGCCAGATGATCAGAAACCCGGTCATGTTCGTTGTCGAAGCCGGCAGCGCCCTTACCGCCCTGCTCTGGCTCCAGGCACTATCAGGAAACGGTGAAGCGCCGGCCGGGTTCATCGGTGCAATATCAGCGTGGCTCTGGTTTACCGTTCTCTTTGCCAACTTTGCCGAGGCACTTGCGGAAGGGAGGGGGAAAGCACAGGCAGAGTCACTGCGGAAGATGCGGCAGGACACACAGGCAAAGAAGCTCTATCTCGGGTATGATGTCGTGAAAGGCAGGGAACCTGTTACTCAAGATTATCTTGTCGTTTCATCCTCCACTCTTCACCGGAGCGATCTTTTTTACGTGAAAGCAGGGGACACCATCCCGGTCGATGGAGATGTGATCGAGGGGATCGCATCGGTGAACGAGAGTGCGATCACGGGGGAAAGTGCACCGGTCATCCGTGAATCCGGCGGGGACCGCAGTGCTGTGACTGGTGGCACGGTCGTGCTTTCCGACTGGCTCATTATCCGGGCGAGTGCCGGCGCCGGCGAAGGGTTCCTTGACCATATGATCAGTCTTGTTGAAGGCGCGAAACGACAGAAAACGCCGAACGAGATTGCGCTGAACATCCTTCTCATCGGTCTGACTGCAATATTTCTCGTGGTATGTGTAACGCTGTGGGCGTTCTCGCTTTACAGTGTGCAGGCCGGAGGTTCCGGCATTCCCGTTACCATTACCGTCCTTGTCGCCCTGCTTGTCTGCCTGGCACCAACCACCATTGGCGGCCTGCTCAGTGCTATCGGTATTGCCGGAATGGACCGGCTTATCCGACGGAACGTAATTACTACTTCAGGCAGAGCAATTGAAGCGGCGGGTGACGTCGATGTTCTCCTTCTTGACAAGACCGGGACGATTACCCTTGGTAACCGGCAGGCAGTAGATCTCATCAGGATTGACGGAACGGTGATGCTGGACCTTGCGGACACCGCTCAGCTCGCCTCACTTGCAGATGAGACTCCCGAAGGGCGCAGCATCGTTGTGCTGGTAAAAGAGAAATACGGGCTTCGCGGCAGAACCGTGGGAGCGACAGAATCCGGTACCGGAATGAAGTTTGTCCCGTTTTCGAGCCAGACACGGATGAGTGGTGTCGACTTTGGGGATGTCCAAATCAGGAAGGGTGCCGCAGATGCGATGTTCAGGCATATCGAAACGAGCGGCAATGTTGTGTCAGAGGCTTTAAGAAAAGAAGTCGAGACGATCTCGCTTGCCGGAGGGACACCCCTCATTGTCACCCGGAACGGCAAGGCGTACGGTGTTATTCACCTGAAAGATATCGTAAAAGGTGGAATAAAGGAGCGGTTTATCCAGCTCAGGAAGATGGGCATCAGGACGGTTATGATCACCGGTGATAACCGTCTCACGGCGGCAACAATCGCCGCAGAAGCCGGTGTCGATGATTTCCTTGCGGAAGCAACACCGGAGAGCAAACTGAACCTCATCCGCGAGTACCAGGCCGGCGGGCGTATGGTGGCGATGACGGGAGACGGGACCAATGATGCTCCCGCCCTTGCCCAGGCAGATGTCGCTGTTGCCATGAACACCGGGACGCAGCCTGCCCGCGAAGCCGCAAACATGATCGACCTGGACAGCAACCCGACAAAACTAATCGAGATCGTGGAGATCGGGAAGCAACTCCTCATGACCCGCGGGGCACTCACCACGTTTTCAATAGCAAATGACCTTGCAAAATATTTTGTGATCATCCCTGCTGCTTTCATCACCACGTATCCCGCCTTGTCCATACTGAATATTCTTGGTCTCCAGAACGCGATCCTGTCTGCGGTGATCTTCAATGCCCTGATTATCGTTGCACTCATCCCGCTCGCTCTTCATGGGGTGACCTATCGACCGATGACTGCCGAGGTCGCCCTGCGGAATAATATCGTAATCTATGGTATCGGCGGGATTATCGCCCCCTTTATCGGGATAAAGGTTATTGATATGGTGCTCGTACTCATGGGTGTGGGGTGATTGGGTATTATGGTCATTGCTCCTGAATGTCGTCCCGATCCTGATCTTCTTCTTGCGAGGGTGCAAAGC
The DNA here is from genome assembly GCA_002495055.1 of Methanoregula sp. UBA247. Lineage (GTDB taxonomy): Archaea > Halobacteriota > Methanomicrobia > Methanomicrobiales > Methanospirillaceae > Methanoregula. The sequence continues at coordinate 16,373 of DADR01000059.1, read as the reverse complement.
GAGGAACGCACGAAGAACCGGGGGAAGCTGAAAATCTTCCTCGGGTACATTGCAGGTGTCGGGAAGACCTACGAAATGCTCAGGGCAGCACACCTCCGGCGATCCGAAGGTATTGATGTACAGGTCGGTTATGTGGAGACCCATGGCAGGCCAGAGACAGAGGCGCTGCTTGAAGGGCTTACCCTCATTCCCCGGAAGACGGTTGACTACCGGGGGGTTACGCTCTCGGAATTTGACCTTGATACAACTCTCTGTCTGCGCCCTTCACTCGTCCTTGTCGACGAACTCGCTCACACGAATATTCCCGGTTCACGGCACCTCAAACGTTACCAGGATGTAGAGGAACTGCTTGATGCCGGTATTGATGTGTACACGACGCTGAATGTCCAGCATATCGAGAGTCTCAATGATGTCGTCGCCCAGATCACCGGTGTGCTGGTACGCGAAACAGTTCCCGACCAGGTGATCGATGAAGCGTCAGAGATTGAGGTGGTCGATCTGACCCCTTCGGAACTTCTCCAGCGGTTGCGGGACGGGAAAGTCTATGTCCCTGATATGGCAGCCCGGGCAATCGAGCAGTTCTTCAATGAAGGGAACCTCTACGCACTGCGTGAACTTACCCTCCGCCGTGCAGCAGAGCGGATCGATGAGCAGATGCTTGCCTATATGCAGACCCGGGCGATTCCAGGGCCGTGGGCTGCGGGAGAGCATATCCTCGTCTCTGTTGGATCAGGTCCGTTATCCGAGCGACTGGTAAGGACTGCCCGAAGGCAGGCCGACCGGATGGGAGCCCAGTGGACTGCCATATACATAGAAACACCGGCACACTACCGGCTTTCAAAAGAAGCAAAGGAGCAACTGACCCGGACCCTGCAGCTTGCCGGAAAACTGGGAGCGACCACGGTCACCGTATTCGGACTTAACATTGCAACAACCGTGATCGATTATGCCCGCCGGCACAACATCACCCGCATAATTATCGGGAAAACCCTGCGCCCCCGGTGGCAGGAGTATGTTTTTGGATCAGTCGTCGATCAACTCATCCATTACAGCGGGAATATCGATATCTACGTTATCAGCAGCAGCGAGCATATCCCGCAGAAAATCGGTGACCTGGATTTCCTGCTCCCGGTCACTCTTCCCCGGGATTACCTCGCCTGCACGGGACTTGTCGCTGCGGTTACTGTTATCGGCTGGCTGATAAAATCGTTCATTTCTCCGACAAATCTTGCCATGCTCTTTCTGCTTGCAGTTGTCGTTGTCGCATTCCGTCGGGGACTCCGCCCGGCAATTTTCACTGCCATTATCGGGGTTGTGGCCTTTGATTTCTTCTTTATCCCGCCGTATTTTACCTTCAGGGTGAGCGATTCCGAATACCTCATCACCTTTGCAGGTATGATCATTGTTGGTGCCCTGATCAGCGTTCTCGTGACCAGGGCGCGTGAGCATGCATTTGCCGCACAGGCGCGGGAGAATGAGACCGGGACGCTGTACGCCCTTTCCCAGGACCTCGCTGTGGCTGCCAATGCAGACTCGATCATTTCGGCGGTTACCCGGCATATCCTGGAAATATTCCAGTGGGAAAGCGTCGTTCTTCTTCCGGATGAGGAGCGTCTCACCGTTCACCCGTCAGGTTCCGGGCCTGTGCTTGATGCAGACGACATCGCAGTAGCGACCTGGGCATTCCAGCATAAGAGTATTGCCGGTTATGACACCGACACCCTCCACGGTTCCCGGCTCAGGTATATTCCGCTGCAGAGTTCGGCAGGTGTTATCGGTGTTCTTGGAGTGAAACCCACCGATCCGGAGGGAGTAATTACTCATGAACAGGAGCGAGTCCTTACGGCTTTCGCAAACCAGATGGCACTTGCTCTTGAGCGGGTGAACCTGGTCGGGACTTCCAAGGTTAAAACGGGGTAATCCCAAGTTTAAAGCGGGCATCATGGACGGTGTAATGGGAAGTGCTGGATGATACTCTAAGGTTACGACATTAAGAGATCTAATAACAACAAGTCCGCCCGATACGAGGCCAAGCCCCATGATTTGTCTCTAAAATTGAAAAGGAGCAATTCTTTAATAAAAGTCCCTGGAGTAACTATGCCGAAAAAAGCAGTGTCTGGATCCCATTTATGTATTTATTCGTCCATTTCTCATGACAATCTGAACCGCTTTCCCCTTATTCCAGAACACGGATGAAAGCGATATTCCGACAGTCATCTGATTCCTGTCTTGACCGATGAGCCGGACTTTGTCAATGACCATTAGTGCACCGAGTGCGGCCTGAACAAGTCGCTCCCGGACCAGAGCTTTTATGCTCCAGGTCGATCATATCGATGATATTACACCCTATCAAATTTTCCCTGCGGTCGACAAATGTTTACTTACTTGTAGTGCGAAAGAAGAAATGATGCCCGGATGGGAAGGGGAACTTCCTCAACCAGCGGTTCGGACAATTGAGGATATGCGTCCTGTCCTTGCCGATCCTTCATGCGTGGACGGTGGCCCTCTCTATTTTATGTACCGGGATCTGGCAAAGTCGGATGCAGAATGGACCTGGTTGCATAACCATAACCTGCGGTATGATCTCACCGTCATCCCTGCACGGACACTCTGTGGTGAGTGGGTGAAAACCAAGGGGCATTATCACCCAAAAAACCCTGCCGGAATTGGCTACCCTGAGATCTATGAGGTTATTGAAGGTCAGGTACACTACCTTCTCCAGTCCCGGGAACTGGACGATGTAGTGATGATCTCTGCAAATGCCGGCGACCTTGTGATCATACCCCCGGAATACGGGCATATCTCCATTAATCCTTCTCCGGATACAACACTCACCATGGCAAATATTGTATCAACGGCATTCGAAAGCGAATATGGAGAGTATGAAAAGTATCATGGCGGGGCGTATTTTGAAATGAGCGATGGAAAGATACAAAGAAATTTCCGGTATCCGTTTTTACCCCCGGTGCGGTTTATCGGGGCGACCTGCAGGAATGAGGAACACCCTCTTTGCAAAGGGCCGCTATATGATCTCATAGGTAACGAGGATGCCCTCTCATTCCTCAACCACCCGGAAAAATTTCTTACCGTTTTTTCTGTATTGCTAAAAGATTAGGCGCAACGAGTCTTTTATGTTCGCTTCTCTTTACGAGTGCATGTACTTTTTCCTGAGCAGGAGTTTCTGCCTGCCAGCCCTGGTGCTCAAGTGCCCTGAGTGAAGCATCAATCTCTGTGTATGACAGACCGATCTCTTCTTCATCGTTCTGTCCTTCCCATAAACCAGCAGAGGGTGCTTTGTTAATAATTGCCTCCGGTATTCCCAGTTCCCGGGCGTAATCATAAACTTCAGTTTTGTACAGGTGCAGCAAAGGCTGGAGATCGGCCGCATTATCCCCGAACTTTGTGCAGTAACCGAGCATATATTCACTCAGGTTTGAGGTACCGCAGACAATTTTTTGATCGCGATTGGCGTAATAATAAAGAACTGCCATACGGATCCGGGCCATCAGGTTACCGAGCAGGTAGCGGGACTCTATAAATTCCGGCAGGGTTTTAAACCCGTTAAGCATGGGTTCTATGCTTATTACCCGGTGTTCCATACCTATCTGGTCACAGAGTTCTGCAGCATCTTTGATGTCTTTTGGGTTGCTGACAGATGAGGGTAAGGAGAGTCCAAGGACCTTTTCACCCCCGATTGCCCGGCAACAGAACGTGGCTGCAACTGCAGAGTCCAACCCCCCGCTCAGTCCCACGACTATTCCTGTACACCCACATGTCCAGTACGTGTAGCGGATCATCTGTTCTACCTGACCCATCCTGCACCCGAGTTCAGTTACCATGAACATTACCCCTCTTAGAATAAACGGATGAACTTTTTCAATTGTTCGGTATTTCCTACGGCGATAACAGCATCCCCGGCGGTAAGAATTTCCTTCGGATCGGGGGCAACAACAGAGCGACCAGTACCTTCGATACCGATGATCCGGACCCCGCTTTTTCTGATGAACCATTGCAACGTCCTGGGATGGGTCGTGTGGACATGTTTAAGGATCACGAGATCGTTGTTGGGGAGTTCCAGAAGAATAGTGACAGTATCAGCAAGGATAATCCTGGCGATTGCCTGGCCGCCGATCATGGGAAGGAGGGCAACATAATCAGCTCCCGCCCGGTAGAGTTTTTCAACCGAAGGCGGTTCATTAGCCCGGGCAAGAATACGGATGACCGGGTTTAAATTCCGGGCCATGAGCGTTGTAAAGATATTCACATTGTCATCGTTTAAGGCAACAATGCAGAACCGCGCCTCTTCGATACGGGCTTTTTTAAGTACATTCTCATTTTCAGCATTTCCGACAACCTGATCCACATCATGTTGTTTCGAATCAACAACCATGCAGGATACTCCGGAAGCGTAGAGTTCCTGGTATGCACCTTCACCAACATCCCCAAAACCCGCAATCACTGCAAAAGCATCAGTGCACCCGTCGGTATTGAACTCCTCGCGGAGTGTGGCGACAATGGATTCAGCCCTGCCAAAAAGGAACAGTGATGTCGTGTTATCGACAACAATATCCTCACCCGGCAAAGAAATGAAATTTCCGGACTTCCAGAGAAACGGGACGATAACGCCGAATCGCTCAAAGAGATGAAGATCATATAAGGATTTAAATGCAGCCTTGCACCCGAAAACCAAAGGGATATTGATGAGCCTGAGTTCCTGCCCGGTCGCTTCCTGGATATTAATATTGATCCTGTCCAGACCTGGTATATCCGGCTCTGCATACCCGCTTGGGTTGAGGACAGCATGGCGTGCGAGAATCCTTCCGGTTTCATGTTTGGGAGAAAGTACGTAATCTGCACCTGCGTAGTGAAGATACCGGTCAAAGGAGAGTTTATCAACAATCGAAATGATTTTACCCTTTACCTGTTCACGAATGCCGAGGACGATGCTGGCTGTCTGACGTTCATCCTTGCAGATCACGATATAATGAGCACTTACAATATGTGCTGCTGACCACGTGACGGGATCGGTGTAATCCCCCAGATTACATAGGCACGTTTCCGGTAATGGGTGGCAATTTCAAGTGCTTTTGCTTTGTCCTGTTCAATGATGACGATATCATGGTCAGAGATGGTGAGGCTGTCAATCACCGAACTGGTGAGCTCGTTATATCCCATGACAACGGTATGCCCTGACAGGTGGTGTGGAGTTCTTCGTGGCGGTGCGGGAGCGAGCAGGGTGGTAAGGAACGGAGCAAGGAGAAGCGGGATAACAACGAAGATCATGATCACACCGGACAGCATAATCTGGATCGCCAGCAATCGGGTAATATCATGGGAAAAGGGTAATAAATCGCCATATCCCACCGTAGTCATGGATTCGACGACAAACAGAAGGGATTCAGTCCATGAGAGCGATTTGTTCTCCAGCAATGGATAGTAGGAATGAAATACATACGTATTGACACCAGTCAGCACGGCAAACGCAAAAAAATAGATCGAGATTTGTATACCGGGAGAGTTCCTGATCACCCTCCAGATCCTTCCCCGCCTACGTGCCATGGGCAGTCACCTCATCGATTATCCGGCAGCTCTGGCAAACCCCCCCGGCTGGTTCACCACACCGCCCACAGGAAGAAATTGAATCTGCCAGGGAAAAACATGCATTTGCCAGGTTTTTTTCCAGGCTCAGGAGTGCGTATTTTGTAGCCGGGTGACGAATGGTGAACTCGTTCAGCATCGCTTTAACGTCCTCTTCAAATGGCTTGTTACTATAAGGACAGCAGGGTTGATTATACCCATTGACATGAAGTCCTGCATAGAACGCCACTTCTTTTTTGGGAACAGCAATAAACGGGAGGATACGGGGAATTTTTCCTCTGTCCGATTGCCCTGACCTGACCAGGATCTCAGGTTTTCCCCGGAGTACATGTAATAGTACCAACCCCGCTTCATCATCCAGGGTATTGCCAAAAGCAAGTTTTGTTATCCCGTGTTCCCGGGCAATTCGGTCCTGCAGGAAATTCCGGAGCACCCGGCAATAGGTGCAGGAAAGAACAGTCCCTTTTGTTTGTGCGATCTCATCCAGGGTCATCCCAAAGTTCTCCTGAAAAGATCCCGTGATGCATTCTGCGTGCAGCAGTTCAGCTATCCGCATCGCACCTTCCTGGCAACGATACCCGGCAATTCCTTCATCAACTGATATGGCAGAAATTCGGATGTCCCTGCGATTTGATGTAAGTTTTTTTAAAAAATACAACAGGGCGATACTGCCCGGGTCCCCCGACAACGCAACCGCAATATGATCCCCGTGGCTCATCCACTGGTGCCTGCGGATTTCATGTTTTGCTTTTGCTTCAATATCAGCTTCAGCATGTTGCCGGCAGAGATGTTGTCCGGAGTATTCCTGGAATAGCACAGCTTTCCTGCTGCATTTACTGCACCGCATTTGTCAATTCCATTGTGATCTGGACGATAAAAGATGTTTAAGGTTGTGTTGGTTCAGCCTGCTATTGACAGCTAAGATGCGATTTTATAGTCTTACACATAACCACTCTAACGATTATGGTCATCGCCGCGGAGCGTATCCGCACCCTGAACAAATATGAAAAATCCATCCTCAACGCACTTGAACGTGGGATGAAACGCTACGCATGGGTGCCGCTGGAACAGGTTAAAATAGCAACTAAGTTATCAGAATCCGAAGTCAACTACCGCCTCGCCCGTCTGATCGATTGGGGTATGGTCCGGTTCAATCCCGTGCCTTACGATGGATATGCCCTTGTTTTTGGCGGGTATGACACCCTTGCACTCACGACCCTTACACGAAACGGGACGATTTCGGCACTCGGATCGAAGATAGGCGAAGGAAAGGAGTCCGTTGTGTATGAAGCACTCGGGCTTGGTCCGGTTGCTATCAAGTTTCACCGTGTCGGGCAGCGTTCATTCTCATCCGCACGGCTCAACCGGGATTACATGCCTGATGAAGGACACTGTCCCTGGCTGATTGCATCACGGAGATCGGCGGAACGGGAATACCAGGCCCTTACCGCCCTGCACCCTAAAGTCAGTGTCCCGCTGCCCATCGGACAGAACCGCCATACCGTTGTGATGGCATTGATAAACGGTCCGAATCTTAATCATTGCCGCGTTGAAGAGCCAGAAGGAGTGCTTGATGAGATACTCACCAATGCCGGTATTGCATATCACGAGGGGATTATCCATGCCGATCTTTCAGAATATAACATTTTAATGGATGAGGGAAAATGCGTTATCATTGACTGGCCCCAGTGGATAGGAACCAATCACCCGAATGCTGTATCCATCCTGGAGCGTGATATCGATAATATCCTCACGTTTTTTAAACGGAAATACAACGTGGAGTATGATCGCGGGGATGCAATGCGATGCGTGATCGATTAAAGGTCTTTGGTATCGACGTCATCAAAGGTTCAGTAAGGTCACGGTCACGGCGTCCGATGTATGCCCTTATCCGGATGGAGGGACAGACCATCGAGAGTGAGTCCGAGGTCTCCATGTTCCGGCTTTTCCGGATGCTCAACGAGGAACAACCGGATCTCCTGGCGGTGGACAGCCTCCAGGAAATCGCCGCTGACCAGCATGAACTTTTTTTCTTCTTACAGAACCTGCCCCCGCAAACACGGCTTGTCCAGGTGACGGGTGGAGAACGCAAGGAGACGCTGGGAAAAGTTGCCGCACGGTACAATATCAGCTTTAACCGGTTTGATCCCTATGCCGAAGCCCGTACGACAGCGCAGGTTGCCTCTCTTGGAGCAGGTGCAGAGGTCATTGCATTCGAGAACGAAAGCGATGTTGTGGTAAGCCGGCACCGATCCTTAGGAAAAGGCGGGTGGAGCCAGAACCGGTATGTTCGCAAGATTCACGGGGCTGTACAATCAAAAGGTCGGGAGATTGAGATGGCCCTTGTTGCAGCCGGGCTACGGTATGAAAAGAAGGAGACCCGGGCGTTTGGGGGGTGCAGCAGGGTAGCGTTCCGGGTCTTTGCGACAAGAGACCAGGTCCCGGTGCCAACATACCGTGGCGCCGATGTCCAGGTACGGATTAGTGGCAAACGTCTTGAAAGGATCCGGTTCCGTCCATTGTCTGGCAAGCCGCGGTACCTTATTGTCGGCATTGATCCTGGTACTACGACAGCTGTTGCAGCGCTCGATCTCGATGGCAACCTGCTTCATCTCCTGAGTTCCCGTCAGATGAACATGGGAGATGTGGTAGAATCACTGTACCGCGTTGGAAAACCCCTTATCATCGCATCAGATGTGCAGGAAATGCCCTATTCGGTGGAAAAGATCAGGAGGGCATTTTCTGCCGTTGCTTATACTCCAAAACAGGATGTGAGTGTTGAGACAAAGATTGAGCTTACAGCGTCCTTTGCCTATGGAAACGATCATGAGCGGGATGCCCTTTCTGCTGCACTTGATGCTTATCGCCAATTCCGTCACAAGTTCCAGAGCTTAATGAAGCGAATCCCCCCGGGTCATGATCTGGACGAAGTCCGGGCACGGGTTATCAGGGGGCAGTCACTGGATCAGGTTATCGGCGATATGAATTCTGTACCACCGGCACGTGCAGTTAATGCACCCGCTGTTCCTGTGGAAGTAAAGCATGATGAGAAGGTACGGGTGCTTGACGGGATGGTCAAGCGCCTGCGAACGTTTGTTGGAGAGCTGCAGGAAGAAGTTAAGGAAAAGGACTATGAAATCCAGAGGCTCCAGGCACGCGTCCGGAAGATCCACACATCACAGGATGTACAGATTGCAAAGAATGCTGAAGTAATAAAAAAAGATGCTATTATCCAGAGCTTAAAAAAACGGCTGCGCAAGGAAGAGCGGCACAACAGGAATCTTTCCCGGCGACTCGTACGCATCAAGCAGTTTGCCGAGTTATCGATGGATGGTGACGTTCTGCCGGTAAAAGTGATGGATTCCCTTACAAAAGAAGGACTTCGCCGGCTTATTGAGGATGTCGGGATCGATGAAGGGGACATTATCTTTGTCAGCCGTCTTGATGGCTGGGGAAGAAGTGTGGTAAAGGATCTCGCAGAAATCCGGATAAGGGCAATTGTTGCAGGTGCCCATATGCTGGCTGAAAGTGATCCCCAGATGCTTCCGGTATTCCGGGAATCGGGAGTCCCCCTCCTTTCCGATAAAGACACCGGTGTTCAGATAAGGGGAAAACGGGGACTTTCCGGGAAGGTATTGTTTGAGTCTGCACTTGCACGCTGGCAGGAAGACCAGGTCCAGCATGAACGGGAAAAGAAATCTGAAATGATCGAGCACATGTTCAAAGAGTATAAGAGCGAACGGGGTAAGGAGGTGCGCAAGAGTGGATGACCGTGAACTCTTAAACGTCGTAATGAGGATTGTCGGAAAAGAGAACTGCCTTGATGATTGTGCCGAAGTGTCCTGTGGTGATCAGGTCATGGTGGTGACAACGGATATGCTCCACCGGACTACAGATTTTGTAGAAGGTATGACCACGTGGCAGATGGGCTGGATGAGTGCTGCGGTCACGCTCTCGGATATTGCGAGTATGGGTGCCGAACCAAAATATCTCCTCATCGCAGTCGGACTCGATGTATGGCAGGACCTGGCCGGTGTCATGCAGGGTGCAAAGGATTGCTGTAAAAAGTTCGGTGCTGTGATCATTGGTGGTGATATAGACAGGCATGGAGAGCTCACCGTCGTGACTACCGGACTCGGACTCGTCGACAAGACCCTTATTGTGCGTCGGTCCGGTGCTCAACCGGGCGACCTGGTCTGTATTACGGGTATACCCGGCAAGGCACAGGCATACCTTGACGGGTATCTCCAGTACAAAGAAGCACTCTTTGAACCCCAACCCCGGGTAAAGGAAGGGCAGCTCATCGCCAGGAGGGGTGTCAGCGCTATGATGGATGACAGTGACGGGATTGCCCTCTCGCTCTACGATCTGCTCAGTGTGAATGAATGCGGATTTTCTCTTGATTCAACAAAACTGCCCGTTCCCTCAGGCATTCCTGCAGTCCACGCCCGTGAACTCGCACTGTACGGAGGAGGGGACTACGAGCTGATATTTACGCTCCCCCCCCGCTGTCATCCGGTGAATGGTGTAGCTTACACGGTGATCGGTACTGTGATAAAGGAAAAAGTAGTCCTGCTTGATGGCCTGCCTGTGGAGAAACGCGGGTACCAGCACCGGTGGGAATAAGTTCTCAGTAAAAGAAACACAATTTTTTCCCCGTTCCTGCTGTTTTGATTTTTTCAGCATCTCTTTTCTCAGTGTCTTATTCTGATCTCGATAAAGAGCATGAGCATGCAGTTCTTTGGCTATAAATACAAATAAGGAGAGATATTTTAAAAACAGAGGATCTTTTGCATGCCATATGGAATCCCTTGAGAGTAAACTGGACCGGCTGACTGCCGATCAACGAAAGGAAATTGAAGATTTCGTTGATTTCCTCTTGCACCGGTCAGGAAATTTATCCGCCCCCGCCACTGTACAGAACACAGTATCCCGGCAGAATATCGCGCCTCCCCCCCTGATCTTAGAGGAACCGGTTCATATTATGGAAAATCCTTCCATGGAAGGACATGATTCATATCAGGCAGAACATGCATCATTATCCGTTAAAATAGAAGAACAGGCGTTGCCGCTACAGGAGATTATCGTGGGTGGCGAAGACCGGATCTCCCGTGATTATATGGACTACGGGAGTTTTGAGAAAAAACCATCACCTGCAACCATTGCGGTAAAAAACGTGAAAGAAAAGCTGCAAAAGCGTGAAGAGCAGGAAAAACCCCGGGTATCGCTTGACTGGATTGAATAATTTTTTATTTCTCGTACTTTTAATCGTCATTTTTCTTTTTTTGGATGGATCTCAGCATAATCATGATTGCCAATACCATGATAGATAGAAATATTGGCAGAGGTGCAGATTGCGTTGTTGGAGTAACTGTTGTTGCGCTGACTGTGGGCAAAATGGGAGAAGAATTCTGGAATGTGGTCTGGAGAACAGTTGGTTTTATACTATTATTTGCTGTAAGAAGTGTAAAAACAGCAGTTGTTGAAACGTCAGGTATACGACATCCTGTGATATTACAGGATTCATTTATTTGTGAATCAACTTGAACTAAATAGTCTCCACTCTCCAGTTCTTTGGCAGTATCCGTAACATTAGCATACCATCGGTTCGTTCCGGGAATAGCTAAGGATATTGGAATACCTTTCATATATGCAGACGAATGGGGACCAGGGCCTAACTCGTTTTTCATATGGGGTCGCATAATATACTTATAAAGAGACGATCTCCATCGTCAGATTTTGAGAAACAGGCAGGTTTGTGGTACCGTTAATAAAGAAAATATCCCCAATCACATGGTTCCCGATGGGATCGATCATGATGTAAGGTTCTACGGGAGCTACCGTGGAGTTTAGATCTGGGTTTGTAAAATTAGTCCCATTGGATACGTTTTTTGCATTTACAATCGGTAAAGTTAGTAGTATGCTCACTACAAAAAATACTGTAATCAATATGAACCGTTTTGATATCATATCAATCACGTTTTTTCCTATTAATGAAATTCAAAGTCACGATAGCTACCATTATTGCAATAGGTAATGATGCTGGCAACTGGGCAGCGCGTGTCGATGGAGTTAATGTTACCTCAACTGTTGTAGGTGGAATCAAGGAAGGATTTTGAATCGAAGGAGATTGAATGGGCGATGGAGAGGAATGTATTAAAGTTGTACTGTTATTTGCAGGAAAAATGGTGAATACTTGTGTAGCGACCGGAGTGTTTATCCGTGGTGAATCCTGCACATATAATGAAGAAATTTGACAAAATATTCATTATTTAGTCTCCAATCAACTTCAGTTACATTTTCTGACCAGTGATTGGTTTTATTCTCTCCCGGAATGACTGTCAGATACTTACTGTATACAAATCCTGAATATCTATCAGGATCTTTCCAGGTTGGAGTAATACTTAATAAAAGACTTTTATTGGTAGAAGCTGGAAGATTGGTCGTTCCATGAATTACGAATACAGCTCCAATCGTACGGTTTCCAATTGGATCGATAGTGATAAACGGTTTCTCTGGAAGTGGAGGTAAGTGGGGAGGAACCACATGGAATAATTGGTATTCAGATGTATTCGTATCTGTTGAAGAGATATAAATAAAATATTCACCGGGGACAGGTATTCCAATATCCGTTATATTCTTCGACCAGTGGTTAGATTCATTTACTCCTGAAATTATTGCAAGATTAGTCGCATAATAAAACGACCCTCTGCTCCCCCCAGGAGTTACCCCACTACTACTTATACTGAATAATAAATTCTTCTCAATGGATACCGGCAAATTTGTGGTCCCATGAATTATAAAAAAATCTCCGGCGAAATGATTTCCAACAGGATCGATAGTAATAAACGGTTCCGCGGGATAAACTGTGGAGTTTGGAGTCATGGTTGTAAGGTTAGTCCCACTGGATACGTTTTCAGCATTTACAGCAGGCACACACCAGATCAATAAAAGAATCACAACGAGAAAAATCTCAAATCTGCTTCGTAAAGTATTCATTGTCGATAAATATCTCCTATTAGGATAAGTGTAATACGGAGCCGGGTATTAACAATCCCAAAATTTTTGATAACATTCAGGCAAGAAAATTCGGTTGTTGCAGGGAATTATCATACTGAATATTTTCCTATCAAGATGAAACGTTGTATAGATTGTCATTTATTTATCACGGCTATTCAGATTATCTTTTGCGATAAACAATCAATGGCAAAATGATCATTCATCCCAAATTTAACTCAAGATTCTTTCTGCTGCTGCATTGGCTATAACAGCCACCGGTATGTGAATAAGATAATCTGACTAGTTCTTTTTTCGAGAATCCGGGATTTCGTTGGAGAATTCCAGATCTTCACCCACAACATCGTCAGACAATACTCCCAGGATCCTATCAGGGTAGTATTCTCCCAACGGTAAAATAACCCTCTATCGGGCTCCGATTGTCAGTTTTCCCCTCCCGAAAACCCCGAAAAACGCCCCGATTCAGCTCAGTTTTGGAAATCTGAGATTTGGGGATTATTTGATAAAATAACTTCATATCGCACCCGGATTCTAACCCCCAAAGCTGGGTGAGTTTTGATCATGAGCCTGCTTTATCCTGTTATGATCAGGATCGGCTGCCTGACGACCATTGGCGACCTGTTAAACAGGGATCGAAAACAGGCAAATATTCTGGGGTATTTTCGCGAAAAAGCCGTGATTTAAGGGTATTATGGAACGACGGAAAGACAATTTTCCGGAAAGAATACCTTTTTCACCGGTGAAAAGTGAAGGAAAAACGAGTGGACTCGACGGGATTTGAACCCGTGGCCTTCACGTTGCAAACGTGACGATCTACCCCTGATCTACGAGCCCTTCACCAGTAAGTTGTGGCATATTAGTTTTCTGCGGATTCCATATAGTTGTTACTGATCAGTAGTGATACCCAGGGACTTCAGGTTTCAAGATTGGTACGCTGTTTTTTTAAAAACAGGAAATTAAAAAAAATCGAATTCATTATCAATAACATACGATGCATGTTAGCAGCGATTTAGAGGAATGACCCCATGATCTCGCACCGCCTTTTGTTTACCCTGCCGATTCTCATCGTGTGTGTACTGCTGATAGTGGGTTGTGTTGAGAATTCGGGAGGAGATGGGAATGTGACAACGGTTTCTACAACTATGATGCCACCATATCCTTCAAATCCAGCACCGGTTTTAGATATTAATTCATCAAATGTGACCAAAATCTCACCTAATCTGAAATTATGTCCACTTCGTGAACACGTAGAATATAGAGTTATTCAGGGCCAGCCATTTACCTTCCATGGGACTGCTCCCGCTAACTCCAATCTGGTCGATGTTTTTGTTTATTCTGGGATAGACCCGAACTTTTTCTTTCCCTTATCAGTACCAGTTGATGCGAATGGATCATTCTCTGTTATCATCAGCGGAAGCCAGACGAGACAGGATTGGGTAAATTATATCAGAACACCGACTGCCAACAGCCCCTATGTTCATAGCCCCTACGATCATGTATGCCTTAAATATTCGACGGCAACTGACTGTTTTGATCTCCTGCTCGTTGATGATGAGAAGAACCTCACTACAATAATAAAGAATAACTGGATTCGCATTGATCCCATCCCAGATCAATTTGTTTCCGGGAGTGAACGATCAAATTATACCGGGAATTTCTTTATCAATGGAACAACGAACCTGCCGATGGGTGAGGAAATCCGTCTCTCTATGTACTCGATGTGTTATTCGACATGTATGAAATCGTCGGCTGATAATCATGCTATTGGTTGCTGCGGAGATGGTTCTTATAAGAGTTCAGCCACGGTTCAGGAAGGTTCTTGCGGATTCAATACCTGGAGTGTCTTTGTGAACACAACCCCCACGGTAATTTGGATAGCCACTTTTAATGGCGTTTCTGGGGACCATAATCCTTTAGTGGTGGATGTAAGGGGTCAGAATCGAACCGCGACTGATAACGAATGGGATGCTGCTCTGTTTTATGGGCGGTTGAAATAGGAATCTGAAAAAAAATAATATTGCGATACCAGTAGTTCCCATCACTCTTTTTTCGTTTTGGACATATGGGACAAAAGTGTTGCCCCTGCCCCGATAACCGCAGTTATAACCCCTATTATTGCCACAAGGATTGAATTATCCAACCCTTCCTGTTTCTGAGTGGGTTCCGCCGTCACGGGTATCGCAACGATAATCGGTGTGGCTGCGGTGGTTACGGTATTTTGTGAGGAAATCTGGTTTAAGGGCGGTAGTGTGCCGAATGCATTCGTTGTCTGCCCGGGAACGATATAGATGGTTCCCTCATAATCATAGTAACCACTTAATGTCAGCCTGAGAATATGATTCCCCTGATTGAGACCCGGGATGGTAGATGGCGTGGTTCCTGCATAGATCCCATCGATCAGAATGCTTGCTCCCGGAGGGGATGAATGGACCGTGACATTTCCCGAAGTCTGCCCGGTGGTTGCGGTTTCCGTGGGGGTTATTGAAACCGTAATATTCACCTGCGGAATTTCAGTGGGCGTGGTTTCGGGAACTATTATTGCCTGTGTAGGTAACACTGCCGGAAGCAATTTGGTTAATAACCGGTAATTTATCGCATCAGCCTCATTCTCTGCCATATATGCCGGGACAGGTGCAGTTGACCATTCAATGACAGAACCCTTCCCATACTTCCCATAGAGAAGGGCTGGTGTTCCGGTATCGTAATTCAGGAGGGTGACAGATCCCTTTTTCGCAACAGCCTGTTCCCTGTCCTGGGGAGTACCTTTCAGCGGATACCGTAAAGGAAGTCCTGCGAAGATCTCCTTTGACAGGACCTTTGTGGGATCGACCTGTTCAAGGTATTGTCCACCCGGGGTGATTCCCCCATTGGATGCCGGCAGGCTTGCATCGAATTTCTGGTTACACGGGTAGGCGATAACCAGGATCTTTCCGGCCGCTACAGCGGTTTCGATTTTGGCAGCTGTAGAACTGCTGAATGAATCATCCCCGGCAAGAATAATCACATCGATGGAGGGATCTGTGAACAGATCCACGTTGCTGTCAAGATCGGATCCGGAAGATCCGGGAATAGAGTCTATTACTGCCACGGTATCCGTATGGAGCTCGGGATTAAATCCCGAGTTTGTACCATACATGGCCACCGTGAAGGCGCTGGCAGGCAGGACAATGATAAGGGCAGCTAGAAGTATGGTGAAAAGATAATTATTGTATCCGTTTGGTTGTATCATCGGCACTCCCCATTCTCTGCTGAATGGATATTTACTGTAACTATATAGGTATCTGACAGGATCATATATCGATTGTGGAAAAAAACTTTGACTGGCAGCGTAACCTGATGAAATGCTCTGTTTTTTTTAAGTACACGCTTTCCTGATGTTCGAAAAGTGAGCTGACCAGTTTTTTAAATAAACCTCACATGGATATAATTTTTCTTATCTGAAAAAATACATGGACCCGGCGGGAATTGAACCCGCGGCCTTTACGTTGCGAACGTAACGATCTACCCCTGATCTACNNCCAGTTCCTTATATCTGTTCCTGATAGTGACTTCGGTGACACCGGCTACTTCAGCTACTTCACGCTGGGTGCGCCTTTCGCCACCAAGAATCGAAGAGATATAAATTGCTGCTGCAGCAACGCCGGTTGGGCCCCTGCCACTCGTTAATTCGCGTTCCCCGGCCTGGCGCAGGATCTCGACGGCACGGCTCTGCACTTCGCCTTTGAGTGTTAATCCGGAGCAGAAGCGCGGAACGTAAT
>DADR01000048.1 GCA_002495055.1 Methanoregula sp. UBA247 | reverse complement strand
CATAGAGGGTATCGAACGCGAGCGTCGATTTCCCGGAGCCGGAGACTCCCGTTATGACGACTAACTTATCCCGGGGAATCGTGACGCTGATATTTTTGAGGTTATGCTGGCGGGCACCTTTGATGATGATATCTTTCATTTTACGTGCGGTACAGATTGGCGTGGGGTATTAAAGAAGTGAGGGATGGGGTAAGTGAAAGTGAATATTGCAAGAATAAGGAATTGCCGAGTCTGATAAAATTCTATTTCGAACAATAATTGTGCAAGATCTATTCTGAAGAGGGCATTAATTTGTATCCAATTCCATACATAATTGGTAAACGGTTCCATAAAATTGGTTTTCTTTTCCGGTCCCGGAGAAGCACGATGGGTCCGGTACCAATCCGGTTCCGTCAATTACTGATAGGCCGGCCCCGCCCTACCGCATACGGCCCGACCCATCCGCACTAACGCGCGTCTCCGTCGTAGAACTACCACTCGGGTACTATCACCGGTCCTGGAGACGTCTGAGAGAATTCTGGTACAACGGAGCCCGAAACATCGACGGTTGTACCTCTTTTCCAAAAATCATCCAAATTAGAGGTCATAATTCGCAAAAACGCGGAACAGAGCCCGGAAATTGCAGAGGTTTGTCGACGGGAATGATTGAGGTCACATTTAGCCACATTTGAATGGCAAAAGTCAGGGCAGGATGGTGTTCAGGACGTTTTGGATCCTGGCCGATGGCCGGATTCGAGGGTCAGGATCATTTTCTCTGGTCTTTCCGTACCGCACTCTTCAGTGGCAGTATTCTCCCGGCTTCTCGCCAAAATTTTTTCCGACAGAAACCAAAGCGAATCAAAAAAATATTTCCGGTCCGGCCCGTGCCCGCGAAAAATATTTTCACCACCGTAAAGACTCACACGAAAACCCCCACCCAACCTCCCTTAATATACCCCTCATCCCAAGTGACAGTAAGTCCTCCCATGATCCTTCTCCGACGGAGAATCCCGGGAGACGGAATCCGGAAAAATTCGGCAGTGGAAATGGTGTCCACGCCCGGAAAGATTTCACATCAGAATCATCATTTCCTGAAAATACCCGTTTTAATCGGGAAAAAACCAGCCTTTTAGCGGCCCGCCAAAATGCGCAAAAAAAGGATAAATTCTCGTCAATGGCTAGAGACTGCCCTTGCCGGATGACCCCTATTGCACGAAAAAAGACGGGGTTTCTTCAAGGCAGAAAAACGGATCTGTTTTTTCCCGGAAAACGAAGTGATCTCCTCACCGGTGCTTGCCGGCTTGTTACCGAAAGGATAATGGTACTCATGATCCATTCCGCCGATATTATTTACCTTTTATGCAGCACCCTGACGACGGCCTCTTCCCAATCCGGCCATTCATCAGAACCCCCGGTCCCACGGAAATAGACAACAGGTCCGGTACAAACCCGGTTCCGGGCCAACCTCACCTGCATGCTCGGGAATACTTATCGTTGCGGCAGCGATCCCATCAGGGCATAGAAATATTCAGGCTGCCGGGTGGTGAAAAGCCCGTGCCAGGCTTCGAGTGTTACAGGTGCCATGACATCCAGTCTCCGGAATACATGGTACGCGAACTCTATTGGTGCAAGTCCGCTTGCGGTGATGAGATTTGCGTCAGTTACTGCTGGTTCGTTCACATAATGATTCTCGCCCCGGTAGTTCGGGCAGAACATTTTCAGGGCGACAGGATCGTTGCTGGTGTGCGGGCGTTTGTCCAGCAGGCCGGCGTTTGCAAGGCCCAGCGTCGCACCGCAGATAGCAGCGACAAGCATCCCTTCATCAAGTAACCGGCCTGCCACCCGGAGGGCGGGTGCCTGTGCCGGATCAAGCCAGGTATCTGCTCCCGGCAGCACGAGCACATCTCCTTGGACGGGGTGGATATCCCTTATGAGAACTTCCGGGGTCAAATGCAGCCCGCCCATGGTGATGATGGGATCCAGGGTACTGCCGCAGAGGATAACGGAATACCTGAGTGCCGGATCTTTCAGGTACCTTCCGGAGCGGAGCTCGGCCATAACATGACCAGGCTCCCAATCGGCCTGGGTATCGAGAATATAGAGATAGAGTGTGCGCATGATTCACCGTTATAGATAATAGTGCGGGATTGAGATATCCCTACTCTTTCTATTTCATTCTTCAGGTGCTGCTCAGTGCCCTTGATTCCGGAGAAGCACGACGGGTCCGGTACTAAATCCGGTTCCGGGTCCGCCAATAAAAGAGAGAAGAGGTACCACACAACATCGTGTATGCCACATTAAGAAAGCACACAGCGTTATATCCACCTCCGGACGCTTTTTCTATACTCCCGGTACGGTTCTCCAAAGAGTTTTTCCAGCTTCCGCTCTTCGCCCGGAATGATGAAAAATTCGATCAATGCAACAAAAATGATAGGAAATGCAAGGGTGACCAGTGTTCCCTGCAATACTGCGACACCCAAGAGGATTGATGTCATTCCCAGGTATATCGGGTTACGACTCAGGCGAAACGGGCCTGAAGTTATGAGCGATGCGGGTTCTTCAGACAGCTGCAGGGTTGTTGCATTTTTCAGGAATAATGAACGGCTCCAGAGTGCCAGAACAAAACCAAAACCTATGATGAGAAAACCGGAATACGTGAAGGGTGAGGAAAGGAACACCGGAACCGGGAATACGAAATTCAGCAGTACCGATAGCACGAGCAGAATTATAAAATAATCTTGTCCGTCTACCATAGATCCCGCCGGTAATTTTTGTATTTACAGTCATATTGCGGTTAAACTGCATGAAGGTAATCTCTTCATTTTGTTTTCCTGATATCAGTCTCTCAGTCAGTACCAGCACTTGACGACGGCCTCAGTACCAATCCGGCTCCGGGTCTGTCAACCAAAAGAGAGGACGGGTCCGCACCACGGCACGCGTCGCGGAAACATCTTAACTGGGTACGCCTCCATCGTAGGACTTCATCCTGTAAGACCCTCTCGGTTCATGGAGGTGCCTGAGGGAATTCCGGTACAACGGAGCCCGGAACATCACCGGTTGTACCTTTTTTCCCCCTGGTCATCCGGATTGGAGGTCATAATTCGCAAAAACGCGGAACAGAGCCCGGAAACCCCAGAGATTCTTCGACGGGAATGCATGAGGTCATATTTAGCCGCATTTGGATGGCAGAAGTCAGGACGGGATGGTGTTCAGGACGTTTTGGGTCCTGGCCGATGGCCGGATTCGAGGTTTGGGATCATTTTCTCTGGCCTTTCCGTACCGCTCTCCTCATTGCCCTGATTCCGGAGAAGCCACGACGAGCCCGGTACTAAATCCGGTTCCGGGTCCGCATAATCAAGAGAGCCCTAGCCCCGCCGCATGCAGCCGGCGGGGTGGAAGACAACCCGCAGGTCACCGGGAATATTCCTGGAGGATCTCAGCAATCTTTCCCTTGGTCGCCGGGATATTCTTCGTGACAATCTGCCAGATGACTTCGTGATCTACGGCAAAATAATGATGAATAACTTTGTTTCTTAAGCCCACGATGGTTTTCCAGGGAACTTCGGGATGCCGCTCCCTGACTTCGTCCGGGATTGCCGCCGCAGCTTCACCGATCTTTTCCACATTCCGTTCTATGGCATCGATAAGCTGCTCGCGAAGGATAAACTCTTCATAAGAAATGCCCGCAATATAACGCTCGATCTTATCCATCGATGCGAGAATCTCCGAAAGGTATAACGCTGGAGACCGGACGGTCATGCGTACTGGACCTCGGCAAGGATAGTGTCCCGGATAAGCGGGTGAAGGGATCTCCTGATGACAAGGTCGACTTTATGGTGAAGAATGGATTCGAGGTAATCGGCAAGATCGACCAGTTCCCACCCAATCGGTCGATCGAATTCGACAATAATATCGATATCGCTTGTCGGGGCTGCTTCTCCGCGTGCATAGGACCCGAAGATGCCGATGGATGTCACGCCGTATTTTTCCCGGATCTCCGGCAGGCATTTCCGCAGGACTTCCCTAATCTCCACAGCCGATGTCATGGTTCCGATAAAAGATGATGGTCTTTGGACCGTAAAAAATGCATGGTCTTATCCCTATTATTGTTTCGACCGGTCCCATACAACCTCTCCGTGCCCACCGTTCCGGCGATTGCCAACGGCCTCAGTAGTAATCCGGTCCCGGGTCCGCACCAAATGCATACAGCCCGTCCCAGCCGCATGCGGCCGTCACGGAATTGCTGCCGGGAATGAAATTAACCCGCCGGCAACCTTTTCGCTCACAACCCGGCGCTTTGCATCCAGGGCCAGAAGAACTTCATCCATTACGTCCGGGAGCCAGGCCTGAAGTACTTTTACGCCCTCCTCCGTGCTGCCGCCTTTCGTGGCTACTCTCCCAACAACCTTGCATACATCCCGAAATGATCCTAAATACTTATACTCCCCATAATTGCTGGAAGGAATACCATGCCGGTTATTATTCTCAAACAGAAAAAAGGCCTGTCTGTTGAACAGAAACGCAGGATTGTAAGGGAGTTTACAGAAACACTGGTCAGTACGACAGGTGTCAACAAGGAACTCGTCACTATCCTGATCGAAGAACTCGCGCTCGAAGATATCGGCAAAGCAGGGAAACTGCGGTGCGATTGAACCACAATACCATTTCCATATGTTTTATCCGGTCCTCTCCGGTCTCAAATCCGCAACCCGTAAAATTCGTCGCTGCTCCCTTTTGAAAGGTAAGGAGTAACCTTCATTCATTCAGGATGCCAATACCTTTTTTATAATGTCTGAAGAAAATATGACATCTGAACCGTTATCAATAAAACCGGTTCCGGAAAAGACGATATATCTTGCTAACTGGAGTACACGGTTCTGGGCATGGCTTGTTGATTTTATTCTCGTCATCCTTTTTCTGAATATTATCCGCGGCGTGTTTGAGCCTTTTTTTTCATTACCACTTCTCTGGGATTTTGGTAACAAGAACTGGGGATTTTTAGCAGTGGGTTTTGAATCTGTTTTCTTTTTTGCCTACTGGACCGTGATGGAAGGCTTCCGGGGGCAGTCTATCGGTAAAATGGTCATGAACCTGAAGATTGTTAACCGCGATGGGACGAGAATCAGATACCTGACTGCCGCACTCGAGAGCCTGGGTAAAGCTTTTCTGCTCCCACTGGACTGCCTGATTGGATGGCTCGCGATGCCCGGGACAAAATTGCGGGTGTTCAACCGGATATCAAATACTATTGTGATCAAGGCAGACTACAAGGAACCGCATGGTATCCTGTATGTCAGAGAAAAAGAATAATCAGTAATACAATCCTTCTTTCTTTCATGAAGGGATATGCAATTCTGCTAATCATAGTGATCTGCTGGACTTTCCTCTGCGGTTGTGTAACCCTGCCAACCGGTCAAACACAAATTACTACAACACCTCAGATTACAACGATAGTTACGACCGGACCGGTGGCTTTTGTGATCCTGAAGGCAAGGGCTTTTGATCCTTCTACACTCCCCATCAAAGCGGGTACCACGGTCATCTGGACAAACGAAGATACGATGCTGCACCATGTTGTCCACCTTCCTGAAGTGAACCAGGCAAAGCTCTTCGATTCGGGACCACTCTCTCCCGGAGAGAGTTTCAGCTACACATTCAGGGAGAAAGGCTTGTATAAGTATGCAGACCCTCAGATCGGAGGCGGGCAGTCACAACCACCTCGTATCATCGTTGAATAACGTGAGTATTTCATTCCCGGACAAGGGATTCGGTGGTGACAGAAACGGGCATCACTGAACATGAGGGGGAACCTGGTGAAGGTGATCCCGATCCGTCAGCCAATGAACCCGGCACCGGGGATAACGAGCGGCTGGCATATTTTATCCTTATGCTTGCTGATGACAACGAGGTGAACCGGTGGAAAGCCGCAGAATCACTGGGAAGGATGGGAGATTCTCGTGCCGTGGAACCGCTGATCGATACACTCTGGGATGACGATTCCCGGGTGAGACTGAAAGCCGCATGGGCACTGGGCCGGATCGGGGACTCGCGGGCGATACTTCCTCTCAGGCGCCTGTACCGCATGGAAAAAGAAGATATGAAAGATACTATCACTGAGGCGATTGAAGAGATCAGTCACCAGATCAACCGGTAATAACATCCCTTTTAGCATTCCCACAAGGTAGCAGGGTTTTTCAATAGCACATCAACATCCATGCACAGGATAAACCGTTCCAAAGGCAGGTTTATCGACTTTGCCAGAGTATAGCAAACCAGGAATTACCGGCATGGCGGATATCGAGTCACTGTATATTGAATCAATGTATAAAAAAGAGAACGGCAGTATATTGATCGAGATCAAACTCTCTTCAATTGCACAACTCTTTAATTCGTTCGATCCTGCACCATTCCATGAAAAAGAACTCGATTTTGCCGCTCAACAATACATTGTCAGCATAGTCAAGGAATTCCCGGCAAAGACCCGGTTCAAGATCATCATTCATCTGCCACAGGAATTAGCAACAGGAAAAGAAGCGCAGACTATCGCACCTGCCATCCACAATCATTTTATGTATAAGATGCTTGTTGCTGACCTGAGATTCCGTTCCCACTTCCGGCATGGCAGGAGATCCCTTCTCATCGGGTTTGTTTTCCTCATGATAGCCCTGATGGCACGGCAGCTTGTTTCAACCCTGGAAAATCATCTTCTCGCCCAGCTTGTTGCCGACGCACTCCTGATTATCGGCTGGGCGGCCATGTGGGAACCCATCACCATCCTTCTCTATGAACTCTGGCCTATCATCCAGATGAAAAAAACCTACGAGAAGATCAGCACAATGGAGATTGATATTCTTTCCTCAACGTGATATTTCAAGGCAGACGGTGCTCTGATTTCAGCCTTGATACAACGGTCTGTGTACGTTCTGAGGGAATACCCTGTTCATCCACCCTGCCTCCTGATGTCAGCGCTGTGAAGATATGATGGACCGCTAAACCATGGGATGGGCTATACCCACCCTCCAGCACCAGTGCAAGGGGTACACCGGCAGCCCGGGCAAGCATCCGGGTCAGGAGTTCAAAATCCTGTGGGTGGATACTCATCATCCCGAGAGGATCATCGAAGAGAATATCCTGCCCGGCTGAAATGATCATGACATCGGGAGAGAAACGTTCGACTGCCGGGACAAAAATTTCAGAAAAAACATGGTTGTAATCGGCAATAGTCGAGCCTGCGTGCAGTGGTGCATTTATGGTATATCCTTTACCATCTCCTGTGCCCACTTCGTCAACAGCACCGGAATACGGGAAAAAATGCTCCTGGTGTATCGAACAGTAGAGCACCCGGTCAGTACCATAAAAACTGTTCTGCGTTCCGTTCCCATGGTGGACATCCCAGTCAACGATCGCAATGGTATCAACGTGTTCCAGGGCTTTTTTCGCAGCAACCGCCACGTTATTGATCAGGCAAAAACCCAATGCGCGATTAAACTCAGCGTGGTGGCCTGGAGGGCGCACAAGAGCAAAACAGTGTTCACCTTCCAGGGATCGTTCTACAGCAGCAATCGCTGCGCCGGCAGCATGCAGGGCAGCATCAAAGGATCGGCGGGTGATATACGTGTCCGTGTCCAGCCAGCCAAGCGTGGCAGTAGCTGAGCACTGCTGTTCAAGCCACGAGAGATACCTGGGGTCATGGACACGTTCAACATCCCGGGGTAATGCAGGTTCAGAAGCCAGACGGGTAACATCGCGGGGAATTCCCAAACATGCATTTACCAGGCGGGCGTTGCACTCCGGGTGACCTGGATTATCATGTTCAGCACAGATCGGATCGATGATTGCACAGCAGCGTCCCATACAAAGCCTGTCTCAATGGTGATTTGGTGCGACAGGGAAAAAAGAGCTTTGATGCCGTTTTAGGTACTGGCACGACAGGTGCTTTTTTTACCGGGCATTCCATTTTTTCATGGACACCTGATAAACACCGGATAAAAACAATATCCTGCCCTGTTTTAATGCGGCACATTCGTACCGGGTCGCTTCATGGGGCTGTCAGCCGGAAATGAGGTGCGTTGCCAGATGTTCCCTGCAGGTTGTACAGAACATCTTTTTCTTACGGTCCAGTTCATCAAGCGTGTCGGGTTTGAACATGACGCATTCCGGATCGCAGCAGTGTTCAAGGCCAAGGAGGTGTCCGACTTCATGGGCTCCTTCCTTTGTTATCCGGTCAATGAGGTCATCATCGTTCTCATCTCTCCCGTAATACTCATTACTGAGCCGGGACGCTGAAACCACCGCCGCGCCGACTGACTGGCGGGCGAGACCAAATACAAAACTGTTGCCATTTTTAAAGAGGTCCTGTTGAACCACAAGGAGCAGGGGCACTATCATATTGTGGCGATGTTTGTACGCCTGGATGCTGTCCAGTAACACCTGTGCATCGATCTGTTTGCGCCCGTCCACATATCCCATCATGCGCACATGGTTCTCTGAAACCGTTACCGGAATATCGATAATTGAAGAGATTTTACGGGAAACCGGCAGCTGGAGACCGGGCGGGGCCAGGGAATCCCAAAAAATATGGATATGCATCGCTATATTCTGTTTAAATGGGCTCCTATAAACATATTGAGACGTGTGTCGGGGAATATATTGCGAAACACTATACCGATACCGTTGAAGTCGGGATCGGGAAAAACACGGAGGCAGCACGTATTCTTATGAATGCCGGTGTCCGTGTTCGCTGTACGGATATCAGGGATGTGCACGTGCCCGAAAACCTGTCTTTTTCCATCGATGATATTTTTTCACCTTCTGTCAACAAATACATTGGTGCAGATCTCATCTACGCGATCCGGCCTGCTATCGAAATGATCCCGCCCCTGATCACGCTTGCCAGGAGGATAAATTGCGATCTTCTCGTCTATCACCTAGGCTATGAAACCTACGGGAACGGCGGCGAGAGAATTGAATGCGGGGTCCTTCTCCACCGCTATTTCAAGGCCTCAGAACCCGTCAAACAGCGTTGACTGAGAACGGGAAGATAATTTTTTCTCCACGGGTCCGGACACTGCGCCTGGTTCATCCGGGTCCCGTTGATCTGGTTTCGGGACTTTTTCTTTTTTGGGTTTTTTCTCCTGCTCTTTTCCCGCTTTTCCTTCTGAAAGCAGGGATTTTATGATCTCCTGCGAGCGCGCCTTGTCATGCAGGAAGAAATTGAGCTGATCGGCATCGAATATCAGTTCGCGCACATACGTGGCTGGATCGTGCTCAACCAGCAGAGAGAATATATCCAGATAATTCTCCCGCAGCGTGTTTTGGGGGATATGCATGGTACTGGCAATCTTGTTAAGCGTCATAATCCGGATTGCTTTCTGCTTCTTTGCCGTTGACATTTTCTGCCATCGTTCCGGCGGCATAATCCGCGTATGAATGCCTTTTCCTCCCGCTGCATCAGCAACACCCAGCAGCATAAGCGCCGTCGCGTACCTCCAGAGCGTATGATACTGCCTGCGATAGGTATAACCGAGATATTCATCTGCACGCGAGAGGCATCGGTATCCCTCAGCAACCGCAAAAGGAGTTGGCATCAGGTGGACATTGCCTTCAACCCACTGCTCGATTGTTTCAGGGGTATCATCGACATCGTACGAGAGACGCATCAGGTCTTCATCCGAAGTCTTATGGAAAATCGCGGTGATCAGCGAGAATATCGATACCCTTTCATCTTTCTGGGATGTGTGCACCTGCAGATCTTCAAGCCGATCTCTACCGATAGCCGAGGCGTAGAGCATGTTGACCGCTGACCGTAAATCCCCTTCAGCGCTTTCTGCTATCGAGTGAATGGCAGCCTCACTACAGGTAATTTTTTCTGCAGCACAGAGATATTTGAGCCTTGGACCGATTGATCGTGCCGGAATTGCCTTGAACTGAACCGTTTCACAACGGAACCGGAGTTCAGGAGAGAGACCATAGAGGTCATTCGCGATCAGGATCATCGGCTGCTGCGCTTTCCGGATACAATCAATAATTGCCTTGGCGCCTCCACGATCAGCGGTTCCCTGCAGATTATCGGCCTCATCAAGAACGATCAGTTTCCTTCCTGATCCCGTGAGACTTGCAGTGATACTCCCGACCCCCGCAATGCGCTCGATGACTGCAGCTGTTCGCTGGTCGCTGGCATTCAGCTCGATAACTTCCCATCCCATATCATGGGCAAGCGCGTACGCACTGGAGGTCTTGCCAATACCGGGCTTTCCGTAGAGGAGCAAGGGCTTGGACTTGTTCGTCCAGTTCGTAGCCCATGCAACCATCTGCCGTATCGCGCTCGTGTTTCCGACGATGTCCTCGAGCCGTACGGGACGGTACTTTTCTGCCCAGTCCATACAGACACGTTGGCTGTATATCAAATAAATTATCTCTGATGAAACGAAACTAGGATAGACGAACAAGTCATTAACCCATTCTTCAGGTGATAACGTGGTCAACAGCTGCTCCACAGAGACGATTGCAAAAGTAGTCAGGGAATATGAGGGAGTAAAACGGAAACATACCATCGGCGAGATGGTCAGGGCTTTAAAGATCGACGCTCCTCATGTTATCGCCTCATTTGGTGAGGATGCAGCAGTTATCGAGCACAATGGTGAGGCACTCCTCCTTGCAGCTGATGGTATCTGGAGCAGGCTCATGGAAGCAGATCCCTATTGGGCGGGATACTGTTCAGTGCTGGTCAATATTCATGACATTGCGGCAATGGGAGGGCACCCTGTCGCGATGGTCGATATATTCTCGATTGCAAAAACCACGGTGCAGGAACTCGTAGTAAAAGGCATGCATGACGCATCCGCACAGTTCGGCGTGCCAATCGTCGGTGGACACCTGCACCCGGACGCACCATACAGTGTCATCGATGTCTCGATTCTTGGTTCAGCCAGGCTTGACTCGATCATCTACAGCCACACCGCAAAGGTGGGAGACAGCGTGGTTGCTGCAATCGATCTCTCCGGACGTGTTCATCCTTCCTGTTCACTCAACTGGGACTCGGTCACGATGAAATCCGCCCCGGAAGTCAGGGCACAGATTGCCGTGATGGAAGAGATTGGGAAACGACACCTTGTATCCGCAGGGAAAGATATCAGCAATCCCGGCCTTATCGGGACACTGGGGATGCTCCTCGAGGTAAGCGGGAAGGGAGCTGAGATTGACCTTGGATTGATCCCAAAACCCGACCTGGCTGCAAATAATATGACCTTTGAGCAGTGGGTACGGATGTACCCGGGTATGGGCTTTATCCTGACTACGAAAAAAGACCACGTCCCGGAGCTTGCCGGGCTCTTTGCCGGTGTGGGAATAACAGCCCGGGAGATAGGGACCGTCAACAGCACGCGGGAGCTGCGTATCACCTATGACGGGCAGGAGACGCAGGTCTTTGATTTTATCGATAACGGGATCATGCACCTTTCTGATGAGGACGTTGCATGTCTGGCACGATAAGACGCATTGGCATCGGAATTGCAGAAGATGCACAAAAAGTTATTGACAGCGTAAACAGTGTACAGGGGAAATTTATTACCGTCTGTTATTGCCGACAAGGAATTGTTGGTAAAAACAGCACAGGGGACACCGTGCAGGTTGTTGAGCACGAGAATCCCGGTCAGATGCTCATCGATGATCTTATGGCAGGCACGATTGATGCAGCCGTCCGGGGGACGCTCCCTGCAAATTCTACCCTCATGGCATTAAAAATTGCCCAGGGCGTGGATCATCTTGAACGCATCGCGCTGCTGGAAACAGTGCGGGGGAAAAAATTCCTTCTTACTCCCGTTGGTGTTGATGAGGGGTGGACAGTTCCTGAAAAACTTGAACTGATAAAAAAAGGACGCCTGATTGCACAAAAATTCGGACTTTCAGAGAATGTCGGGGTCCTTTCCGGGGGCAGGTTAGGGGATGTGGGCAGGCACAGCCAGGTCGATTCCAGCATGGCCGAAGCAGAACTGGTTGCCCGGCTGGCCAATGCAGATCACTGCGAAATTCTGATTGAGAAGGCCGTTGAGACCTGCGGGTTAATCATCGCACCAGATGGCATATCCGGCAATTTAGTCTTCCGTACGCTCATATTTCTGGGAGGGGGGCACGGACATGGCGCGCCTGTTGTAAATATCAGCAGAATTTTCGTGGATACTTCGCGCGCCTCACCAAATTATGCGAATGCGCTATTGCTCGCTGCATCTTTGTTGGAATAATTTAAATCTATTTTAATCGACTTGTTTTCAGAATGCAGCAATTTAAAGCGATTAAAAAATATTCTGCGACATTTTGACCTTCGTTTTCCACTTGCTTAACAGGATGCGTCCCAATATCGTAATAATGAGTAAAATGAGGTGTTTTCCCAAAAAGTATTTATATATACCAATAGACTTTCTTTTTGAGGTTTAAAAAATGGCAGATTTACCAATCGCCGCAGTTGTAAGGATTGCAAAGAAGAACGGAGCCGAAAGAGTCGGAAGCGATGCAGCTGAGGCACTTGTTGTCAAAGCAGAGAAGTACATCGCCCAGCTCACCAAGGAAGCAAACAAGCTTGCTGAGCATGCAGGAAGAAAAACGATCAAGAAAGAAGATGTTGACCTGGCGTCAAAACCCTGAAATCAACTCTTTTTTGTGATAATTCAATTCTGGTTTCAAATTTCTTTGGCAAATTGCTTTTTATTCATTTTCTGTGTGGGTTGTTTATGGTGCCCTCCAAAAGCATCCTCCCTTTATCAAATTCGATGATTATATATGACGGAGAAAAATACTTTCTCTCATATGATTCGATTATCTGGATTTGAGGTATGTGCTATAGTATGTATTTTCTTCCTGCTCACCTCAGGGTGTGTCACGCAATCACCGAAAGAAAATGCCACATCCTCCCTTCCGCCAATTTTCACCGCTCCAATGGGAGGTTTTGTACATCCTGAAAACTATACAATACGAGATCCGAATAATACTTTCGAATCGGATTATTTGTTCTATAGTGGAAGTTGGGGACCTAGTGAAGTAAAATACTCAATATACGGTGAATATAAGAATCAAACATGGAATGACAGTTCTGCATTATATGTAGAACCCTCATCATTTACGGCAGAACCATACCATGTTTATACAGCAAAAGTTTTCCTGAATGCAAGTTCCATCCCAAAAGATTTCTTTATACCTCAACCGAACTGGAATATTCCAAAAACATCCATTGCGGGTCATCCATATCATCTCTATGTGAACGCCAGTCTGGATGGTAAAACATCACAGTACTGTAACGATTCGGTTGTGTTTTATTCTTATACCACCCCCTATCGCTCTTTTGATGAAATTAGGGTGGAAAAGGGTTCATTATCCTTAAAAAAAAGGAGATACAAAATATTTCAATCTCACCTATTCACCAAATTGGGATACAGGAATGGGAGAAATCTCATATTTAGTATCTCAGACGCCGTTGAACGTTTCGATTACTCCCTCTCGTTTTTTTTCAAGAAGCTTTTTTTACCCGGAAAATCAGGATGACTTCCTTTACCATTTGGTCGTTAAAATTTCTGCTCCTTCGCATCTCGATTCTGGACAATATTTAGTGAGTTTTACCCAACAAGGTGGCGGAAAAGATCCCTTTATACGATGCACAGAATGCAAAGAAACAGACAGTCAACAAAAAATGTTTATCGTAAATGTGACTGTGGAATAAAACAGCAAAATATTCTTTCATAAAAAAACTAAAACTTCCCTTTTGTACTTCGGATCATCTTTTTATCCTTATTTAATGCAAGGGCCTGGCCCAGTGCAATCCCGAATGCCTTGAATACGGCCTCGCACTTGTGGTGATCGTTCTTCCCGGAAAATGTGATATGTGCTGTTATACCGGCACGTGTGCACAGGCTGTAAAAGAAATGCTCGAAGATATCAACAGGAATCGTACCGAGAGTCCTGCTTCCAAAGGTACCAGTATAGACCAGGTATGCCCTGCCCCCACAATCGAGTGTCACGGATGCAAGCGATTCGTCCATCGGGATGACTGCATGGGCGAAACGCTGGATACCATGCCCGTCACCGATTACCCCTTTCACGGCATCTCCGAATACAATCCCGACATCCTCAATCGTGTGGTGACAGTCAACACCGAGATCCCCTTTCGCAGTGCAGGTAAGATCAAGACCACCATGTTTTGCCATCGCGGTAAGCATATGGTCAAAAAAAGGTACACCACTCTCAACCAATACCTTCCCACTGCCATCGGGATTCAGTTTGATCTGGATATTCGTTTCTTTTGTTTCCCGCTTTATCGTTACATTCCTCATTGGCTTTCCTCCAGGGCATCTTTTAAGGTTATCTTCCCGCTGTACAGGGCAGAACCGAGCACTGCGCCGAACGCACCAGCATTGCGGAGACCGGCAATATCCGAACGTGCCGATACTCCCCCGGCCACGACGACCGGTATATGCACATGATCGATAAGGCGCTTAACCGGCTTAAACTGTACTCCCTGCTGAAGTCCTTCCACATCAACATTCGTATAGAGCAGGGAGCCGGCACCCAGTTCCTCGAAGCGTCGTGCCCAGTCCAGGTAGTCCCCTGCCGTAACCTGCCACCCGTGAACAGCGATCTGGCCGCCTTTTGCATCGACACCGGCCATGATCCGGTCGCTGCCATATTCTTTTGCAAGATTCCTGATGCTTTCGGGCTCTTTTGTAGCGAGCGTTGAGATGATGATCCGCGTAACACCGGTCTTTATCCAGCGGGCTGCGTCCTCGGCCGAACGGATTCCCCCGCCCAGCTCGATCTCAACCCCGGTCGTTTTGATCAGATCGGTGATAAGCTCCACGTTTTTTCCCGAGCTCCCGAATGCCCCGTCGAGATTTACAACATGGAGTGCATCGGCTCCTAATTCAAGCCATCGTGTGGCACAGGCCAGCGGATCGCCAAAGGCAGTCGCACTCTCGCGTTTTCCCTGCACCAGCTGGACACACCGTCCCCCGAGAATATCAACAGCGGGAAAAATTCGCATAGGACTCAGCGGATCATACGTTGGATCGACATCACGAGAATATCCTTTGCACCCGCCTGCTTCAGGGCATTGATCAGGCAATAGACCCGTTCTTCGTTGACAACTGCATGCACGGCGACAAGGTTCTCGCTCGACGCAACATCCATTACGGTAGGCCCGGAAAGCCCGGGGAGGACCCGTTTCACTGCATCAAGAGAAGACCGCTTTACATTCATCATCAAATAGCACTGGCCGCGTGCCCGGATGACGCTCTCCAGTGCGAGGTGAATCTCGTCGATTTTGTCTTTTTTTGTGCGGAGGGATTCTTTGTTTGCAATCAGGTGCGTGGAAGTTTCCATCACTTCATCGATTACCCTGAGGCGGTTGGTCTTTAAGGTTGTACCCGAACTTGAAAGGTCAACAATTGCATCTGCAATCCCGAGGTGCGGTGTCGCCTCACACGCCCCGCCCACAAGGACAACATTGACCTTTATCCTGTGTTTCGCAAAGTACGCTCGGGTAATTACCGGAAATTCCGTAGCGACTTTCATTCCGGCAAGCTGTTTTACGGATGTAATCGCAGAATCCTCGTGAACGGCAAGCACAAGTTTTGCCTTCCCGGACTGGAGGTCCAGTATCTCTTCTACATCGGACTCCCGCTCAACTACCATATCATGGCCGGTTATCCCGATATCTGCAGCCCCTGTTGCCACATATTCAGGTATATCGACCGGACGGGCAAACAGGATCTCGACATGCGGGTCAAGAGTTTTTGTGATCAGCCGCCGCTCGCCGATCTCAGGAAGGTGGAGCCCGCTCTTCTCTACGAGATCCATGATGGGTGCTGCGATCCTTCCTTTATTCGGTATGGCAAGACGCACAATATCTGAAGGGGTACGGTTCCCCTGGCCGGTTTTTACCTGCTTCACCATAGGTTATCAGAACGTCTTGAGCTCTCCGCGTATTACTTTCTCGGTAATTTCGGTTACGTTTTCAAGCCAGTGATCGACAATACCGTCTATTTCGCCCTTGATCTTCTGGATTTTGATACCCGTTGCGGGAAGGACCTGAACACTTGCCACAAGCGGGCGGTCGATGGGTTGTCCGATCTGGGAAAGAAGACGTATATACATCTCTTCAATGCCCTCGACCTGATTAACACAATCCGCAGCAATCTGGGTTGACAGAAGGTTATAGATCTTGCCAACATGGTTTATCGGGTTCTTGCCGCTCGTTGCCTCCATGCTCATCGGACGGTTGGGAGTGATGAGACCATTGCAGCGGTTGCCGCGTCCGACAGACCCGTCATCTCCCATCTCAGCTGAGGTACCGGTAACGGTCAGGTAAATACTCTCACTTTTTATGTCATCACCGGTATTGACATGAACAACAACCTTGCGTTTTGTGTGCTTCCTTGCCACTTTGCCGATCTGTTCTTTGAGGATCTCCATGTATTCTGAATATTGCTGGAGATCCGCACAATATCTGTCGACAATAGCACAGGCAACAGTCAGTGTGATGGTGTTTCCGTCACGTAGTCCCATTATTTTAATATCCTGCCCGATCGCAGGATACTTCGGGCGCAGTTTATCATCAATATAACCGCTTACGCTTTTAACAATATTTTCAACATCAGAAAAGGGGGCATGTCCTACACCAAACGAAGTGTCATTAGCCCGCGGGACTCTTCCATTGTGAGGCTTGAATACATCGCGAAGGTCAGTCGACCCCGTCCCGAGACGGCAGTCCATAATGACATCACGTTCCATGTTCAGGGTCTTGAAATGCGTGCGGAGATAATTCCGTGTCGCTTCAACAGCAATCGCATCAGTAGGGATAGAAATATCATTAAACCTTTTTGTTGCACGACCGTCAATCAGGATAAAAATGGGGCGAATAATCTTACCGCCACCGAACTTTGGCACGGATTCCCCGGCTACGATCTCCCCTTGGTCAGTATTGTGGTGCAGGACAGCACCAAATTCTTCGAGATATTCGTTGCAGAGTGCCCTGCTGATAGATTCAGCAATGCCATCAGCCATACTATCCGGATGGCCGAGGCATTTACGCTCGACAAGTTCAATCTGTTGTTTTTCCAAAGGAATCTGGGCTAATGCTTCAATCTGGATATTTCTCTTCATTGATTTCCTCGTAACAATGCGTACTAATAAAAGGGACTGGAATTCATATAACGATTTCTAACTTACCATAGTTTTCATTTTTTTTATGAGCCGTAGTAATTTAAATGAATATCTCTGCTTCAATATACCATCGGTAATGAAGAAGAGATTCAGGGTATATCGGATCAGGTAATTCCGAAATACCCTTAACGAGGCTGCAGCTATCTGGACTCCACGAGAAAAAAGGGATATACAATATTATCTTCTGAGGAATTTATGGAGAATGGTCATCTCGCTCCCCTTGGGGATTTTCTTTGCGGGGGGTTTGGTTGGCACGGGGACCTCATCAGCCTTCTCATCCTCGTCCCGGTCATCTTCAGGACGAGTCCCTTTCTTCTCGCGAACAGGTGCTTCGCGATGAGTCGTTTTCTTTTCCGGGGAAGATTCGGACATCGTCGCCATGGCATGGCCTTTGTACGTAACCAGTTTTGTTCCGCAACCCGGACAGAAGTTAGCAGCAGGGGGAATTTTTTTGCCGCAGTTCTGGCAGAAGG
This sequence comes from Methanoregula sp. UBA247, assembly GCA_002495055.1. Lineage (GTDB taxonomy): Archaea > Halobacteriota > Methanomicrobia > Methanomicrobiales > Methanospirillaceae > Methanoregula. Next base: position 36,181 of record DADR01000048.1, on the reverse strand, counting down.
GTGGAATCTCAGCAACCTCGTCCTGTACGGGAGCTCCTTGATCTTTATCCGGGATCTGGGGGGTTTTCGGAGTTACTTCCTTCTCATCCGGTTCGAATTCCTTTATGGACGGCGAAACCCGTTCTATTACCGGCCGTTTTGCGGTTTGAAGTGAGGACGGTTTGAGCGGCTGCATTGCATTCTTCATTGCAACTTTCATAGCCGATCGTACTTCACGTTTCCGGAGTGGCTGGGTATCGCCTTTTCTTGCCGGGGAAATCTCATAAAAGGCCTGTTCCGCAACGGGTTTCTTTTCCGGTTCGGGCACCTCTCTGATTTGTGCATGCCGTTTTGGGGGGAGTTCCTCAACTTCGGATTCCTCCTCCTGCACCGTATGGAACTGGACATGCCGTTTAACCGGGGGTTGCTTTTCGTGATCTTTCACAGGTTTTCTTTTTGGGTGCATTTCCTGTTTTTTTGTGAGCTTTTCCGGCTGAACGGGTGCCGGTTCTTCTCTGGACTCCGGAAGTTCTTCAACAGCAGGTTCGGGGGATTTTTTCGATTGACCCTGTTCCTGAAGAAGAATTATCCATTCATCAATCTCGTCCGAACGGTCCATGCCGTTCTGGACAAAAATAAGTTTCATTGTCTTGAGTTCATCATCTGCTGATTTAAGGGAGAGAACCAGAACTGGATCCGAGTTTTCCGAATACTCAATAGAACTTGCGGCAATCGTATCACGCGGAATATCTTTTGCAGTAACCTTGACCTTTTTTTCCTGGGTATCGATTAAAAAAATGCGCTGGTTGGTGAGATATGCATGGAAAAAAAATTTTTTTACCGCAATATTCAAAGAACCGATGAGTTCCTGTTCACCCGGTTGCAGGTATACAGAAATCCCTCTCTCTTCTTCACCAGTTTCAGATTCTTCCTGTTGTGATTTGGACAGTTTCGCCGCTGCTCCTTTTTGCACCGCACCACTACCGGAACTGTCAGGTCTTCCCGTACCAGAAGGAGATTTCTCTGATTCTTTTGCTATTATTCCGCCACAATAGCCGCAAACCTCTATGTTATCCCGTATATTCATTCCGCAATGAGGACATTTCATTGGTAATCTCCCTTTCCCGGTATCAAGACTTGATAGCTATATGTTCTCACATGATAAGAAAAATTCTCTGGTCAATATCGATCAGATCCTTATTGGGCATATGAACATTTATCAAATGATTCAAACAGAGATGAACTCTTTCAATATATCAGTGATACGTGTACGTTCATCTTCCTGATCAACCGGGTGAATATAGACTCCCGCTTCGTTTCTGTTGTTACAGAGAAGTGCATTCATCCGGCAGCGTATGCTGTCCCCGCTGAGGAGACAGTTATCGGAGGAAATTCTGCCAAATGTATCGTTGATGAAAACGCGGAATGTATCTGGACAGTTGACAACGTAGTACATTGCCCTGTTGACAACAACGATAAGTACTCCTTTTTTGCTCCCTTCATTTGACTCCTCCAGCCGGAAGGTGCCATATTTTTCATCACCGTAGAGATTGAGGAATTCCCGGTAGAAGGGGTCATGCCGTTCTTTGAGCTGGCCTAAAAAGAGCCCTGATTTCATGGGCAGATAGCGGGAGTACTTCGCATTCACCAACGAGAGCAGGTGGTTATAAACAGGATTTTTTAACAGATCCTCGAGTGGTGTCTGTAACCGGGAGAAGAGATCCTCCCGGACCCCTCCGGAAAAATTCAGTTTTACCGGTTTAAAATAGAGGGTCTTTTCCTTGAATGGCACAACCAGGGATCCATCCTTCAACTGGGTAAGCCCTATGGAGGGTAATTTTTGGGATGGGCTGGCTGATTTTTTTCCCGTTCGGTCCAGGGGCAGTTTTCCACCCGGGCTGGTACCCCGCGCAAGAGCTGCCCATGTCTCAGCAGGGAACGTCTGATCCAGGTGTTTTTTCCAGAGGGGGTCACGGACAGTGGCAATGGATACCAGCCGGAACTGTATGCCCACCGGAATAAATTTTGCACCGCAATGGGTACATTCGATATAAAAATCCGTATGGGGAATACCAAACAGCTGTTTTCCGGTAACTCTGTTTAATATTCCCGTACGGCATATCGGGCACATGCTCATCCAGGATAGAGGGGAGGATGCATCGTCATTTCCTGATCCCGTGAGCCTGACTACCGGGTTCATTGCCGATGCGGTATGCCAGGTCCACGGGGAAAGAAGCCGGATTCCCCTGCGGGTCCGGTGAGAGTGCCGGTCCGTGATTTCCGTCATTTCTGTGATACCGGCACTGCACAGAACATCGGCAATCACCGGAACAACCGTTTTTCCCGAAATCTTTTTGCGTTCTTCAATACACCGGTCGAGTCCGTCCTGAAGATCTTGTGCAGCGTCTGGTGGTGTCCGGAGTGCAAGGGTTTTTTTGAATTCGGCATTAAGGCATTCCATAACAACGCCGAGTAACTCACCCGTGACCATAACACCGCTTCTCAGGAAGGGCAGTCGTGATACACGCCTGCTGACCGTTTCGCAGGCAAGTGCAAACATTTCAGGGGGTATAGGGAAAAACTGTGGTCCGGACATGATATGTGTTGTTCCAGATTGTTATCATGCTGGACGGATAAAGAATCGCTCTTCGGGAAAAAAAGGTCAAGCACATCTGTAATTTTTTAAAAAAATGGAAGTTATTGATCAGCAATGGCCTTTAAACAATTCCCTCACCATTTCCGGGATTTCCGAGGGACGGGATGCAACTGGTACACCCATCTTTTTAAGCCGGGCGATCTTTGAGCGTGCATCGCCTTCGCCACCTTCAACGATTGCACCGGCATGGCCCATGCGTTTATCGGGAGGTGCAGAGATACCGGCAATATAGGACACGAGGGGTAGATCGGTCGACTTCGCACCTTCCTCTTCAAGGTTGCCGCCCACTTCACCAATCAGTACTACAGCCTTTGTCTGAGGGTCGTTCCCGAACCGCTCCAGCACATCAACAAAAGTCTGGCCGATCACCGGGTCGCCACCGATCCCGACAACCGTGCTTTGCCCGATACCGGCACGGGTGAGCTCGTCAACGACTTCGTACGTGAGCGTGCCGCTCCGGGAAATGACCCCGACATTGCCAGGTAAGAAGAGCCCGGCGGGCATGATCCCCATCTTTACCTCTCCGGGCGAGAGGAGCCCGGGGCAGTTGGGACCAATCACGCTGCAACCCTCCATTTTTGCATAGGCAATCGCCTTCATCGAGTCATGCACCGGGATGTGCTCGGTGATCGCCACAATCGTTTGGATACCGGCGTTTGCCTCCTCCATGATCGAGTCAGCTGCCGCTGCAGCTGGTACAAAAATAACGCTTGCGGAAATATCATTGTCCCGCATGGCTTCCTTAACCGTGTTGTAGACCGGGACACCGTGGACCTCTCTGCCTCCTTTTCCGGGTGTCACACCTGCCACTACTCCCCTGCCCCCGACCTGTTTTGCATAGGCATTCATCAGCCCGATATGGAACTCGCCCTGTTTTCCCGTGGCTCCCTGCACAAGTACTCCGGTCTTCTTATCCCCGTAGATCATACAGCCACCGCCACAGCCTTTTTGACCACAAGGTCCATGGTATCCAGCATTTCGTAACCTTTTTCCGTGAGCATTGCCCTGCCTTCTGCCTCATTAGTGCCGGCAAGCCGTACGATCACTTTCTGGGGGATGGCTGCCGCGATGATGCCCTTTGCCACCTCATCGCATTTTGTGATGCCGCCCAGCAGGTTCACGACAATCACTTTTACCGATGGCACACTGCCGACAAGCCGGACCGCGTGCATCACCCGCTCACTTTCAGCCCCGCCGCCAACATCAAGGAAATTTGCTGCTTTGCCACCATAGAATTCAATAAGATCGAGCGTGGACATCGTGAGCCCTGCCCCATTACCGATCACACCAATCGCACCGTTCAGCTCGACATACGAAAAACCATGTTTCTCCGCCTCGCGTTCACGCTCGGTCAGGTCGCGGTTGATAAAAAATCCTTGCCGCCCGAGCGCATTATCATCAACGATGAGTTTTGCATCGGCAGCATACACCCCTTCCGGCGTAGTGACAAGGGGATTGATCTCAGCAAGTAATGCATCCTTTTCAAGGAATACACGGTAGAGTTTGCTGATGATCTGTCCAATCTCCTTTGGCGCAGTTCCCACCAGTTCCCGTATCATGAACGGAGGGATGTCCCGCATCAGGGGATTTGCTATTACCCTGTGGATCGCTTCGGGATGCTCCTTTGCCGTGATCTCAATATCCACTCCCCCGGCCTCGGTAAAGAGGATGAGTGGTTGTTTGTTTGAGCGGTCAACCGTGATGGAGAGATAGTACTCATGCTGTATGTCTAACCGCTGTTCAGCGAGGATCTCCTTCACGGGAAGGCCTTTGATCTGCCTGCTGAAGAGTTCCTTTGCTGTCTTTATCCCGTCTTCCTTTCCGGCCATCAGGATGCCGCCGGCCTTTCCCCTGCCTCCGACATCCACCTGTGCCTTAAGGACAAAAGCATCACCGAGTGCACCGAGATGAGGGGTGAGTTCTTCAGCTGATTTGATCAGGAATCCTGCCGGGACGGGGATCCCGGCCTCTTTTATTACGTTCTTTGCCTCATATTCGCGTAACTTCATGCCTTTTGCCCTCCGGGTGCTGCACCTGCAAGTTCAATACCTTTTTTCATCGCTTTCTGGTTCAGTGCCTCCGTGCCCTTTGGCACAGAGTCAAGGATTGCTTTTTCCAGTGCCGCTTCACTGACGACATGCGTTGAGGCGACCAGTGCCCCCAGCATCACGATATTTGCCACGATATCCCGGCCCAGAGTCTGTTTTGCTTCCCGGGTTGCCGGAATCTCGATGCACCTGCACTTCGGTCGGGAGTATACGAGTGTTGAATCGACCAGCATCACCGCATTTTCTCCTGCACCAGCACCATACTTCTCGAAGCCTTCCTGGGACATGATGACATAGATATCCGGGGTCGCAACCTTCGGGTACAGGATTGGTGCATCGTCGATAATCACCGCGCTCATCGAAGCTCCGCCTCTCGCTTCAGGCCCATAGACCTGTGTCTGGACGGCAAACTTGTTGTCGTGCATCACGGCCGCCCTGCCCAGGATCACAGCGGAAAGGATGATCCCCTGCCCGCCAAATCCGGAGAACCGTACCTCGTGTCTCATATCTTTACCCCCGGGACTGGACGGTTCCTGCGGACAAGTTCCCCGACAACAAACATATCAGGGGGGATATGCTCTCCCTGCTCCAGTAACCGGTCATGTTTCGCTTTGAGCATCGAATGCGTCCGCAGATAGTCTACCTGATCACCCACCTGTTTGAACTTATTCCTGCGTCCAAACGCGGTCGGGCACTGCACGAGTGCCTCGATAAATGAAAAACCCGGGGTCTGCAAACCGGCGTACACGGCTTTTTCAAGCTCTTTTACATGGTAGGAAGTCCACCGTGAGACATAATTGGCCCCTGCCGCAATGGCAAGCTCGCAGAGATCAAACGGTGCTTCTGCACAACCGAACGGCGTGGTGGAGGAAAAACAACCAAGGGGAGTTGTCGGGCTGCCCTGCCCCCCCGTCATACCGTAAATCTGGTTGTTCATGCAGATCACGGTAATGTCGATGTTCCGCCGGCATCCATGGATGAAATGGTTGCCGCCGATCGCTGCAAGGTCGCCATCACCCGTAAATACCACAACATTGAGTTCCGGGTTTGCGAGTTTTACTCCGGTTGCAAAGGCTATTGCCCTCCCATGGGTGGTATGAAGCGAGTCCGCGGCGATATAGCCGGGTGCCCGTGAGGAACACCCGATACCGGAAACAAAAACCGTTTCCTCCTTTTTCCACGCCATCTGTTCGATTGCAGCGAGCGTGCAATTGATTATCGTACCATTCCCGCAACCGGCACAGAAAATATGCGGGAGGCGATCCTGGCGGTACCAGTCCTCAAAACTCATTATCGCGCCTCCAGTGCTGTGAGCAGTTCTGCCGGTGTATGCAGGTCGCCGCCCAGTTTTGGCAGGCTGACAACCGGTACCTGCACATGGCGTTCAATCTCGCGGGCTATCTGGCCAAGGTTCATTTCAGGTACAAGGAACCGTCGGGCATTTTTGAATTCTTTCAGTGCGAACTCCGGGAAGGGCCAGACCGTCCTGATCCGTAAAAATCCCAGGGTCTTGTCCTGCTGATCGTGCATGAGCTGTTGCACGGTGCGCACCGGAGCCCCGTAAGCGATGAAGACCTCCTCGGCATCAGGGTTAAGAATCTCATAATCCGCGATCTTGTGACGGGCTGATTCAATCTTGTCCACCAGCCGCATGACAAGCGCTTCATGCAGCTTCGGGTTTGTCGCACACGGGTACCCCCGTTCATCATGCGTCAGCCCGGTCACATGAACACCATAACCTTTGCCAAACTGCGGAAATCCCGGGATGAGGTCGCTGTCTGCCTTGAACGGCAACGTTCCCTTCACCAGTGCTTTCCGGGATACATACGGGACAGAATCCGGAATGACGATCTTTTCCCGCATGTGACCGACAACCTCATCTGCCATGAGAAATACCGGGACCCGGTACTCATCAGCGAGGTTGAAGGCTTTGGCGGTGAGCTCGTACATTTCCTGGACGCTAGCCGGGCACAACGCTATAATTGAATAGTCCCCGTGAGAACCAAACCGGCACTGCATCATATCTCCCTGTGCACCCATGGTCGGCTGCCCGGTGGACGGTCCGCCCCGCTGCACGTTCACGATAACACAGGGTGTTTCGGTCATCGCTGCAAACCCGATGTTCTCCATCATGAGAGAAAACCCGGGTCCGCTGGTCGCTGTCATCGCCCGGGCACCGGTCCATGATGCACCGATCACTGAGGCAATACTGGCGATCTCGTCCTCCATCTGGATAAAAATGCCATTCTTTTTTGGGAGCTTGACAGCCATGTGCTCTGCAACTTCAGTCGAAGGTGTGATCGGGTATCCCCCGAAAAAACGGCAGCCTGCGGCAAGCGCTCCCTCCGCACAGGCAGTATTTCCCTGCCAGAACTCAATCCGTGTCAATATTCAATCGCCACCTTATGGGGTTCGTACGGTTGTTCCTCTACCCAGTGGATTGCCTGGTCAGGACAGGTGAGCTGGCAGACACCGCAGAGTGTACGTCCGTAGAGGTGCATAAGCCGGCAGTTCGTGCACCGTTCAGGACGATCAAGTTCAGGGATGATAATGCCCCGGCGGTTGGCTTTTTTTCCTTCCTTAAATATCTTATACGGGCAGACCTTTGTACAGAGGTTGCAGCCCTTGCACCGGGTCTCGTCAATGGCGAGTTTCATGAGCGTCCTATCGTATAATGTAGATGCTCGGGTGAAAAAAACCTATTCTTTATATCCATTCCCCAACAGTTTACTCATGACGGTACCGTTCATATTCCTGTTTCGCATGGTGCATAACCGTTGCAAAGAGATCGTTGCCCTGTGCATCGATACCGACCACAAGCGGGAGGTGGTCAAGTTCGATCACCCAGACCGCTTCTGCCATGCCAAGATCCTTGAAAAATACTCCTTTCACGGTCATATGCGAGGATGCAAGTGCAGCACATCCCCCGGTAAATGCAAGGTAGACCCCCCGGTCTTTGAGCTGTTCCCGCACCAGCGCACCCATGCCTCCTTTACCGATGAGTGCCCGGATCCCGTGATCAAGTAAGAACCCGGAGAGTTCGTTCATCCGGGCAGAGGTAGTGGGACCGGCAGCGATGACCCTGTCGTCCTGGATAACCGGGCCGCAGTGATAGATCGCAGCACCCTGCGGATCAAACGGGATACCCTCTTTCTGCATCCGCATGTGTGCTTCGTCCCGTGCGGTATAGACAATCCCGGAAAGTTCGACATGGTCACCGGCATGGAGTCCGAGAACTTCTTTTCCCAGAGGTGTATGCAGATGAACAGGCAGGGTATTCATCGCTTCACTTCCACTGTTGCATGACGGTGAGCCCAGCACTGGACATTCACCGCAACCGGCAGCGAGGCTGTATGGCATGCTGCAGTTTTCACCTTTACCGCAAGGGCGGTCGTATCCCCACCCAGTCCCATCGGGCCTATCCCAAGGCGGTTCACTGCATTGCAGATCTCCTGCTCAAACGTTGTCATGGTATCTACGGGCTGCAGGAGGGCTTCTTTTGCAAGTGCTGCAGCACCATCGAAGGTACTGCCGATCCCGACCCCGAGCACTACCGGCGGGCAAGGCCTTCCTTCAGCCTTCAGCATCGTTTCAACGATAAATCCTTCAATCCCGTACTGGCGGGAGGGCAGCAGCATCGTAATGCCTGATACATTCTCGGCACCGGCACCTTTGGGCAGGACCGTAACGGTGAACGTATCCCCGGGTTGCACATGGATCACCGGCATCCCTGCACCGGTATTGTCCCCGGTGTTGTGCCGCGAGAGCGGATCAACAACATTGGGGCGCAAGGGTATTTCCCGGGTTGCACGGCGGACACCTTCTGCAACTCCTTCATACAGACCCCGGGTCAGGGGAACATCATGAGGAAGGGTAAGGTACACGACCGGGACACCGGTGTCCTGGCAGAGTGGCACACCGAGCCGTTCTGCTTCATCAATATTTTTTAAAATATTGGCAAACTCGCCACATGCTACCGGGTTTGTCTCGGCAGCAGCTGCCTTCCGGATCACCCGCGACACATCCGGGGGAAGGTGAATGACTGCCTCGCGGTACGCCAGGAACGTGGCTTTTGCGACAGCTGACCAGAGAGGATCGTTATCCGGTTTCTGCATTCATGTATACTGAGGAGCGGAGGGTAATATAGAGATTGGGAAAGAACCCCGCGGGCAGGTAATCCGGTCTCCATTACTGCAGGATATACATTAAGAGCAAGATGACTGATAAATTTTAAAAAACCACCTTATTGAAACACCCAGCCTGAACCCTTGCATGATTGCTGGCGTAGTCTCATTCTTCCGAGAACTTTGTTTTCATCTGGTATACCAACTGATTTATATTGTGTGTGATGTAACATTGCGTAACGATGAGTGATCCCCCCACTGCAGAACAGGTCTTCGATGCAGCACTCCGGATACAGCTATGCCAGAAAAAATCCCTGGAAGTGGATTTTTTTCCCGACCGGGTCCGAATACGTCTTCCTCCAAAACGAGTCCTGGCCTTGTACATGTCGGTGCCGATGTCAAAGATGACGGCATTACTTTCTGAAATGGAACAAAGACAGTTATTAGGTACTGAAAAACGCGGGGGAATGTGGGCTACCCCGTTGGGAAACCGGATATTAGCCGACTATATTGAACAGAAATACCGAAAAGAAGCAACGGCACTGCTGGGACCGGTCGTGTTGAAAACACTTCTTCAGCGTCTTTAATGAAGGGTTTGAACAAAAAAGGTCAACTACGGCTGAGGTTTTTTAAAAGGGTGCAATGATACCAATGTTCATATCGATCTAATGGGTGGACAGACCAGCAGCCGGTAGTCTGAAGATGTGGATCGACTGGTCATGACGGGCACAGCGTTTGGGCTGATCGTTCTTCCCTTTATCAGATACGACTGCCAACCGGTCGTTTCCAAGCCAGGTAACACCCTCAGGATTACAGTACATAATCCGACCTTTATCGTCGCGTGGGAACAGAAACAGCCGGCCATCATCAGCGAACAGATCTTCTGTTTCGCCTGGTTGCCCGGCAAGGCGGCCAATCCAAAGTGCAGATGATGACTGCGAGAGCACGGTCAGGTAACCATTGCGGAAATCGAGGCTGGAATAGTCCCTGAACCGCACCGATTTTGGCAGCCTGATGGTCCTGGTATGCTCCCAGGTTTCACAAGCCCGCTTAAAGACCTGAATACGTCCCTTTCCCGGCTGAACTCCGGCGCTTCCGCTTTTGCATTTATTTCCCTCGCAGAGGCCGAGCAGGAAATCGTTCCCGGCATGGTGCAGGGTCGATAAGCCCTCAAAACCCTTGTTACCGGCTTTGACCGGGAAGTCCAGCCAATAACTTCTGATAAAAGCGAATGATTCGTCAAACTCGTCGACGCGTGGCATGTAAACGCCCGACTTCGTTTCGGCGGCCTCGATCAGAAAGTACCACCGGCTGGCCGATGACTGGTACGTGATATCTTCATAACCAGCTCCGGTTCCCTTCAAATCCAGTACAACAGGCTCCTCTCTCGGGTTGTGCCAGTCCGGCCTGAGGCGTAACAGGAGTGGGTTGTCATCGAAAATGATGTGAAGATACCCATCCTTCAGGCAGACGCCACTGGCTTCGTAGCGCTTTTCACCAGCGCTTTTGAGCAGCTCACCGATCCTGACCTCATCAACCAGCTCAAGGAAAGTCGTCGCGTCCTGTTTCATCCTTTGACACCTGTACTGATGGTTTCTTGACGTTGCCTGGTTTTTAGTGATTCACAGGAAATAAAAGATGTTATTCTCCTTTCAGTCTGTTCCCAGGGTTATTTAAAAAATAATCAGATTTGGGGGTACGCAAGGGGGTTATCATATACCTTATAGATTTTCCCCATACTGGTGATGAACACTGCAACCTGATCAACGCCTCTGGTCCCTTCCATAATCAGCTCATCATAACGGCGAGGCTTCAGGGAACCGTCTTTCATGTATTTTTCATCAACGGTTCCATCTGAACGGGTAACCCGCATCATGATATTCTGGACGTACCCTTCTCCCTGGCCGCCATTGAATACCAGGCGAATAGAAGCATCAGGTCGTTGTTTCTCGACATGGATATCAACATATTGTTCGTACGGAAGGGTTTCTACTGATTCCGGTATCGATACAACCGTAGCAGTTGACGGCGAGGTGGTTGTCGCTGCTGGTATCGCAACGGTTGTTGTATCGAGGGGTTTGATCTTTGCGTCTGTTGGGCTTGTACAGCCGGCAAAGAGCACACAGACCGTGAGCACAAACGTGGCTGCCAGAAATACGGTGCATTTCATGGAGAATTCCTTGGGTTTTTTTATATTTCCGATTTGCGTTTTTGAAATACGGTTCGATTCGTATCTGTCCGGAAATAGAGGATTTTTTAAAAACCCGTGGTATCCCCAAAACAGTCCTTCTTTTCCCCGCCAGCGTGTTACCTATCCAGCTACCCTCTTTTCCGGCTCCCAAAGGCGTCCATTTGCGTACATTTTCCTCCAAAAATTACCGTCAGTTTGCCTTAAATCAGGAAATAACAACGTATTTCAGAATCGTGTGCGGGAATTCGCCATTTTGTGCAACCTGATGTAATCCGGGGCACCTGATTTCGTCAAAAGAGACCTGTAATGACCCTAAAATAGGGGGTGCGGGATACCCTCACGCGGAGTGCCTGAAAAAAATAGGATTATACATCGTCAGACGATACATCTCCGACGGTATCCCCATCCAGGGATGTATCCGGAACGACAGGTTCTGAGAGGATGATCGGTAAAGCAACAGGGGGGATAACCGTCCCGTCCCCCTGGACCTCAAAAATGGAATCATGACGGATCAAAAAGAACTGCCACTTCCCGCGAGGAGTCATGACCCAGAGTTCCCGTGCGGAAACCGCCGTGAGCGGGACACGGTGTAACCGACCGGCATCGCGGCGGTACTGGTAAAGAATTTCGAACGGATTGGTGAAATGAGATACCGACCGCTTCACACGAACGAACACAATCCGGTGTTCCTCAAAAATGATGAGGTCAAACGGGTTTGTCCGTCTACCAGGTGTCAGGTGCACTGCCCCGCGTTCACATGCGATCTGTTCAGCTTCGATGAGGGCTTTGAGCGGGGCCTTGCATCCCCGGGTCATTTCCTTTCCCCCTCACCCGTCCGGTCCTGCTCGAGATCCTCGACCCGGTACAGGAGATCATTGATTTTGCAGAAGATCTCCTCGTTCATCCGGTCCTGCCGCTCCATCAGGGAGCAGACAAGGTCGCGGGCTGTTGTCTCGAACTTCACGTAGGGGATCTCGGGATCTTTCTGATAGATCTCCGTCTGGGTCTGGCGACGGCGTATACTCTTTGGTTCCGGAGGGCGGGCAATACTCAGTCCTCTCAGGGCAGTCACCCGTTGGACACGGCGAGGGGCGGGTTTTGTGCGTTTCAGTGCTCGTCCCGCTCCAGGGTCCGGGGATTCCTGACCGGTTCCCTGTTCGCGGGATCCAGCTAGGCCCGGGATCCGGTTTTCTTCATTGTTTTCTGAATTTTCAGTCATGATTTATTCCTCTGTTCGTTTTCATGTGCGTCTGTTCTCCTTTTTTTCCCTTTGTCGCCGGGCCCCTTTGACAGTGGAGCATGGAATGCTATAGGTAAAGGGCTTTTATTATGAAACAAAATATTTTAGAAAAGGAAGGATTTGCAAAGCGTTTTTGGCTAACCGGATGTTTTTATTGGTTTTATGGAAGGTACAGGAATGTTCCTTATTATGTGTGCGTCACAAAAAGAACACCCTGAACCCTATTCGTAAATACGAGGAATCTTCGGACCTCCCTTTAAAACCATCCCATCCAGTTCCTTTTATCCTCCATGCAGATCAACTCCCATAAGCAATCGAGGAGACAAAAACGTGGATCCCATGAAAGGAATGATCACCTCATATCTTGCATCACCGCTTGGACAGGAAATGATCCGGAATTATCTCTCATCACCGGAAGGCCATAAGGCAATCTGTGAGTTTGTTGCCACCCCAAAAGGCCGGGAGGTAATGAAACAGGTTCTGCCGGATATCCTCAATTGTATGTCCCTGCCCCAGGATCTCCAGTCGGCAGTCATCGGGAAACTCAAAGAAATTCCCTAGAAAAACCCGCTTTACCGAAATACTCCTCTTTTTTACCGTGCTGGTATCTTTCCAGGTTGAGAGACCCAAAACGTACACGTCACGGTCGCAGAACCTTAAACGGAGAGACGTAAAAATAGGTATTTGATTAAAATAGAAAAAAATTATTTCTTATCTTTGCCGCCCTTGGCATGAGCCGAGCCCTTCTTTTCTTCGGCCTTGGCGGGTTCTGCACCCTTGCCTGTTGCTCCTGCCTTGCCGCCCTTTGCCGGTGCTGCACCCTTTGCGGGCTCAGCTGCGGCAGCTTCTGCCTCTTCGGTTACGACGGGCGCTGCAACTACCCTCTCACCGACAAGCTTGGGTGCTGCGACAATCCTGCCACTGACCTTGATCACGCTTACCAGGAGATGTGAGGGCGTCGGAAGTTTGTATCCGGCATGATGGAGTGCATCTTTAATCTTTTCCAGGTATTGCGGTGTGGAATAGACCGTCATGATCTTCTGGTTTGCATCCACACGTGCTGCTGTACCGACCGCCTTGCCGAATGCAAGACGCATTCCTTCCGAGACACGGTCAGCACCGGCACCGGTTGCCTGCTTGTTCTCGCGCAGGACATGGTGNNCCTGCTTGTTCTCGCGCAGGACGTGATGAGGGAAGATTCGGACCTTGAAATGGAAGTTTGACCTGCCGACATCTTTCATCAGCCGCCGGTTGACTGTGATGCGTGCCGCCTCGAGCGCGCTATGCCGGATCTGGCATGACTCTTCGACAACCAGGTCGACTTCAGTCGGGAATTCCTGGGAGAGGTTTCCCATCTCGAACTGTACAATCTTGCTCCCCGGAACACCACCCATATATTCGCGTCGCGTATAGGCTTTCTTTGAAATGTTCCTGTACATCTTTGCCGGTTTTCTGACCATCGCGTCCTACTCCTGTGAAATATTGTTAAAAGCGGGCATACCTATCAGGAAATGATCAGATAAGTATTGCCGGTACGCTCCACAAACTGCTTTAATAAAATGGAGATGTGGCGTATTAAACCTTACTGGATTGAACAGTGCTGACCGATGAGATCAAGCACCTGGCGCCGAACCTGTGCGAACTCCACGCTGGTACGGTCGCGGGGGCGTTTGAGATCTGCGGGAAAAATCTGGCAGATCCGTCCCGGCCGGGGGCTAAGAACAATAATCCGGTCGGCAAGATACACTGCTTCATCTACACTGTGAGTGATGAACACAATCGTCTTTTTCGTTTTTTCCCAGATCTCAAGAAGTTCTTTCTGGAGCATGTTCCTTGTCTGGGCGTCAAGGGCCCCGAACGGTTCATCCATCAGGAGCAGGACCGGGTCGAGTGCAAGGGCCCGCGCCACCGCCACCCGCTGGCGCATACCTCCCGAAAGCTCCGCGGGGTAACTGTTGCGGAACTGGGTCAGGTTGACGAGCTTCAGGTAGTGTTCCGCAACGCGGATCCGCTCGTCGAGGGGCACCCCCTGCATCTGGAGGCCAAACGCGATATTGTCGATGACCGTCCGCCACGGGAAGAGAGAGTATTCCTGGAAGACCATCCCCACCTTCGAGCTGGTGCCCCGGATCTCCTCACCGTCAAGAACGATCGAGCCTGACTGCGCCTCATCGAGACCGGCGATAAGGCGGAGCAGCGTCGTCTTGCCGCACCCCGATGAGCCAAGGATACAGACAAACTCCTTATCCTCCACATCTAAGGAAATCTGGTCGAGGACAACAAGATCGCTGCCGTCATCCTTTCTGAATGACTGGTTCAGGTTGCGGATTTCGAGCTTGCCCATGTTATGCTACCTCCCCAATCCGCCACTTCAGGAAGTGCCGGTCAATATAGTAACGGAAGATCATATCAAAGACAAGACCGATTAGGCCAAGGATGATCATATAGACCACAACGCTGTCCATCTGGTGCAGGCTGTAGAAGAACCAGAGCTTCTGGCCGAGACCGTAATTCGAGACACCGAAGAGTTCGGCTGCAACAAGGCACATCCAGCCTACGCCGGTGGCGATCCGTATCCCGGCCGCAACCGAGGGCAGGGCGGCCGGGAATGCAATATACCGGATGAGGTCCCGGCTTTTTGTACAGCCGAGCATCTTTGCGGCTTCGACAAAGACCCGGGGGACACCCCTAAAACCGCTGTATGTATTGATAATGATGGGAAAGACCGCACCGACAAAGATGATGAACCCGGCAGCTGAAGCCGTAAGCCCGAACCAGATGATCGCAAACGGGATCCAGGCAAGGGGTGGGATCGGGCGGAGGAGCTCGATAAGCGGGTCAAAAAAGTCATCGAAGCGCCGATCCCAGCCCATCAGGATCCCGATTGGGATACCGATAAGGAGCGCCATGCCAAGCCCGACCGCGAAGTGTATCAGGCTTGCCTCGATGTCAAGGAGGATGGTCCCCTGCTGCACCAGGCTGACAAACGCCGCAAAGACATCGGTGGGGGCAGGGAGAATGAACGGGTACCGGATGATGACGACCGCAATAAACTGCCAGACCGCCAGTGCGATGACGATCGCAAGGAGACCAAGCCACCGGTTCTTCCTGTTTTTCCGATTATCCCTTCCCATGATCAACCTGCCAATAAATACCCGGTCCTTTGCTAGTACTAAGAATCCAAAAGGAAAAAAGGTTGGTAAGGACTGAATCAGGCCTTCTGGTAAAAGGTAAGGTCAAAGATCTCCTCTTTTGTCAGGGGCTTTTTGATGAACCCGAGCTCGTACTGGATCTTCGCGTATTCAAGGACAGGTTCGACAATAACATTCGGGTCTGAAGCCCAGCTGCCGTCCCATTCTGTCAGCGACGCCTTGACGTCTGCCAGGCTGGCCCCGGTCTTCGTTGAGTATATCTGGGCAGCTTCATCGAGGTTCTGCTGGTTCCAGGCAACTGCCTTATCATTGGTTTTGATGATCTCCCGGACAATCTCCGGATGCTCGCGGATCAGTTTACCGCTGACAACAAGCACACAACAGGTATGGTTGGGGTACATCTCGCCGGATTGGACAACAACTTTCCCCTTGCCCTGGTTCACGACCGTGCTCGGTGAAGGGGTCGGGAGGAAGATTCCGTCGACTTTACCGGCAAGGATGGCCGTGACGGCATCGCCCGGGGTCATTCCCTTGATGAAGACATCCTTGTCCGGGGTGAGGTTGTTCTTCTTGAGCCAGTCCCGCAGGACCGTATCCTGGATGCTGCCGGGCGGGAAGGTGGCAATAGTCCTCCCGCTCAGGCTCTGCGGGCCTGTGTAGATGATGTCGTTCCTTACCACGAGATCGGAGCCCTGTGTATTGACACCGGCAACGATCTTGGCATCAAGCCCGGTTGCAAGCGCGCTCAGGACCGGGGCTGCGCCAACGTAGGCAACATCGAGTTCACCGGCAAGCATGGCCTGCATCTCAGGCGGGCCACTCGGGAAGACCTTATCCGTAACATTCACAACGCCAAAAGGTGCAAGATCCTCCTGCCACCAGCCCTTGGCCATGGCAGTGATTTCGGCCATCTGGTGAGTGCTGGGCTGGTACCCGATCCGTAGTTCCTTGATGGGGGCTACGGTCGGGACAGGAGTGGTTGTGCCTGTCGGTTGCGTGCAACCGGCAGTGACCAGTAAAAGGACAATAGCGACAAGCGCGATTGCCGGAATTTTCATTGTTTTCATACGGGAGAATTGTTCTGGCAATACATAAATTACACGATATGGACATTTTTACTCTATTTTTGTCCTTCTTTTGGGAGAGAAATTTTACTATTGGGTAAAATTTAGAAGATGAATGTCCAAAAAAGGAGTTACTCCTGCAGGACACTACCCATACCCCTGCAACCCGATAAGGACAATACGAAAAAATTTTTCTGGAGTTAACCTTATTGTATCTATTATATGATACAAATGGATCCAATAGACCGGCTCACGCGCGCCGCTCTCACCTCAGATGAGGAATTCATAGCTACACTGAACGACCTGCTCCATCACGACCTTCGTATCAGCGTCAGGGAATTGTCGGAGAAGAGCGGGATTGCCCAGAGCTCGTTGTACAAGATCCTGCACGGTAAGCGCTCGCCCAACCTCTCTACGCTGCGCGCAATCATTCGTGCCCTGGGCAGGATTTACCGTACTCCTGAAGGACAGTTTATCGGATTGATTGTTGCACGGTCGGTACTTGAAACTATCGAGGAGAAAACCGCAGAAGTCGATGCAAAACACATTCGTGTCCGGGAATACCCGGTCCATACGATGGAAGATGCGATCGTTGCCGCGGTCCGGGCTGAACGTGAAGGTGCGGTCGCAATTGTCTGCGCACCCATCGTCTCTAGTGTGATCGAGCAGCTCGTAAGGATACCGGTCGCAACAATCATCCCCCGGGAATCTGTCCAGCGTGCAATAGAACTCGCTGCGCGAAAGGCGTGGATTTAATCAATATACGACCAATAGCTATCAGGAAATAAATGGAGGGAGAACGAATGCGAACAGATGTGGTGAGGTCAGGGCGCCTTTCAGGAGAGAGGACTGGTGAGATGATGCATTTCCTCTCATCGATGCATGCAGACCGCTGTATCGCTGACGCAGATATTCTTGTTGATCTTGCCCATGTGCTGATGCTGGAAAAACAGAAGATCATCGACCATGAGATCGCAAAGCAGCTTCTTTTGGCACTGCTTGAGCTCTTTGATGAAGGAATTCCCGAAGAAGTGTTTGACGACCGGTTTGAAGATGTCCATGCGGGAATAGAATCACTCCTGGTCGAATCGGTAGGTGCAGAGATTGGCGGGCGTATGCACATGGGGCGTTCACGAAATGATGAAGTCGCCACCTGCATCCGGATAAAACTCCGCGAGGAACTGCTCAAGCAGATGTCAGCACTCTTAAAAGTCCGAAAAGTTCTGGTCGTCCTTGCAGAGAAGCACAGCGACACCGTCATGCCCGGTTTTACCCATCTGCAGCATGCACAGCCAACAACCCTTGCACACCACCTCCTGGCATACGAACAGGCATTCTCCCGTGACTTCGACCGTATCAGGGAAGCATATGTACGGGTGAACCAGTCCCCGCTCGGTGCTGCAGCATTCGCCTCCACCGGTTATCCCATCAGCCGTGAATACACGGCAAATCTCCTCGGATTTGACGGCCTCGTAACCAATACCATGGACGCTGTGGCCACCCGCGACTTCGCGTTAGAGACACTTTCTGCTCTCTCCATTGTCATGGTGAATACGAGCCGGCTCTGTGAAGAGCTGATTATCTGGTCGACTTCGTTTGTGAAATTCGTCTCTCTTGATGACGCGTTCTGCTCAACATCCTCCATCATGCCCCAGAAAAAGAACCCGGATACTGCCGAGATTATGCGGGCTAAGACCGGGTCCGTATTCGGGGCGTTCACCGGTGCCCTGATGATTATGAAAGGCCTCCCTATGAGCTACAACCGCGACCTGCAGGAACTCACGCCGAATATCTGGAGAGGGCTGCGGGATTCAAAGGAGTGCCTCCGGCTTCTCATCGAGATGCTCTCCAGTGCAGAATTCAATACCGACCGGATGAAGGAGGAGGCAGGGAAAGGGTTCTCGACCGCAACCGATCTTGCCGATACCCTTGTCCGTTCCTGCAGTCTCCCGTTCCGCACGGCCCATACTATTGTCGGGAGGGCAGTACAGAAAGGAAGCCTCTCGCTTGCTACCCTGGAGGAGGCTGCACAGGAGGTAGCACCGGGCATCTCCCTTTCCTCACAAGGTCTCACCCGGCAGAAGATCGAGGAGGCACTTGACGTGCACAATTCCATTGCTTTACGGAAAGCTCCCGGCGGCCCTGCACCGTCAGCGATAAAAAGTGCCATCGTTGATCGCACAAAGCAGCTTGATTCTGACGCTGACCTTATCGACCAGCGGCTCACAAAACTCGCACAGGCAAAGGATGCCCTGGTTGCAAAAGCGCGGAGGCTGGTAGCATAACCGAACATTTTTCCTCTGGTGATCTGGTCATCTGCGAGTACCGGGGCATGAACAGGGATGGGGTATACATCACCAAACGCGACGGAATGGCAGTCGTGAAACTCGATTCCGGTTATAATATTGGCGTACCCCCCAACACCTGCAGATTTATTTCCCGCCCGGAACCTGTTACAATAAAGCAGCATGACGTTATCCAGAACACAAGCCTCCCTCATCTGGCCATCGTCTCAACAGGCGGGACAATAGCGAGCAGGATCGATTACCGGACGGGCTCGGTCACGAGCCAGTTCAATGCAAACGATATCCTGACAGCCATCCCTGAACTCAAGGAAATCGCCAACTACCGGACCGTGCCCCTTGCCACAATCCTCTCGGAGAATATGACGCCCGCCATCTGGCAGGAGCTTGCCCGGGCAGTGTACAGGGAGATACAAAACGGCGCAAAGGGGGTGATTGTTACCCATGGTACGGATACCATGGGCTACAGTGCCGCAGCACTCAGTTTCATGATCGATACCCCTGTACCCGTCATCTTTGTCGGTTCCCAGCGCTCTGCTGACCGGCCCTCAAGCGACAATGCCATGAATGCAGTCTGTGCTGCAGCGGCAGCAACGAGCGAACTGGGAGAAGTAGCAGTCGTGATGCACGCCACCACCAGTGATGACACGTGCGCTATCCACCGCGGGACCCGGGTGCGTAAGATGCATACCTCCCGCCGTGATGCATTCCGGAGCCTCGGTATCGCTCCCATCGGGGATGTATCGTATCCCTCCCGTAAAGTGACCCTGACAAAAGGTGCAGTGCGGCGTGGAACCAGTCCCCTCGCCATCCACGATGCACTCGACCCGCACTGCGCCCTTCTCCAGTCCTACCCGGGAATGACACCGGACCTTCTGAATGCGTATGAAGGGTATCACGGTATCGTGATTGCAGGGACGGGTCTTGGGCATACCAGCACAACGCTCATCCCGCACCTGAAGCGCCTCTGTGATCAGGGAGCACTTATCGTCATGACCTCGCAGTGTATGCACGGCAGAGTCTGCGACCGGGTTTACGATACCGGCCGAGACCTTTTGAGTGCCGGCGTCATCGAGGGTGGCGACCTGCTGCCGGAAGTGGCGCTCGTCAAGCTGATGTGGGTGCTCGGGAATGAGAAGGATAGCCTTAAGGCTGCCGCACTCATGCAGTCGGACCTCAAAGGAGAATGCATGCAGAGGAGCGCCCATGGATTATAAGGCTCTCGGTCTGGTTGCCGGTATCGAGATCCACCAGCAACTGGATACGAAGGAAAAGCTCTTCTGCCATTGCCCGACTACCCTCCGCGAGATCCCGGATCATGACGGTGAATTCTTTCGCTACCTCCGGGCAACAGTCAGCGAGATGGGAGAGATCGACCGGGCTGCACAGGAAGAGATGAAGCATGACCGGAAGTTCCAGTACTTTACCTACGACACCACATGCCTTGTCGAAAATGACGAAGAACCCCCGGCACCCGTGAACGATGAAGCACTCTCAATCTGCCTGACCATCGCAAAGATGTTCGGAATGACACCCGTACCGCAGGTACACATAATGCGCAAGCTTGTCATCGATGGTTCCAACACCAGCGGGTTCCAGCGCACAGCACTTGTGGCATTCAGCGGCACACTCCCGGACGGCGGGCATATCGAGACAATCTGCCTTGAGGAGGAAGCAGCCCAGCGGGTAAAAGACGAGGTCTTCTCTCTCGACCGGCTCGGGATCCCGCTCGTGGAGATTACCACCTCACCGGACATGCACATGCCGGAAGATGTCCAGAAGGTCGCAGAATATATCGGGATGGTTCTCCGTTCCACCGGTAAGGTAAAGCGGGGACTGGGTACCATACGGCAGGACGTCAATATCTCGATAGCAAAGGGGGCACGCGTAGAAATTAAAGGCGTGCAGGAACTTGACCTCATTGCCGAGGTGGTCCGGCGTGAAGTGCAGCGGCAGCACAACCTGCTGTCGATCCGTGACGAGCTCAGGAAGCGCGGGGCTTTGGCCGGATCAGCTGCCGGAGTCGACGTCACCGCCCTCTTTGGGGAGACAAAATCCACGGTCCTCAAAAAGGCAAAGAAGATCCACGCCATCACCCTGAAAGGATTTGCCGGGCTTTTAGGCCGTGAAATCCAGCCGGAGCGACGACTGGGCAGCGAGATGTCGGATTATGCAAAGAAGTGCGGGGTCGGGGGTATCTTCCATACCGATGAACTCCCTGCATATGGTATCACGGCTGAAGAAGTCGCCCATCTCCGCACATATATGGGGGCCGGGGAGCAGGACTGTGTTATTCTCGTCGCCGGTGCAAGTGAAAAACAGGCATCCTGTGCAATTAACCAGGTGATCAAACGGGCGCAGCTCGCACTCTCGGACAGGCCGGTGCCGGAGGAAACCAGGAAGATGCTCGAGAACGGGAGTACTGCCTATATGCGCCCGTTACCGGGTGCAGCCCGGATGTACCCGGAGACTGACGTATTGCCGGTCCTTATCGATGATACCAGGTGGGAGACGATCACCATTCCCGAACTGCTCACAAAAAAGGCAGAACGGTTTGTGCAGGCCTTCGGCATCGAGAAGAATTATGCGCTCCAGCTTGCTTCTTCAGAGAAACTCCCTCTTTTTGACCAGTTAGTACAGGAAGGTATCAAGCCCAAACTTGCCGCGTTCACCATCCTGTCGACCATCACCGAACTCAGGCGTGACGGGGTAGATATCAGGAAAATATCGGACCAGACCTATGTCGACACGTTGCATGCGGTTGACAACGGAAGAGCGGCAAAAGAAGCAATTCCCGAAATCTTCAGGAACGTTGCTGCGGGCAGCACATTTGCCGAGGCTCTGGAGAAACTGGCACCGTCGGTTTCCCGTGCCGATCTTGAGATAATCGTGAAGAAGATTATCGCTGACCGGGAAGATTTCGTACTGCAGAAAGGAAAAGCCGCGCTTGGCCCGCTTATGGGTGTGGTAATGGCCGAGGTGAGAGGGTCAGTTGACGGAAAAATTGTAAGTGAGATCCTCAAAAAAGAAATTTCTGCAGCACTAGCCATAAAAAAGCCATAATTTTTTGTGCCGTCACTTTTTTTTTAACACAAGGCGCGAACATTTATGAGTGGGGCAGCAGAATTAGATAAGGAGTTTAATCATGGGTAAAACAGGTACTACCATCTGGGCACAGATAAAAGGCGTGAAGGGCCAGATCAGGCTCGTCCCGAAAAGTGAGGGGGATCTCAAAACACCAGGTCCGAACCAGCGGTTCAAAGCCGGTGTGAACATCAAGAAAGTAAACGCAATGGATGAAGCAGCGCAGGGTCGGGGCGGCGCACGTGGCGGCAGGCGTGGCGGGGGAAGACGCGGCGGGGACCGTTCCGGGGGATCAGGTCTGAATGAATCCACTGCAAGCCCGCTCATCCGCAGACGTATGCGACGGGCAAAAGTCTCTGCACTCGGTGCGAAGGCAAAATCTGCACGATAATTCATGCCAGAATAGCGGGTTACATCCGTTCCCATACTACATACAAAGGAAGGCAGTCAACCTCAATATTTTTTCGCGTGTATATCAGATATTAGTCGGAATTTCTTCTCCCAATGCTAATTTTCTTTTATTGGCAATAGCTATGGATAGTATGGATCTTGGAACTGCGGTAAAAAATTACCAGTTTGGTGAAAGGGCAAAATCCGAACTCATTATAGCATCTCAGCTTTGCCTTGCGTTAACAGGGTTTTCAGAAAATGAACGCTCCGGAGGTCGGCGTATGCTCCTGTTGCTTCTGGAATCGATAAGAAGCGAGACCCAGTTTGCAGCTAAAAGCACCGGGCATGCTGAATTCAATAAGGCGATCAATGCACTCAATGAGGCAATCTCTCTCACAGAGAGCAATCAGCCGGAACTGGCAATCGAAAAGATCGCTTTGGCAATCAGTGCATCCACGACTCCGGCACAGGAAGCATGGCAGGAACTTAACAAACATGGACTCCTCTGATTTTTTAGAGTTTCTTAAAACCCGCTCATCAGTCCGTATCTACGAAAACGAACACCTGACTGAAGAGGAGATTGAGTATATCATCAGCTGTGCAAGTACCGCTCCCAGTGCGGGAAATCTTGAATCATGGGATGTTATCGTCGTTACCGATGAGGAGGTACTGGCAGCACTCGCACAGGCAGCATTTGATCAGGCACATGTGGAGCAGGCAGGCGCAATCTTTGCTCTCTGTGCAAACTATGTCCGCTCGATGTCGCGCTATGGCGAGCGCGGGATTCTTTATGGTTTGGAAGACGCGACAATTGCATGCACGTATATGATGCTTGCTGCCCATGCAAAAAACCTGCATTCATGCTGGACAGGAGCTTTTAATGATGAGGAAGTACGTGATATCCTTGACCTGCCCCCGCATATCCGTCCTGTCTCACTACTGGCAGTCGGGAGAGGACACCCCCCGACCGTGCGGACAGAAAGAATGAATCCCGGTGAGCATGTTCACCGGGAGATTTGGTAAGGAGACAAAAAAAGATGCCTGATTATGTAGTGACTCTGGAATCGGCGTGGATCCTGCGTGACGTTAAATCGCTTGACGATGCAATCGGAATTGCAATCAGTGAGGCGGGAAAACGGCTCAACCCTGCCGCAAAATATGTGGAGGTTGATGCGGGTTTCCTTACCTGCCCGTACTGTGAGGAGACACTTTCAAGTGCGATTGTCGTAGCCGGGACCGCCCTTGTCGGACTTGTGCTGGAGATGAAAGTCTTCCGGGCCGAATCCCCCGAGCATGCTGAGCGTATTGCAAAATCCGTGATAGGAAAGGCTCTTCGGGATGTGCCGCTGAAACTACTGGAAGTGCAGGTACTATGATCTCAGTAGTCGGGCATACAGCAATCGACCATATTTCCCGTGTACCTCATCTGCCGGAGAAAAATTGCTCTACCCATATTTCTGACCGCCAGATCTATTTCGGGGGAGGTGCAGCAAATATCGCTGCCGGAATTGCAACCCTTGGTGAGCAGGTTTCCCTTATTTCCTGCATCGGAGGGGACTTTGTTGGCAGCGAATATGACCGCTGGATGAACAGGATTGGGATTCATCAGCAGTTCTTTGTCGTTCCTGATGCACATACACCGACAGCTTTCATGTTTACTGACGATGCCGGGGACCAGATGACGTTTTTTGAATGGGGTGCCTCGAAGGCCTTTGCCACTTCAGAAGCCCCACCTCTCCCGTTTGTTCACATGGCCACTGCAGATCCGGAGTTCAACTGTCGTGTAGCCGAGAGAAGTGAGTTCGCCTCGTTTGATCCCGGGCAGGACGTTTTCTGGTATACCAGAGAGCAACTCGGATCAATCCTTGCCAATTCAGACATTCTTTTTGCCAACCAGCATGAGGTCCGGCAGATGTGCAACACACTGGGAGTAACAAAAGATACTCTCATCAGCCAGGTCAGAACCGCAGTATTTACCATGAGCGGTGACGGGAGTACGCTCTATTCGCACGGTTCCGAGCACGTAATACCTGCTCTCCCGGTCACCCTTGCAGACCCAACCGGAGCTGGTGACTCGTACAGGGCCGGATTCCTTTCTGCCTATATCCGGGGTTATGATCCCCTGACCTGCTGCAAGATTGGGACTGTCACTGCTTCATTTGTTGTTGAACACGTTGGATGCCAGACCCATCTTGCTGACTGGAACAGCATGCAGATCCGGTACCAGAAGTACTTCGGCCTGCTTGAATTACCGCCATCAAGGAATGACTGATAATGAGCTGGGCAGCACTCACCTCCGGGGGAAAAGATTCAATCCTCTCTATTCAGAAAGCACTTGACAGCGGTAAAGACGTTGAATATATCGTCACCGCCCGCCCGGAAAACCGGGACTCCTACATGTTCCACTCTGCAAACATTGATGCAGTCGCTGCCATTGCCAAAGTCGCCGGCATGAAATACCAGGAGATCCCCACGCACGGACGCAAGGAAGAGGAACTTGCCGATCTGGAGCGGGGTCTTGCCAAACTTGATGTGGAAGGGGTGATAGCGGGCGCAGTAGCTTCAGTATACCAGGCCGGGCGTGTGAGGGCAATCACTGACCGGCTCGGTATCCTGCTCTTTACCCCACTCTGGCACATGGATACTGAGACCTTGCTTAATGAAGTAGCCCGGAGTCTGGACGCAATGATCGTTGTAACCGCTGCTGAAGGGCTTGATGAACATATTCTTGGGGCACATATTGATTCTGACCTGATCCAGAGACTAAAACAGATCGCTGCTGTTCACCGCATCAACCTGGCCGGCGAAGGGGGGGAATATGAAACCCTTACCCTTAATGCACCATTTTACTCTCGCCCTGTCACCTATACGTCCTGCGAGATCCGCTCGTCTCCTGACCACCATGAACTGGTTCTTGGAGGTTTTGCATAAATGACTCAGGAGGGTGATGTCAAACTCGGTCAACTTGCCAGGTATATATTTACTGCACCTTCATGGAAACGTTCGCTGTTTCTTATGGTCATCCTCGGTCTGCTCATCGATGGTGCGGGTGTCCGGGCATGGGTAATACTGCCTTTTTCAGCCCTGCCATTTTCAGGTACCCTGGCCTTCACTCTTCCTGGAATAGCAGCTCTCATCCTGACAAAACCACTCATCGAGTATACCGGGAAAACGATGACCTGGAACCGGTCAGCTCTCCTCGCACTTACCTGTACGGTCTTTGGGGTAATCATCACCTATTTCGCGCTGGCATCGTCGATAAAACTCATCCCGCTGTTCTACGCGATCTCACTCGGATTTGTCTTTGGCCTTCGCCTTCTGGTACTCGCAGCAATCGCCGATTACCGGGTACCCCGTATGCTTGTGCCGGCGTTCATCCAGAGCAGCGTCGGCATACTTGCCGGTATGCTTCTTTTTTCACTATCATTCGGTATCCTTGCACTGGTGCTTCATGTCGTTTTCGGGCTCGGGTTTGCAATCCTTATCTGGATGATTGAACGCCCGCTCCGGCATGCATTTAAAATACGCGGGCTGGCTTTCATCAATGCGTTTATCGCACACATGACAGATGGATCCTCAAAGGGAATGGAAAATTTCTTCCGTGAGATCGGTGAAGAGATATTTGTCCCCCAGGTGAGCTTCTTTTTTAACCAGGATAAGAAAAAGGGGATAATTTTCACCGTCCCTAACCTGCACCCCGGACCTATGGGAGAGATCGGGGGAGGGAATCTTCCGAAAATATTGCATGATAGCTTTGATGAGGAAACAATTGTTGCACACGGGTGTGCCACTCATGATTTTAACCTCGTTTCAGAGACAGAAATCCAAAAGGTTATCGATGCGCTGCAAAAATCCCGTTCCGGAATTTCCTATTCGCGTGGTGCCGGCAGGTCTGGTCGACTCTCTCAGGGTTCTGTGCAGGTCCTTTATCAGCGAATCGGTGACTCGGTCCTTCTGGTGACCAGCCGTTCACCTCATAGAACTGAAGACGTGGATTTTTCAGTCGGTATGACGATTATGGCCGAGGGCCATCGCTGGTTCCCCAATGTTGCTGTCGTGGACGCACACAACTGCATGACCGACCTGTCATCACCGGTACTCCTTGCAACGCTGACAGCAACCGAGTACCAGCATGCGTCGCTGGAAGCAATGGACCGGTGTCGCACTGCTCAATTGTATCCTTTCAGGGCGGGGGCTGCACACCTATCACTCCCCTACAAAAGAGAACAGGGGTTTGGAGATCTTGGTGTCCAGGTGCTTGTTGTCGACGTTGAAGGGCAACGGACAGCATATGTCCTGATTGATGGTAACAATATGGCACAAGGAGTGCGTGAAGTTTTACTGGAACAAATCCTGACACATATTGATAACGCTGAAGTGATGACAACCGACTCTCATGTCGTGAATACAATTTCCGGCAAAAATCCGGTAGGCATGCACGTGCCGGTATCTGAATTCCTGCCGTTTGTGATCGAAGCGCTGCAGGCTGCAATCCAGGATCTTACACCTTCAGAAGCAGCCGCAAGCACCGCACACTGCGAGCGTGTTGTTGTCTTTGGTTCCAACACAATCTCCCAACTCGCGAGCACGGTAAATGCCATGCTGGTATTTGTCGCACCGCTGTCTCTTGCGATGCTGCTCCTGGCGTTCCTGTTGTCCCTGATCGCTTACATCGTTATTGTCTGATCAGTGACCCTGACCAGTGTATTTTTTAAACGATGGTTGATTCTTTTTATTCGGGAGGTTTTTCCCTCCCAACCGGTTTTTTGCAGATCTGATAGAGGGTAAATCCGGATTATGATTTCACAATCACGGATGCATTAGTATCGAACGGGTTTGTCCGCATGGCCAGCGAGAAGAGATAAGGGTAGTGTGCTTTCAGGTGCACCATATACCGCAGCCAGGTAACTGCCAGATGCCGGTATACTCGGTTTATATCCCCGGAGAGGTGGTTATAATCTGATGGGGGGAGATCGGTAAGACGTTCGCGGATTACCAGTTCCTCGTTTAAATGAAACAAAGCCTGCATGAGTTCGGTGAATGCCTCTTGCTCGAGCAGCTCAGGATTTTCAAGCAGCCGGATCATGAAGTCCTCACGTTTTTTTAAGATGTCCCGCAGAATCTCAAGGTTAAAATCCTGGCTTTTCACTGCATAAGAATGGTGCTCAAGGGTAGTGAACGCTCGTTTAAAATCAGCTTCGGACCACTTATCAGCCACAACCAGAACTTCTTGTAACTCGTTGATGGCAGGATCCTTTTCACCAAGTAATCTGAGCAGCCGGATTCCCAGTTCAGAAAAAAGAACCCCGATAATCATATTCATCTTTTTTAATCGTTCGGCACGTTCCCGTTTGTCTATAAGGTATTCAATTGAATTTGCCACAAGACCTACAAAAACCCCAACCCCACAAAGAATAATAATAATTACCGTCACTTTTCCCAGGGAGGTTACAGGATGGAGGTCACCATAACCTACTGTTGCAATGGTTACGATGAGAAAATAAAAAGCATCAAGAGGAGAGAAACCTTCCTCTGCCATGAGCGCGATCATTCCGCCAATAATTACGCAAAGGAATACCACAATATAAATCTGAAAACGAAACGAGATCCTGTTCATTCCAGTAAGAATTCTCATTCACGATTATAATGAATTGATCGGTATTGACAAATACCCACATTCCCCCGACCAGATTCCAGACCAGCAGCCAAAAACCTTTACGGAATCCGGGTCCATCAATTTTTTATATCTGTACCAATTTTCCTTATAGGATCTTTCGGTACGAAAAAATCTATTCAAGAAGATTATTCATCAAGCGGCTTGAAAACACCTTTTTTTGCCTTGAGGATTTTGCATTCAGGACAGCGCCATGTGTCAGGAACATCTTCCCATGCTGTACCCGGGGGTATTCCATTCTTCGGATCTCCCTTCATTGGATCGTAGATGTAATGGCATTCGAGACACACATAGCGAACCATTTTTTTTACTAACTCTGCCACGATTCAATCATCTCCGTTCAACATGCTTATTGTTTGATTATTTTTAGCTTGTGTACTTATGAAATCTTTTCCCGATGCTATACTTCATTCTCCGGGTTTAATCTCCCCCTGCTCAGGTGCAGATCACTGATTGCAGTTAGCAGGCTGTTACCATCCTGGCCATATCAGATTCGAGTGTAGTATTGGGTTTGAGGGCGAAATTTTTCACCAGCACCTCAAGTACTGCCGGGGATACAAATGCAGGGAGTTTTTTAGCCGAGCGTGATTTTCTTTTACACGTAAAGACAGCAATGCCAACGGAACCCAAATATCAGATTCATTTATAAAAAAATGAAAATGCAATCATGATTACCCAATGCAATATACTCTGCTTATCTTGAATTGTTGATTAATTAATCAGCCTTCATTTCCTTTTGGCTTTGTTTTTTCCATTTTTTGGGGCATAATTCTTTTGCGATGCTAAGGATCGCACACTGATTATCAAAAAACCATGCACATTCGTTTCTGATTAATTGCATGCAAAAGAGAAGGGCAACATGCTCTGGTGGGGGACACGTATTCCCGCAATCCATAAATTGCAGCGCCAGATCCGCAGCCTGTTTAATGCACTTTCCGCTCGATCGGGTTAAAAAGTATCTCACGGGAAAGATTCTCCGTACTTCTATTAGGCCGGTTCAACCGCATGGTTTTGAGTATTCGGGTTTGATAGCTGCAAAAATTTCAGATTGTGTAATACTTGGGTAGACATGCCAGAACAACGACGGAGCCTGGTAAAAACGATTTTTCTGATATTCTAACTTTTTGTCCGGATACCCCCGACCAGATTCGAACTGNNTGATTGACCGCTACACTACGGGGGTAGATAATGTCTTGGTTGAATACACTCCACAAATTTCCTTACAGAAAATTTGTTCTATTCCATTTGACGCGGAAGATATTAAAATCAACATCAAGAAACAGTTTCACCCTCCCCAACCGTCCCAGCCTTATCTGGCAGAGCTGAAAACCGGTATCATCGAATTCGTCTGGTGCGGATTACATCTTACCGATGAAGAACACATCAGGGATCCGTTTGAAAGCCCGGATCTGATTCCCTGAAGAAAAATCGAGTGCGATCTATTTTGGGAAAAATACCCCTTTAGCATTCACATGATCAACATTGGAAAGCCTACTCCCCGCCGACCGCGTCGCACGACTCTGCCGTGCCCGCACCTGCCCCGCGACCGGCTCACTTTGATCTATTTTTCCTATTTTTTTTCAATAACACCAGATTGAAGGTATCAATTGCATCATAGTCAGTAAAAACATCGGAAGTATTTATACTGGAAAATTGTTGATTGGACCGGTTACCGGTTTTTTTACCGTTTCCTTTTTGTTGACCCGGCATACATTTACCATCCTTATTCCGATAAAATTGGCAGCACCCGTTTATCCATTCTCAGCCACATGAGAATTGTCAATGGCTGATGTTATTTCATGGAGTGGGGGATCTCGTTTGCGTGCCTGGGGTCTCCTTGTGACCAGATACCTCTTGACAACCTTGAGCTGCTTTTTCTGAACGGTGATCTTTTCAATCCGCTCCACACGGTAGGGAAAGGAGAAAAAAGGTCCATGATAAATCCGTTGCAGAAAACCGGAGATTGGCGGTGCGGAGAATTCATCCAGATTGAAATACGTCCGTATTTCATTGACCGTAACCCACCGTTGGGTCTCTCCGGACTCTATCATGAACCTTTCAAGAAGGTCCGGAACATCCCTATTGCGTGCCATGAACAGGTTCCGGTTGCCGGTGCTGTTTCCGATGCACCTCGTGGTATTCCCGCAGTTTCAGCAGATACCGGCACTTTTTCGGATCGGAGGGATTTTCCCCCGCCGGCCGTTCAATCTTCTCAACAATGAAGGTAAACTGACCAAATGGTCCGAACTTCAACCGTCGCAGGAACGCGGATACCGTGTTGCTCTGGTACCGGGTCAGACCAAACCGGTCGCGGAGTTCCTGCACGGTGACCCATCGTTCATCTGCCGCATTCTCCTCCATGTACGTTTCGAGCAGTTCGGGGATACCCGGATATTTTCTCATAACTGCGTTTCCCTTTTTTTAAAGAGCTCCTCAGGATTCAACCCGTTTTACCAGGTTTTTCATAACCGTATCCACCGCTTTCCAGGTGGGCGTATCAGCATGACGAAGAACATACGGGCGCCCCTCATCACCAGCTTTCACCATCGCCGGATCGAGCGGAATGGACCCAAGGTAGGGCACTCCCAGTTCCTCGGCAGCTTTCTTCCCTCCACCTTTGCCGAAGAGGTTGATGGTTTTATTGCAGTGAGGGCAGAGCATTCCGCTCATGTTCTCGATGATGCCGATAACCGGCAGTTCCAGTTTCTCGATAAATTTTACAGCCTTGATCCCGTCGAGTACCGCCACATCCTGCGGTGTGGTGACAATTACCGCTCCCTGGACATTCGGTGCGAGCTGGACAATTGAGAGTGCTTCGTCCCCCGTACCGGGCGGGAGGTCAACGATTAGGTAATCGAGTGCTCCCCAGTTCACGTCAGCGAGGAATTGCCCGATTACTGCCATCTTCATCGGCCCGCGCCAGATGACCGGCGAACTCGTATCCGGGAGCAGGAACGCCATCGACATGACCGAGAGTTTCCCGGTGACGTGGACCGGTTCCATGTGTTTTTCGAGAACGGTAGGCCGCTGGTCCTCGATGCCCAGCATCTTAGGAATATTGGGACCATGAATATCGAGATCGAGCAGACCGACCTGCCTGCCGTGAGCGGCGAGAGCTGAGGCAAGGTTGGTGGAAACGGTTGATTTGCCCACGCCTCCCTTGCCGCTCAATACAAGAATTACATGTTTGACATCGATCTTGGCTTTCGGTGGCAGCCCTTTGGGGGCATGGGATGCACCCTTCGTTTCCGGGTCTCCTTGAGTGTGTGGTGTCATAATTATCAGTATCGTATGATTTACTGTTGAGAGGCCGCCCCCGGGCGATTACCCGACTGCACGGCCTCGTTTATCCGGGAATTTCAATGTATCATCATATCTGCAGGAATTGCGTGGAGTTACGGGGATTAATGCCCGCCACACTCGTGCCCCTCTTCCCCGTGGGTACAGCTGCTCTCACCCTGTGCGATCTTTCCTGCCATGAAATCCTTAACTACGGTCTCGATTTCACCCCGTATTCCAAGGAAAACCTCGATATTATTTTCGCAGAACAGATCCACTGCCCGGGGACCCATACCACCTGCAAGGACGTGCGTGATTTTATGCCCGGCAAGGAATACCGGCAGTTTCCCCGGTTCGTGCCCTGGGCTCTTGAGAATTTCCCGTGACTTGATCTTTAAATTTTCGATATTGAAGACTGCATATTCAGTACAGTGTCCGAAATGCTCCGACACGGAATCTCCTTCTTTTGCGATTGCAACTTTCATGATTAAACCTCGAAAAAATTTGTTCTTCTGGGAGGGCAGCTGCTGCTCGCCGGACCTTTTCCATCGGATCCTGCCAGATTTTTTTCCAGCATCACTGTTCTCCTGGCACCTCAAGTACCAATATTACTCATATGCGCATAATTACTTAATAACTTTGGTAAGGGCAATTTCAAAGAACGCGGAACCACTCCGGTACCCGATGTCATTCTCTGATGCGATCATGAGATGAAAGGATTTTTCATCCGACTTCACTGATCATACCATTGATGATTCGTGCGATGAAGTGGTGCATTCCCCTTATCGGCAGGATTTATTTTGGCAATCCCTCATGGATTTAATACCCGTCTCTCGTTGGTAGTAATTCACGACTGGATGCCGTTGCATCTCCGTATTTCTTACCTTTCGGGTACTCAATCACGAAAAGATCTGCCTGGTTTATGGGAACTCGTGATTCTCTCAATTCATTGTTCACCAGACCAATACCTAAAAAAAGGTGAACTGGGGATAGTGAAAAACTATGTTTGTTCCGACAAGGATCTTTTTCACCAAAGGGGTGGGTGTGCATAAGGACCGCCTTGCCTCCTATGAGCTGGCATTGCGAAGGGCCGGGATAGAAAAATGCAATATCGTGTACGTTTCGAGTATCTTTCCCCCCGATTGCAAACAGGTCTGCAAATCCGATGGCCTGGCACAACTCCGTCCGGGAGGGATCACGTTCTGCGTTATGGCACGGAATGACACAAAAGAACCCAATCGCCTGGTATCAGCAGCAATTGGTCTTGCCCTTCCGAAAGGAGCCGAAGAATACGGGTATCTCTCGGAACACCACGCGTATGGAGAAACACAGGAAAAGACCGGGGAATATGCTGAAGATCTGGCTGCAACGATGCTTGCCACCACCCTTGGCATAAAGTTCGATGCCAGTCTTGCATGGCAGGAACGCGAACAGATCTACAAGGCAAGCGGGAAGATCATCAGGACACAACACACCTGCCAGTCGGCGGAAGGGGACAAGAACGGCTGCTGGACAACCGTTATTGCGGTCGCGGTTCTCCTCTGACAGTCGGTTTAATTTTTATTATTTCTGTGTGGTTCAGTTGCATACTAAAAACTCGAATAATTCCAGTCCTTTCGCTTACAGTCAGGCCGCGTGAATCACTGGCTCATAGATGAGCATGGCCCGTTTTGTTTAGGTTCAGAACCTGTCAAAGAGTCTGGTCGTGACCATGAAGAGATGCGTATGCCCGAAAGCACGACTACCAGATTGAAATAATTGCGCTTCTGCCTATAAACATGAATTTGACACTTACAACCATCTACCCTTCTTTTGGGTATAGGATTAGAATTGCCTCCAACATTTTGCCGGGATTATACCCCCACATTAGGCGATTTTGTTAAGAGATATGGGGATCGGGTGGCTCCAAATCGCTGGCAAATCGTATCTGGCGAAACGGGTTATGCCCACATATCAGTGCTGACTATGCCTATGCAGTGAAGTTAGGTATACAGATTACATCTCGTAAACGTGAAGGAACGTTCTGCTAACGTGTAAATAGGGGTTATTCTTCGCAGATGCTATTCATAATCACGGGATGGTATTCATACCAGCCGGAAGTATAAAAAAAATAGTTTGGGGATGGTGGAAATCTGCAGGGGAATGTCTGACCCGGTTCACTTCGGCTTATAGTATCCCCACTTCCCGAGTGCTTCGCTAAGTTCCTGTGCATTCTTTGCTTTCTCGTCAAGCATGATGCCTTCCTGCCATGCCTCAATCGCCTGCATGGTCGCAATCGCACCCGCCCGCGTTCCCTTTGGGTGGCCGTGGATGCCGCCACTCACGAGCAGCACCAGTTCGGTGCCGTAGATGTCCAGCACTTCGGGAACAAGTCCGGGATGCAGGCCTCCGGATGATGCCGGGAATGCACTTTTTAGTAAGCCCCAGTCCTGGTCAAGTGCCATGTGCTCAATACCATTGGTCTTTTTTTCGCGCAGGACATCGGCAAGCAGCATGGCTTCCTTTTTCGTTCCAACCAGTTTTCCCACCGCGGTACCGGTATGGATCTGGCTGACGCCGATAAGCCGCATGAGTTTTGCGAGGAACTGCATCGTGAGCCCGTGCTTCCTGTTCCGGTCAAATGCCGCATGCATAGCCCGGTGCGCATGGATCGCCAAGCCGAGATCGGAGCAGTAGTCCCGCATGGTCATGACACTGGCAGTCCCTGCAACAACCACATCGATCATCGCATAGTTCCAGCCGTTCTCCTTCAGCAGGTCCGCCCTCTTCTTCATGGTCTCGATATCGGCGGTGATATTCAGGAACGCGGACTTCTTGTCGCCGGTCTCCTTCTCCGCCTTGTCCCGGAGTTTTGTCATGAACTTCACCCGGTCGTCAAAGCGGTTGAACGAGACCGATGTGAGGTTCTCGTCGTCCTTCACGAAATCAAAGCCGCCCATCCAGGTCTCGTACCCGACTTCGGCATGCTCCTTTGCCGTAAAACCGATCTTGGGCTTGGGCACGGCACCGGTCAGCGGCCGGCCCCGGACCTTCATCATCTTCCGGATCCCCTCGTTGCCGAAGTGCGGGCCTTTGAAATGCTTCAGGTAGGCCGGGGGCAGCGAGGCATCGATCAGCCGGAGGTTCCTCACCGCTTTCATGCCGAAGATATTCCCCGCGATCCCGCTCAGCAGCTGGACGGCATTGCCTTCTTCCCAGAGCTCGATCGGGTACGCGACTTTCACGACATTGCCCTCGATATCAAACGCGGTCGCTTCCAGTGCCTTCATCCGCGGCGGCATGGTAAAAAGGGTAGTCCAGGTGCCAGTCGAGCTCTCCGAGGCAATCCGCCCTGCAGCCTCTTTCCCGCTCACACCAGCGGCAGGTTCAAAATAGAAGAGGCAGACAAGATCGTCCTTTGCCGGTTCGTACTTCAGATCGACAAATTCCTTGTACCAGTCAATTGTCATAGTTGTTCCTGTACATGCTAAAGGCAGTGCCGGGCAAAAAAGGTGAGGATCGACCGCCCTGTCATCACCTTATGGGGAGACACCGGAACCACCTGCCGGTTTCTCCCACGATGTTCTGACGATCATCTGGTAGGATCTTTGACAATCTATTTATTGGTGGGTTTTTCATTAATTCTCAACACAATGAGCCGCCCGCATACCTGGCGTTTGCAGTGCAGGACAACCGTGGTGATATCCTCATGACCGTCAAGAAATCTCCTCCGCGCCTCACGAATACCGCACTGATCACGGAAGAACTCATAGAATCGGAAAAGCTCTACCGGGGAATTTTCGAGCAGTCGGGCATTCCGGCCGTGGTCATCGGGGAGGACTCCACCATCCTTCTTACCAACAGCAGGTTCGAGGAGCTGAGCGGGTATCCCCGCGGTGAGATCGAGGAAAAGAAACAATGGACGGAATTTGTCCATATAAGGGACAGAGAAAAAACCAGAAAATACCTTGACGAGAACCTCAAATTCGGGGGCTGGGCACCGGCACAATACACGTTAGGGTTTGTTGACAGGAATGGTCTTGTCCGGGACGTATCTGCCAGCCTGAACCTGATCACGGGTACCCGGAAGGTCGTCCTGACCCTCGTCGATATAACACCGCGAAAAAAGATAGAACGCATGCTCCGTCAGAATGAAGAACGCTACCAGACCCTTGTGAAAAACCTCACTATTGGTGTCTTCCGCGTGACGCACGAGCTGCCGGGCAGGTTTATCTGGGCAAATCCGGCGTTTCTTTCCATGTTCGGGTGCGGGTCCTTAACGGATCTGCTGAAAATCACCACGGCCGGCATCTTTGCAGACATCCGGGACGAGGGGCGTATCCGGGAGGAACTCAGCAACAACGGCTTTGCCCGGGTTGAAAAAATCCGGTTGAAGAAAACCGACGGGTCACCGCTCTGGGCTTCGATCACCGCTGAAGTGAAACAAAGTGAGGACGGGAAACCGGCCTGGATCGACGGGACTGTCGAGAATATCACGGAGCGTGTCCTGGCAGAACAGGAACTAAAGCAGACACAGGAACGTCTTGGGGAACTGCTCGGTGCCGTGACCACGTACAGCCTCTTTGCTACGGACCCGGAAGGGATCCTGACCATGTTCAACACGGGTTCAGAGCGGATGCTGGGATACTATGCAGAAGATATTATCGAAAAGGAGACCCCCCTCCTGTTCCTCCATGCACCCGAGCTTGCAACTCCCACCAGCCAGCCGGACGCGGGAGGCGGATCACCGCTGATCGGTTTTGCCGCTTTTATTTCCCGGGCGAAAACAAACGGGTGCGATGAACGGGAGTGGACCTTTGTAAAAAAAGACGGAACAAAAATCCCGGTTGACCTAACCCTGACCGTGATGCGCAACGAGGAGGGTGTCATTACCGGGTATCTCGGTGTTGCCCAGGAACTATCGGACCAGAAACGGCTGGAAGAAGCATTCCGGTACGACAAACTGCAGATGTCGGGGGTTATCTACAATATACCGGAACCAACCTTTGCCATTGACC
>DADR01000031.1 GCA_002495055.1 Methanoregula sp. UBA247 | reverse complement strand
CGTTCGAATCGCATCCCTCGCATTTTTTATTCTTGTATGCACACCTGTGAAAAAATCATAGTATTTTTCGGGTATGAACGATACGCAGCGGGAACCGGAAGATCCTTTGTTTCCTTATGTTTCCGGATGTTTCCGGATGTTTCAGGATCGGATCACGTTCCCGTCCTGATGACCCATAAAATCTGGAAAAAGTACCGATGAGGGATGCAATGCGGCTGTGCATTGCCAGACATTATATACAATCCTCCTGTATTCTCAACTGCTCTGGAAGGACTCACTATCAGGATGGAGGGGAGTTCCATCCTTACTATTCAATGAAAACAGAGCATGAGCACCAGCAAGGGTGCTTTCAGGTGTTGTCCACAACGAAGGTGAGGAAATGAACAAAAAGATGCTTTGGATGTCTGTGGCTCTCATAGTGATAGCATTGGTAATCGCACCCGTTTCCGCATGTGCCTGTAAGATAACCGGCATTGGCTTTATCCGGGGAGACGATGGCAAAGTGTGGGCCAACTTTGGGGGAAATGCAATGCCCACAAAAGATGGGGTGAAGGGTGAGTGGGAACATAACAAT
Source organism: Methanoregula sp. UBA247 (assembly GCA_002495055.1). Taxonomy (GTDB): domain Archaea; phylum Halobacteriota; class Methanomicrobia; order Methanomicrobiales; family Methanospirillaceae; genus Methanoregula. The sequence continues at coordinate 31,974 of DADR01000031.1, read as the reverse complement.
CATGTGACCGGGAATAATTTCCATGCACATACGGTGACTGAGGTGGAATGTTGGTCGGAACCCGCGTATGCAGGTCCTGATGCACCGGCTCACCCGGCTCCCTTAAACTCTGCAACATGGAGCGGCAGTGGTACTCTCAATGGTGTTGAAACGTGTAGTTTCACGGCGGTCGCCTACGATATTAACGAGGGAGGAATACACCGGGATGGTTATGAGATCTATGTTTTTGGATGTCCCGGTGCATTTCAGGACACTGCGACCAGTGATGCATGCTATCCCTTAGCAGGTGGCCAAAACCCGCTCAACGGATGTCTTGCCGGGGGTAATTTCCAGATTCATGAGGCAGCTCCGTGGGCATAATCCTAAAGTAAGGTATACAATACCCAGATTTTTTTTAAATAATACATGGTGGACTGTGTATTTTTGCACCCGACCAGGGAACCCACCCGAGTGTTATGTACACATTATTGTGTGAGATCGCGACATAGATGTCAAATCTATCCCCCCTTTTCGCTCACCACCCCGAGGGGGAGAGGAAACGAGGCAGGATAGCCTCCCTGATGGGAGGACGGGCTCAAAGACCGGGACCATGAACATCGCCTTGTGATCCACTTGTAGCGAAGCGTCACTCCTATCATTTTTACGATTTTTTACCGTGGACTGTGTGTTTTAAAAAAGAGCGGGTTTTTTAGCTGCTCCGGCATCACCATTTTAATCATCACCACTGAATATACTGGTATATGCTCGTTCTGGCCCACCTGATCATTGGCCTGATCATCGGGTTCATACTCTATGAATTTATACATGCCAGGACGATCATCATTTTTTGCGCACTGGGGAGCGTGCTTCCCGATATCGTGGATAAGATACTCGGCCGGATCATTTTTGGTTCAACCCTTGGCAATGGGAGGATCTTCTTTCACAGCCTCGGCTTTATACTCCTGTTCGTGGTCATGGGCCTGATTGTCTGGTACCGGTACAGGTCCTTTTCCTTTCTCGTGGTAGGGTATGGGATGCTCCTGCACCAGATTATGGATATGATGTGGATGGACCCGGCGTCCTGGTACTACCCGCTGCTTGGACCTTTCCCGTCGGGTGTCAACCGCGATTATTTCCTGCGGGCTATCATAACTGAACTCACATCGGTCACCGAATGGATATTTTTTTGCGCCATTGCGGGGGTCACCTTTGTACTCTACCGCAACCAGTCTGCCGGACATACGTTCCTGGATCCCGATCCCCTGGCGCAGGACAAGACAAAGAAATTCTATTTCGGTCTCATCGGGGTAGGACTGTTCGTGCTCGCCCTTTCTGTCATCATCATTGCATTCTGGGATAACCAGACGGTTTTTTAAAGGCCGGGCAAAGGAGAGTAAACACACCCCGGATGACACGACAAGAACGGATAAAAGATTAAACCGGCAAAAATTTTTGATCAATTCTGCCAACATCCTGACTCGCACATTCGTGAAGAAACGGTCTTTCCGGGGAGGCTGATGAGCACGAGCACCACTATTAAAAAAATCTAAGATCCGTCAAAAATTGATTTCACACATTGGTATCTGCCTGATTTTTGAATAATTATGATAATCATGATATATGCGTTCTGGTATAGTCACTGGCTAAATCTGGTAATGAAGGGAAAAATTCCGCGAAAAAATTGCCATAAAAGGAAAATGACCTTTTTCTTCAATTTTACCAAAAATCGTGAAATACTCTTTTAAAAATCAAAAATGTATTGAAAAAACTGTGTGCCTTGCAGCACTACTAATATTTATATAGGTTCGTGTAAATATAGGATTAACCACATCAGGGGGAACTATGGATACCGATGATCATGAGCTCACGCAGATAAAAACCCACCCCTATGACCGGGAACTCGCCCGGATCAAATCTTTTCTCAAAGGGAGCTCGAAGGGATATACCGTCACGGAGATATCCCGGAGTATTGATATCAACCGCAATTCAGTGGCAAAATATCTCGATGTCCTCTGCATATCAGGTGCCGTGGAGCTCAAAGTCATCGGATCGGCAAAAATATACACCCTGACAAAAAGGATCCCGATATCATCGATTCTCTCCCTCTCCTCAGAATATCTCATCGTGCTCGATGATGAGTTTGTTGTCACCTATGTGAATGAAAAAGTCCTGACTTTTGAAAATAAGGCTTCCGAAGATATCGTAGGCAGATCTTTTGAGAGCTCGGGTTTTAAACTCCTGTCCATTCCTGACATGGATAAAATATTACAGGAATGTACCCAGGGTAAAGACATTGTCAAGGAGATCGAAATCGAGAATAACGGCAAAACCTGGTATTTCCGGGCAAAATTTGTTCCCAGCATCCTTGAAAACGGAAAGCGGGGAATCCTCGCTATTCTCGATGATGTCTCCGAGATCAAACAATACCAGCGCGACCTGGAAAAGACGGTCATCGACCGTACCAAAGAATTATCCCATACATCATCGACCTTAAAAAAGGAGATTAAAAGCCACCGTGAAGTCAAGGATGCATTCGAAGACAGTGAACGGAAATACCAGACACTCATTGAACTTGCAGAAGAAGGTGTCTGGACGTTTGACGCAGAGGGTACTACTACTTTTGTCAACCGGAAGATGGCTGAAATTCTTGGTTATTCTGTTGACGAGATGCTGGGAAAACCGATACTCGCGTTCAGCTCTGCCAATGACCGGGCATATCTTGAAGAGAGATTTGACCAGGTAAAAGCCGGGAACAACGAGCACTTTGACCTGATGCTGCTCAAAAAGGACTCAACACCTGCCTATACCCGGCTTTCAGCATCTCCCCGTATCGATGAGAAAGGAAAATTCGTCTACGGCCTGTTTCTTGTTTCCGATATATCTGCCCTGAAAAAAGCCGATGAAGCACTCGTGGAAAGTGAACTGCACTACCGCACGATCATCGAGACCTCACCGAACGGTATACTGGTGCTGGACCTCGAAGGGATCATCCGGCTGGGAAATATCCAGGGTGCCACCATGCTGGGGTACAAATCCCCCGGTGAACTCACCGGGAAAAATTTCTTTGATTATGTTACTCCCGGTGACCTGCAGAGCAGCAGGGCACACTTAAAAAAGACCCTGGAAAAAGGGTTCACAAAATACCTGGAATGCCGGTTGATTTCAAAAGACAGCACGGCATTCTGTGCGGAAGTCAGTATTTCAACAATTCCCGGCCATACCGGCATACCGACCGGATTTGTGTGCGTTCTTTCCGATGTGACCGAACGACGCAAAGCAGAATACCTGGTAAAAAAATCCGAAGAAAAACACCGCGCTCTTGTGGAGGGCATCAATCATATCATATTTACCACGGACAGCAAAGGACGTTTTACCTATGTAAGTCCGGTGATACACCAGGTCCTGGGCTACAGTTCCGCGGAACTGGCGGGGAAATATATCTATACCCTGGTTCCTTCCGAGGAACGACATATCCTTGGAGAGAAATTAAAGGAAGCCCAGGAAGGAAAAGCCAGCCCGAACGATTTCAAAATGATGGATAAAACCGGCACTGTTCACTGGGGCCGCATCTTTGCCCAGCCACTCGTCGAAGGAGATAAAGTAACCGGCATTACGGGGCTTATCGGGGACATCACGGATCTCAAGCACAGTGAACAGGCATTGCAGGAGAGCGAAGAGAAACTCAAATTAGCCATCGATGGCTCCGGTGTTGGCCTGTGGGACTGGAGAGTACAGACCGGAGAGATCGTGATCAACGATCGCTGGGCTCATATCCTCGGGTATACGATGCAGGAACTCGGGCCGTTCACCATCGACCTCTGGCAATCCTTTATCCATCCTGATGACCTCCAGAAATTCAAAGATTTACTCGGGAAGCATTTTGCCGCAGAAACACCGGATTTCGAGTGCGAGTCCCGGATGCTGCATAAGGATGGTCACTGGATATGGGTGCTGGACCGGGGAATGGTTACTGAACGGGACGCCAAAGACAAAAAACCCGTCCGCATGACCGGGACCCACCTCAATATTTCCGAACGGAAAGCAGCAGAAGAAGCCCTCCGGCAGGCCAATAAAAAATTAAACCTCCTGTCAAGCATGACCCGGCATGATATTCTCAACAAGGTATCGGTTCTTCTCGGGTATCTTGACCGGGCAAAATCCATGGTTCAGGACGCCACAGTCCTTGACTATCTCAACCGCATGGAAACGTCAACCACGGCAATCGGAAGATTAGTCAAGTTCACCCGGGATTACAAGGATCTTGGTATAAATCCCCCGCAATGGTTTGCCTTAAAGGACTGCGTGAACGCGGTCACGGAATGGATTAATCCCCATTCCATCCGGCTTACGGTTGATGTCGGTGAGTGGGAGATCTATGCGGATTCACAGGTATCCCGGGTCTTCAGGAGCATCTTTGAGAATGCCGGGGTCCATGGAAAGAACGTAACAGAAATTATTGTGGAATGCATCAAAGATGACCGCGGTCTTACCGTGATTATCAGGGATAATGGCATAGGCATACTTGACGAGCTGAAAAAAGAAATTTTTGAACCGGGTATGATGCGGAACCGGGGACTCAGCCTGTTCCTGGCAAAAGAAATTCTTTCCATCACCGGGATGACTATCGAAGAAACCGGGGTGCCGGGCAAAGGTGCACGGTTTGAGATCCATGTCCCGTTAGGATGTTTCAGGATCCCACCGACCCATCCGGCTGAAAAGAAGAAACAGACCCCCGTCACGGAGTCTGCACCATGATCCCGATTCTTCTTGTGGATGACGATGCAGATATGCTCGAACTGATGAACCTCGCATTTACCGAGAGCGGAAGATTTGAAGTGACCGCATGCCTGGATGCCCGCGAAGCAGTAGAGATACTGAAAGAACGACCGATTGAAGTAGTAATTTCTGATTACCGGATGCCGGTCATGAATGGCGGGGTGTTTGTCAGGGCTGCCCGGGAAACCGGGTATAAGGGATTGTTTATCATCTATTCCGGGAGAGGGAAAGATCCCCTGATCGATCAGGCCCGTCAGGATGGTGCTGATGTCTACGTACCGAGATCCGGCGATTTCATTAAAGAATTTTCGTCCATCAAAATGATCATCACCACGCATACTACCGATTCGGCAGGCGTATAAAAGTCGTGATACGAATCCCTGATACGAGAGAAAATAACTATAATTATCGTTTTTTAATTTTTTACTTCCCGGGCAATACGAAAAATCCTGATGATAAAATATTCATAGAGTAGTATGGTCAAAAAACGTGCAATCCGGAGCACCGCTAAAGAGGAGATTATTTCCTGCTGAAAAAAACGTATTCTGCCAATCCTGGGAATATTTAAGGGATTTTTCCAGCGGTGGACAGTCAAGACCGTTTACCTTGTTCACCAGAACACCTGATCGGGAAACGGAGCCAGATTCGGGCTTGGTTTGACTGCATAGGGGATGAAGTCTCCTCATCTCGCGCCAGGGATCTTTCCCTTCGATGAGCACGGGATATTATTGGTATACTACACTTCGGTGCCCGATCCTGAGAATGATGATGCTGTCAGAAAGGATGACATAGAGTACTCTCCAGTTCCCGACCCGATATTTATACAATCCTTTGAACTGACCTGTCAATGCTTCGCCGGTTTCCGGAGTTTTTGCAAGTACGGACTCAATCTCATGGATTATCCTTTCTGCAACCGGCCGGTCAATCTTCTTTAAGTCACCAAAGACAGATCGCTTGTATTCAATCCGATATACCAAGGAGGTTTTTCATCTCCTGTGAGGAAAGTATGTCATCGTCCTTGTCCCGCAGACGTTCAAGGGCTATGAGATAATCTGCGTATTCAGAGAGGTACATCTCCATTGCCTTTTTTATCAGATATGCCCTTGAACGCTCAAGAGAAACTGCCAGCTCATCAAGCTGATCTACCAAATTATCCGGTACACGTACAGTGATGCTGGTTGTCATAATTGATTACATTGTATTCATATGAAATATTGTGATATTAATGTATTCATACGCATTTTGAACCATAACCTCCCCTTCTTTTCGGAGGGTGCCCGTAAAGGGAATAATGTGCTTCAATTGTTTCCGGTAAAATCCGGTACCAGCGCCAGGCCTGTTCCGGCCCTCTCACCCAGAATTCTTTTGCGACCCCTTCCGGGATAACCAGTTCCTGGAATTCCCTGATCTGGTCTGCACAGGAACTGCCGATAAGCTCTACCCGGTAGCCATGATTCTTCAGCCTCCTGACCCGCACGAGACTGGTGCACCCGTACCAGAACAGGGGAGTGTTTTTTTGCTCCCGGTCATATATCCTGTAACCAAAAAAAGGTTACCGGAAATCGGGGCATAGAGATAGAGACCCGACATTTCAATAAACGCTGATATTACTTGTAGGAACTATACCAGTGTTCGTACTCCTTATGACTGGTGAAGCAGTGTAGTATATACGTCCTGTCCTCACCGATATCGTAGATTATTCTCGCCTGCCTGGTTACTTTCTCAACATGACAGGGTATGCCGTGTTTCATATGGTTGCGGGGTGGTCTGGTTTGTATTTTTTCAAGATGCAGAAGAAATACGGATTTCATATCCTGAGGCATAGCTGAGAGCTCTTTTCTGGCAGAATCTGAAAAAACAAGGTCCATACTGTTAAAAACGTCAGGTAGTGAGGATTTTCTTTATCTCATCAAAGGAGTGGGATGGAGTCTTTTTAGCCTCAATCTCCCGTACTTCGGCAGTAACTGCCCTGTGTACAAGCATGAGTTCTTCATCCTCAAGCATTCGCTCGTAGGCAAGGATAGCCTGTCGAATGACCTCGGTCTGGTTTCCGGCATACCCTTTCTCAATGATCCTTTTTATCACCGCCTCGTATGGCGCTCCAATACTGATGTTCATGATCCACAATCCTATGTATATTGAATGGACATCTGATGATATAAATAATGCTCATGGGATATTTTCACGGCTGTATTATTAATTACAGATCACCTCTTTTTGCATAAACATCGTACAGGATTGATTTTTCTCATGTACCAATAAGGTACATGCCGGAAATCCTGGGCTTGTGGCAAAAATTATGGAGAAGGGGGATGTATTACCCCAAGAAAGATCCCCTGATCGATCAGCCTGTCACGATGGTGCTGATGTCTACGTACCGGGATCTGGCGATTTCATTCAAGAATTTTCGTCCATCAAAATGATCATCACCACGCAAACTACCGATTCGGTAGGCGTATAAAAGACGTGATGCGAATACCTGATACGATAGAAAATAACCAAAATTACCGTTTTTTTATTTTTACTTCCCGGGCAATATAAAAATCCTGGTCGATGGTTAAAATCAGACAGCCAAAAAAGGGTATTTCATCTTAAGGGATAGTATGAAAGACTAAGCACGTGGTGCTGTATGCCTGAATTTCGCTTCTTCAGCCAGGAGATATCTCAGGTAATATCTCCGGTACAGTTCTTCAGCACTGGAGGCAGGCAGGACAACCGGTTGCCTCTGTCCTCGTTTAATATATTTCCGGGAAAGTTTCATGTGTATCGCCAGAGAGCTTCTTCACCAACACGATACCTGTTTTTTGCGTAACCATAAAAGTAAGCAATGCACCAGTGCCTTGCCAGTGATCGAATGGGTACCTTGCCCAAATCAGGGAGGTAATGGCGGTAAGTCATGCTGTTCACCGTAACATCTGAAATCTGGTGAAGGCTGGAGAGCCATTGGCTGAATAAAACATTCTTTCCTCCCGTGGATGCTGGAATATCCCCCGGGCGGTACCCGCCCGCGTCCCAAACGGCATCCCACCCTGCTTTTAGCCTTCGTAACATCGCTATATCCGACCTCATCTGTTCCCGTCGGAGATCGTTGAATAATTCCAGCCCGGTTCCGCATTTTTCCAAAATTATGACCTCTGAAATCCGGGGGGTGGGGGAAATGAGGTACAACCGGGCTCGCACCAGGCTCCGGTGTACGAGAAATCTCACAGGGGTATTTTGACGGTAAAACAGCCCCGGATGACAATTTCATCCGGCCTGGTCTTCGGTAAGATTACTCCTTTAAAACATGATTTCCCATAAAAACGAACACGATGCCGAATGGCCACAAGCATACAGGATAAAAATTGAATACCCCCGGGCATGTTGTTAATGATGTGGGTAGGCAAGGCTGCCATGATTTTGGGACCGGGATCCCGTTATGAAAACTAGCCAAATCATTAGTTCATCGAAGCATACATGCCGCCGCCGAAGAGACGCCCCCGCGAGGGTTTTAGGGATGTAAATATAAAAAAACCTCCCTGCCCCGCCGTGCCTCTAAAGAGGCCCTGAGGCGGGGAGCCCTCCCGGATATGAATTTTTAATGATTTTCATGGATTGGGTGTGAACGCTATCTGTTCATATCCGTTTCTCCAAGAGCAAAAAAATACAAATCATTTCACTCCACGTTTGAACCACCTGCAATACGGCCCCCGCTAAAATCCTTTACTAGCAGATTATTCTCAAAGCATTTTTTCAACATTTCTGGATAACGTCTCTTTTTAAAAAAAAGAATAGTTGAACAGGGGTTAAAAAAAATTGCACGTGTATTTTTGGTTTATTAAAAAAAGTTATTGGTACGTTATACCAGAAATTGAGGGCTCGTCAAAGGTATAGGCGCTGCCATAGGTGAAATAGAGGTTCACCGTTTGTGTGACACGACGACCGGCTGCCACCCATTCAGTTGCCTTGGACCGTACGGAATCTCCCATCCGGATACTGGTCCTGCCGTCGATATACGTATACCCGCAGCTGACCTCCACGGCCATGGCAAGGTCTTTTTGCGTGGGGTTAATATACTCAATATTTACACCGACACCATTCCCGTTCTTGAAATAATTGATCAATCGCACGGTGGGTTCGGGGAATTCAGCCTGCTCCCGTAACTGCTCCCCGAAATCGAGATATGACCTTTTTGCAAATACAATTTCTACAAACTTCGATGGACATATCACACCAACACAGACTTTGACGGTATGGTTTCCCTCGCTGATAGTCAGGTCCAGGGGTTTTTCCCGGGTCACATTTCCCACGGTCCGGTTGTCTACAATAACCGACAACGGTATACTGGCAGTATAACCGCTGATGGATACCCGCAGCGGGCCCGACAGACCCGCAGATACATTGGTACCGGTAGCATTCGTGGTATTGGTCACATTGGTAGTTGGAACCGTGGTAGTATTCACAAACGGGGTAAACGTATTTGTGGGAGATACGGTTGTATTAACGGGATCCTTTTTTGGCTGGGCAACACATCCTGTCGCAAGGATAAAGCCGACAGCAATGAGGAGGGTAAGAAGTGTTATTGTCTTCATGGGAAATTCACCATTTTATGATGCGTAGGGTATTTGCATTTTTCTTAATGATGTACTATTTCCTATATCCATATTAAAGTATTAGTGCCATACACCAGTGCCTTGCACGGAATAACCAACCTGTTCCGCCGTTTTTGGTTTTTGAATAATGAACAGGGATCCGGGCACCACGCGAAGATATCATGGTGAGTGACTATCTCTCAAACGGGATAATCCTCTCTGACCCGTGCACGATTCCTCATCTGGATAAAAATATCCACCTTCTGTGCAGTTCTTTGTTTTTTCCCCGAGCTGGGCAGGATATTCATGACCGGGGAGTATACGTCAATCATAAATGAGCGTATTGCCATCGCCCGGAAATGTTTCCTCGATTTCTCAATTATGCGTGGTGTTCTTCACCGGTCCAAAAGTTCACTGAGCATGAAGAAGTCCGCCGGGCCATTTCACGGGTTTACATAATCATAGTTCCCGATGCGGTTCAGTTTGCCTGGCAGAGGTGAATGACCTTTTGTTATGGATAAGGGGCTCATCCCTACAGGTCAGGGGGGAGGGGGATCCAGGAAATCGGAAATGTCCTTCATGCGGGCAAAAGGCTGATTTTTAAAAAAAAAATTTCGTGCAGTATTTCTAGTAAGAAATATATTAATATATTGATAAATTATGGTTACCAGGACGTCGGAAAACGAGTATGACATAAAAAAAGAGATGCTCAGGAATACCGAAGATCTCAAAGAAAAATTATCTGCGTTTATCAAGCAAACGGTCCGCGATCAATTCAGGAAAGAGGGCATTGTCATCGGGGTTTCTGGAGGGGTCGATTCTGCAGTTATCGCTGCTCTGGCCGTTGATGCTCTGGGTCCTGACCGGGTATACGGCCTGATTCTTCCGGAGAAGGAGTCGTCTCCTTCCAGCAGGGAACTGGGAATAGATCTGTGTAAAACGTTACGTATCAGGTATGATGAAGTCCCGATTACTCCGGTCCTGGAAGCATTGTCTGTCTATACTAAAAAAGAATCACTCATCCGTGAACTTTTCCCCCGGTATGATCCGGAATACCACACCACATCCTTATCCCGTCCCCCGATGACAGCCGATGAGGAAATGATCAATATACCTTCCCTTATTCTGATGAAAAACCAGGAAATCCTCGGCACAAAACGGCTGTCCGCAAAACAGTTCTTTAACGTGCTGAGCCTCCAGAATGTGAAACAGAGAACAAGGATGATGGTTGAGTACATGTATGCAGAGAAAATGAATTATGCTGTCTGTGGAACTACCAATAAAACTGAATTCCTCACGGGATTTTTCGTAAAGTATGGAGATGGGGGCGTTGATCTGGAACCCATTGCAAATTGCTATAAATTACAGGTCTACAAACTTGCAGAATTGCTGAATATTGATAAAAGGATCATAGCCAGGGCACCGAGCCCGGATACCTGGAGTCACTTCACATCGGACGAAGAGGTCTCCCTGAGGATACCCTATGATATCCTCGACCAGCTCCTGTACGCTGATGAAAACCATCTGCCCTCAGATCTCGTCGAAAAGAGTACGAACCTGAGTAAACAACACATTGAATGGGCATACCGGCATATTCTCAGTCTGAAGAATGCTGCCCGCTTTCTTCAGGGTTCACCCCCGGTCTGCCAGTGATACCCGGGTCTTTTTTTCAGGAGCGCCGGATACTCCTGGCATACTACGCTCCGGTGCCCTGATCCTGAGAATGAGGATGCTTATCAGAAAGGATGGCAGGGGAATTCTCCAAATCGGATTTGAGAAAATTGGATCATCCGGATTACTTTTCTGATTTCTCCGAACTGAGAATAATTTCTTTTAACCGGATTAAATCCACTTTATTTGACGAATTTAACGGAAATTCATCGACAAACAGTATTTTTTTTGGAACTTTATAGGAAGGGAGCCGCTGGTTGCAATGGGTATGTATCTCCCTTTTCAGATCCTGAGTGCCCACGGTATCTGATACAAGAATAACAGCAACGATCGCTTCACCCATGATCTCGTGGGGTATGCCAAGGACCACGCACCCTTTGACTTTTTCAAAAGACAGGATCTCCTTCTCAATTTCCTGAGGAGAGATCCGGTATCCCCCGGATTTTATAACATTTTTTAACCTGCCCACAACATAGATGAACCCATCCTCATCGACAGTGGCGAGATCTCCGGTATACAACCAGCCGTCCTTCAGTACCGCGGCTGTTCCTTCAGGGTCATGGTAATACCCTTTCATAATATTATCTCCTTTTGCTGCAATCTCCCCGATTTCGGAAGGTTTCACGGGCAATCCCTGTTCATTGAGCACCGCAAGCGTGACACCGGGAATTCCTTTTCCAATCGATCCCATTTTGCTTAAGAGACATTCGGGGGGCAGATAGGATAATCGTGCTGTTGCTTCGGTTGCCCCGTACATGATGAAAACCTGTTTGTCCGTAAAATTTTCAGAAAGCATTTTTATATACCTGTTTGGTAACTGACCGCCTGCCTGGGTTAAATATCTCAGGGTGGGAAATTTTTCTTTGAGGAAAGATGTCTTATTAATAAGTATCTGGAACGTGCTGGGTACACCGGCAAAACCGGTACACTGGTAATCATCGATATCTGCAATGACTGAACCAAGGAATGGCTGGGGGTTGAGAACAATACTTCCACCGACACGGGTATGGGTATGGAGTAAGGAAGCACCATAACAATAGAAAAGGGGGAGGAGAGCACCTATCCGGTCGGATTCAGTCAGTTTCAGATAACCAAGAATTGATTCGGTATTGGTTATTAGGTTTTTATGCGTGAGCATCACCCCTTTCTTGGTACCGGTGCTTCCGGAAGTGTAGATGATAACTGCAAGGTCATCGGGATCCATATCCGGGGGTGGATTTAAGAGAGAGGTTTCATGCTGGATCTCCCGGATACGGGTTTCATCGAGGAGAGAAAAATTACAACCTTCAAAAATGGTCCGGTACTTATCCTGGACAAATACTCCGGAAGGTGAACAGGTATCAAGAATCTGCCGGAGATCAGTTCTGTTTATTCTGGTATCTACCAGGACGGCGATATTTCCGCTGTAAATAATCGAAAAGTAGCTGATCACAAAAAATGGTGTGTTATCCGCCACTAAAAGAAATTTTTTCCTGCTGCCGTAGTGATGCAAGAGAGCAAAAGACAGCTTTTCCAGGTTTTTTACAAACTCTGGATAAGAATAAGATTCCTGATCAGCTACCATGAATGATTTTTCAAGATACCGGCTTTTTTCAAAGAGATAGTGTACAAAATTCATAAGAATCCCGCATTGCCAAAATTATCATGCACGAGTTCAGGTTTCTTCAAAACAACCAGATTATGTATTTACGGGTAAATATTTAATTTTGCATCAAAGGTATTAACTGACTGCAGACTCTGCGGTTTTGAACAGGTCCATCGGATTTCTAAAAAAAAAAAATTTTTTTATAGCCAATCCATATTCAGAGATTGTGGTATCCCTGAGCATATGATCACCTCAATCTTTGTCTTAAAGAGAAGATTTCGTGCAGATTATATTTATTCATAGTCCTCATATAATTACAGGGAAGTGATGTGAACTGCCATGGATGCGATTATTGAAGATGTACGTATTTTTTTAAAAACTCAGGGGTTTCTTAAAGAAAATGTTCCCTTGCATGAAAATGACTCATTGACGAAAACAGGTGTCATAGATTCAATCATCATGCTTGAGCTTGTTGATTTTCTCGAGAGTAAATATAACATCGAGATTCCGGTAAAACTCATGACATCCCAGAATTTCGATACTCTGGCAACCATTAGTCAATCGGTAATGAAACTGAAACAATAATTTAGTGAAGGGGTAACAAGCATGAATACGAGTACCTGTAAAAAATGCATTCTGGATGCAAAGACGCCGGGAATTTCCATAAACCCCGATACGGGTTTGTGCCAGTTCTGTGAACACTATACCCCCATTTCCGAAGAAAAAAAAGAGGAAGCACGGCTCCGGATGAATGCCCTGTTCAAATCCCCGCCCGGAGAGGGAAAGTATGATGTGATCTTTGCCCTCTCCGGGGGAATGGATTCCTGTAATACGTTATACCGGTTAAAGAGTGAATACCCCCACCTGAAAATTCTTGCAGTTCAGTTTGACAATGGATTTATCTCTGATACTGCATTGGAAAATGCCAAAAAATTTTGCGATCTGACAAAAAGCACGTATTTCCGCCTTGCCCTGGATGAGTCGAAGCTGCGGGATACATTTAAAAGAGCTGCTCTTTCGATGGATGCATTTCCCGGGTTTGCAAAATACCGGGCGAGTGACATATGCAACACGTGTATCAGCATCATCAAGCAGAAAATAACCGAAAAAGCCCTGGCCACGAAATCACCCTTTATCGTCTTTGCTTTCTCACCCGGTCAGACGAAAACTCCCTTTATTGCCCTCAAAAAACCATTCATGGTATGGACAAGGAAACTTTTTGAAGAACAACTGGAGACAATGGGGGTGAAGGACCGGGAACCATACCTGATGGATAAAAAGATCCTCAAGGCCACCTCTCCTGAAACTGAAGTAACAATCATTCACCCCTATCTTGTGTGGGGTTATGATAAACAAAAAATCAGGGAAGAGTGCATCAGGATTGGCTGGATTGAACCGGACCTTAACGATCGCAATTCATCCAACTGTCTGCTGAATGCCTTCGCCATACAAAACCACCGGCAGAAGTATCATATTCATCCGTATGCCTATGATCTCTCTGCTCTTGTCCGGCAGGGATATATGGGAAGAGAAGAGGCGAAAAAAAAGATCAACGCCGGATTATCCAAATCATCCATTGAAGAAATTCAACGCCAGTTGCATCTTTCATAAAAAATGATTTTTTTCTCAGGGCATCTCCCTGTTGATATTCCCCGTTTTAGTTTTTAGTGCACGGGAAAACCAGACATCCCGTCTATAAAAAAAAGAGGGGCACGGTGTATGAAATTTATTTTGTTATCAGTTCCACTACCGTTGGCGATGAGGGGATCACATGATGTCCTTTTGTCATCCACAGAACGACCTGCTGGGCAGAGCGATCACCGGCTTTTACGAATTGCGTCAGCTGAGATTGTGCAAAATCATTTTTTCGTTCCCTGCTGTTGTAATCAATATAGGAATACCCGCATCCTATCGTTGCGGTCATGGTAAGGTCAGTTTTATCGGGGTTGATAAACTCTACATTAATAGTAATTGAATTCTCGGCCGGAACAGAATTGACGATTCGCACGGTAGGTTCAGGGAATTCCACATCCTTTTTTAATCGTTCCTCAAAGTTGACTGAACGCGGTTGTGCGAATTTGATCTCGACATCCTCAGATTCACATACGATGCCGAGACAGACCTTTACCGTATGGCGACCTTCATCGATCATCAGGGCCAAAGGTTTACCCTGAGATACGTTGCCGGAGTTTGTACCATCAATAAGGACAGGAAGGTCATTGGCATTATAACCACCAATAGATACACTGAGCGGTCCCTGACGGACATCCCGGGTTAACTGTTCACCGAAATCGAGGGAAGTCTGATTTCCGGATTTAATCTCAACAACCTGATCCACGCAGTTGTTTCCTGAACAGACTTTGACGGTATGAAGACCTTCACGAACATCGATACTGAGTGGTGTATCAGAGGATACATTCCCAACAATTGCATTGTCAATAAAGACCGGCAATGAGGCTGGCTGGGAGGTTCCTATCGAGACACTCAGCGGTCCTTTGGGCGCATTTTTTATCAACCGGGGCCCGAAGTCAAGGGTAGTATAGATAAAGGATTTGATGTGAACATCCACCTCTTCGCATACGCTGCCATCACAGACCTTCACCGTATGAAGCCCCTCATTTATATCGATACCAAAGGGCTTTCCCTTCGATACTTCGCCAACGCTGATATTATCGATAGAGACCAGCAGTCTGGCATCGTAATCTCCAATATAAACGCTGAGCGGTCCTGTGAGTTCCGGCGTTGGAGTTACAGACGTCGAGATTCCTTCAGAGCTTGCAGTCTGCGTAGCACATCCGGCAGTCAGCATACATCCGATAATGATGAAAAAGGTAAGAGGTATCATTTTTTTCATTCATATTCACCTGCAGAATTCATGATCATTCCTGACATTTCATAATCATTGTTTCATGAATAGGATCAAGTCTAATTATCTGTATTTTCGTATAATTATTTTCATTTAATACCTGCCGGATTTACTAAAAAAAAAAGATCGGGAAGTTCCTGCACGTTTTAGAGGTCAGGGAACCTTTCAATTGTATCTTCTTAGGGAAAAAATCCCGCAAAAGAAGGGGAGAAATCAAGGTGATGAAACCGGATCCCCCTTTAGAGAATACCAGTTTTCTCCGGGTATACTATCCTTTGGGAATAAAGAAAAGAGAAAGGAGAAATGGGAATTTTTCTTATCCTGTTTGCCAGCGGTTGTAGGCAAGGTTAAGCAGGGGTAAGAATTCCGCTGTTGCTTTTTGATTGCCTGCAATGCTGGGATGGTCATTACCCTTGGCTTTGGGATAGGCGTTGGTATCGTGTGCTCCACTACTCGTGTCTACCGTATGCTGGACAGCATTATTCCACCAGCGATGATGGTTTCCTGTTTCCTTTCCGAGATCATTGATATTGGCATTTCCGCCGTTTGTGGTCAGTACATTATAGAAGTCAAAAACTGCAACATTTTTATAAGGATAGTCCCTGAGCCAGTCACTGACAAGCCACTGGTTAAAGGCTCTTGCATTGGTTGGATGATACCCTTCATATTCCAGGGGGGGTGCCGTGATCACGACGAAGAGAGTCTCCTGGTGCTGCTGGAAGTAAGGCAATAAATCGTTATATATCCCCTTTGCATTCGCTACCGTGTGGTAATCTGAACCGGCGTTCACACCCCTGAGCGGATTTGCATCAATGGAGGGTACCGGATCCTGAGGATTACCTCCCAGATTCGAGTTCGGATAACAGGATTTGAACATAACGATCTGGTTTTTACCCCCGGGATCAGTTGGTAACCGGGAATAGGTGGCATGCTGGCCACTTTCCGCATAGACGGCATTCATGATCCCGGTGGATTTCGGGCCGCGGAACCACGTCCACCAGTTACCGATATCCGTGTATGATCCGATTGGATCAGGACCATCCCCGGCAACCGGTCCCCAACCGTAATTGGTATCACTCACGAAATAATTATTGTCTCTGAGTGCAATGCCCAGACCTCCGTTTGTATCAAACAACCAGTTTTCACCGGTTGAATGGTGGAGGAAGATAAGTTTGACCGTCTGAGCCGGGGGAGCAATTGAATAGCCGGGTAACGGTTGCTGATTCCCCGTTGTTGTCCGGGGAGGCAAGGTCGGTGTGGTTGGATTCGCAGTCGCCGGGGTGGAGGGTTCTGTTGACACGCACAGGGCAGTGCTGCACACAATTATCAGGATCATGACGATGATTATTCTTTTCACGGGTATCACCAATTTGTTCTGCGCCGAATAAGAGATACATGTGTTGAAGAGCTTTTTATTCTTATACTATTTTTAGCAATTTGCGGCTCTGTTGAAACCCTCTAAAAAAGAGGGGGTCAAGGGGATGCTCCCCTTGGGTTGCCTCCCCCACTGGGGGAGAGAGGGGGTCACCCTCCAAACAGTTGATAAGAAGAAACGAATCTCTGGAAAATAGGATTTCAACAGAACCCAATTTGCCAGGTCATTTTTCAAACGGGCACTGTACCACGTCCCGGGGTCCGGGAAATATCAGGAGTTTACGAGGGTAAAGATTGCCTGTCTGGAATGCAATTCAAAAACGTTAAAAAGCTTTGCCCGGGAGACTATTACAGAACCAAGGGTGAAATTTAGGTTTTTTGGAAACAGTGATCCTCTTGTCAGATGAAACACACATCGAAAAGATCTATATTGCCTTTTTCGAACGGGAGTTTTCTGCTGACTTAAAAGCCGGTTTATTATGGCTTACCGCCAGTATCCTGGTGATCTACCTCCCGGTCCTGAACGAAACGCCCATCAAAGCAGCGATCGTCATACCAGGAATACTCTTCTTTCCGGGATATTATCTCATCGCTGCACTCTTCCCAAAAAATATCGATATCGGTTTCACTGAGCGCATAGCACTCTCTTTTGGCGTTTCCCTCGCCGTTGTTCCCCTTATTGGCCTTGGATTAAATTTCACGCCGTTTGGGATCCGTCTTGATCCAGTCATAATCGCATTAACGCTCTTTATCCTGGGAATGATCCTGATTGCTCACTACCGGAGAGCTCTCCTTCCTTCTGACGAACGGTTCCAGGTTCCGTCTTTTGGGATTGCAGGTACTCTCCGGCAGGGGGTTTTTTCAAAAGCTGGCAGCAGGTTCGACCGCTGCCTTACGGTGATTATTACTCTTGCTGTCCTTGGTGCAGTCCTGCTGACTATCTTTATGATTGCAATTCCCAAAGAGGGAGAGCGGTTTACCGAGTTTTTCATTCTTGGTGAGAAACAAAAAGCAGCCGATTACCCGGTCTGGGTCCGCATCGGACAGCAGTATCCTCTGTATATAGGGATAAGAAATCATGAGTACAGGAATGTCAACTACACGATTGAGACCTGGAAACTGCGCATGGAATTTGATACCCTGACAAATGCCTCGCGAATCGAGAGGATGGACCTCGACAGCCGGTTTACACTCCCTCTGGCGCATAACGAGACAAAGATACTGCCCTACAACCTTTCCCTTGATAAAAACGGATATAACCGGGTGGAGTTTTTGGTATTCGACAAGGACGTTTCGGGTTTTGAAGTGACCGGAAGTGATCGTATGAATGCGAGCTATAAGGATCTTCATCTATGGGTGTCTGTCCGGACCCCGTAAGAGCGTAAAGACGGCAGTAACCTTCTGTGATGATACGTCAGGAGAGCACCGGTCAAGAGAGATCACCGTATCCATCGTACCGGAAATTAATGACCCGCAGAGACTGCATGCTACGCAGGGATGCATGCTGCAGCAGCGCGGGGATTCCCGTGCAATAACCTGGCAGCCATCGATGAAACGATAGTCATGAAACGTGACGGTGACCGCATTTTCCTCCCAGATGGTTGAAATCCGGGATGTGAACTCGTACATTCCGCTGATTGTTTCACGGAGGAGTCGGGTTATTTCGTCCTTATTATCAGTCTTTGGGAGCGTATTTCGTTTTTCGAGGTCCCGGATTAACGGATCACAGGACGGGACAGTTACCAGACCCTTGGATCCTGACAGAGAAAAAGAGTCACCGGACTGGACCCGGCCTCCCTGATAGGTCGAGACAGGGTTGAACAGCATGACCCGGGACTCCCCGGTAA
Organism: Methanoregula sp. UBA247; assembly: GCA_002495055.1. Lineage (GTDB taxonomy): Archaea > Halobacteriota > Methanomicrobia > Methanomicrobiales > Methanospirillaceae > Methanoregula. The sequence goes on along the minus strand of DADR01000031.1, from coordinate 13,305 downwards.
CAGGGGTGGGAAGGAAGTAGGTATTCCCGGTTATGCCGAGATCTGAGGCTATACGGCAGATATTAATAAGGTCCTGGGTGGGAAGGACCGCTACAAGCCAGGGATCGATGGGCTCACCCCCCGAAAATGTCAGGATGAAAATGCCGGTCACTGCACAGAACATTCCGGAGATGACGACCGCAGCGCTGGTAATATCTCCCCGGTTTGTCACAAATGCGATTATGATGAGAACGGCAGCTGTCACAATCAAAAGGAGTCCGGCCATGAAGTATTTGCCCGGCAGGTGCAGATTCATTTATTTCCCCCTGCATACATACGGCGTTCCCGCATCTCCTGAAAACCGACCAGGATAAAGGTCGTTACTGCAACAATAGTTGTTACCATAAGGAAAGGGATCAGCACCTGAACTGAGCGGTCAAAGATGATGGTACAGAGGAGGGCAATGATGCAGTAGAGCCAAAAAAATCTACGATCCACGGTATCTCCCATAAACCTTCCGTCAAACATGACAGCCCCGATTACTGCACATTGTACCATAAAACTGACCCAGAAGGATTCGGCTGCAATCGCAATAACCACGATTTCTCCGAATGCAAGGGTGAATATCCGGTTGTCATCGCTATCCTGTTGTATAAAAGCAGCCAGGATAATTGCAGCTGCTGCGATAAGGGTGAGATACCAGGTATGACCCGGATCAAGGGAGAGAAATGCTGCACCTGCGGCAACGAGGAGAAACAGGATCTGCACAAGAGAAATCTTCATGGGATCATCTCCAGGGTATCCATGCCAAGAGCTTGTTTAATCGAATGTATTTTTATAGCATCCTGCCCCGCCACCGTTCGCGGTATCAACCGGATCCGCTGCATCTGTGCCTGTCGTGCAATCTCCCGGATATGGCTCAAATCGCCCTCAAACAGGCTGTAGAGAACGAGCTCTTCTGTCTGGAGGGAGTAGATGAGATGTCTCATCTGCTTTGAGAACACCGGAATATAAGGATTGGCGAGACTTTGCCGGTAAATCTGTGCGATTTTTCCCAAAAACCGACTCGAACCGTCCTTCTGCGGAATGGATCCTGCAGCCCTGATCTTCATGACGAATCTCCTCCTGCTGGCCCGGTCCTTCCAGCGATAGGCATGATGCAGGCGGTAATGGGGATGAGCTGATGCCCGTATGAGCGCGAGGCATCGCTTGAGGTTCGTTTCCTCTAAAAGTATATCGATGACGTTTACCCCGGAGATCAGGAAGAGGGAGACTGTGCCATAGTCCCGGATTGCGGCCACCATCTCACCCGTTGAACTGTTGATCAGCTTTGCTAACTGGTCATCTGATACCGGAAACGACCGGTCGGGAAGATCGATCACGATTAAAGGAGAATATTTCTCAACGGTGGTATATTCCCGGATAAACACCCGGTCGTATTTTGCTGTCATTTTCCAGTCAATGGAACGAACATCATCGCCGTGGATATACTCCCGGATCGAGCGGAACCCGGATCCGCGATAGATGCCGATGGTATCTTTTTCCAAAATACCGGTATGTTCCAGGATGGATGATTTTTCAAAGGCAGTATTCGGATGCGCTTCCAGTTCTGGCCCGCGAAAAGGATCAGATCCCATAACCAGCGATGAGGTAAAGAAGGGGTCTGACACTGTCAGCAGGATCCCCGGAAAAACGATACTCCCCTTCCCGACAGGGATAAGAGAGTACCTGATTATTGCGTTGCCGTCTGCAGAAACGACTGCTGTGGCATTCGTGGGATCAGAAATAGTTGCGGGGGGGAGCACATCCTGGACGCTGACGACGATACCGGCATCAGGACTACAGGAAAATCGTGTTGTGATGGTAGTCGGGTGTCCCTCCTGTAAAACTTCGTCATCTGCAGACCGCCTGACCTGGAGAGAAGTAATAATCCTGTGCATCCGAACTCTGAACCTCATGGCCAGAGTCACAGAGAGGAGCACAAGCGAGAAGGTGGCAAGGAAAAAGGAGGTATCATTAAAAACGATCGCTGCTGCACCCAAAAGTCCTGCCATCACCCAGATACCCTGAGTACAGCGTCCGGGTTTCACGGGTTACGGCACCTCTACCGTTTCAAGGATGTCCCGGACCACATCCTTTGGTGTGAGACCCTCAACTTCCGCCTCACGGGTGAGTATTATCCGGTGGCTGAGGATATCATATGCAAGACTCTTGACATCATCCGGGAGGACATACGTCCTGTTTGAGATTGCTGCCTTTGTCCGTGCACCACGGACAAACGCCATTGAGGCACGGGAGGAAGCTCCCAGATCAATATCTATGTTCTCGCGCGTTGCGATAACAATATCACGGATATAGGTAAGGACGGGATCCTCAATACGGACTGAGTTGACGGTCTGGATCATTTCAAGGATTTTGTTCTTTTTCATGTGAAGGTGAATGGATTTGGAAAAGTTGTTCCAGTTCAGTTTTCCAAAACTTGCCCGCTTTACCAGATCAAGTTCATCATCAGACCCGAGATGGCCGGACTGCAGGCCGAACATAAACCGGTCCCGCTGCGCTTCAATGAGCGGGAATGTGCCCTGCAGTTCGTAGGGGTTCTGGGTGGCGATAACAAGGAACGGGCTGACGATTTCGTACGTTTCTCCATCAATAGTAGCCTGCTGCTCGCTCATTGCCTCGATAAATGCACTCTGGGACTTGGGATTGATCCGGTTGATTTCATCTGCAAGGAGGATGTTGGTGAAAACCGGCCCGCGCCGCAAAGCAAACTTACGGGTCGACTGGTTATAAATCCTGACCCCGATCAGATCAGCAGGCTGGAGGTCGACAGCACCCTGAATACGATTGAACATGCAATTCGTGGCCAGAGCGAATGCTTTTGCGATCGTGGTTTTTGCCGTACCCGGTACTCCTTCAATCAGAATATGTCCTTCCGATAACAGCGCGATGAGTATCAGATCAAGGAGGTTTGAGTTGCTTACGATAAAAGTTCCCAGCGTTTCGATAATAGCGTCGCGAAAACGGGCTATCTCGGTAATCTTGAGAGTTAACTGATCCGCAGAATCCATTCTATCCTCATATAATCCGCCTGTTCCAGGCAATTACTATACCTGTCATCAGCAGAGCGGCAATCATAACCTGATATGTATCATTAGATCGTACTAGCTGAATAATTTCGCCTACACCGTCTACCCGTCCTGTACGGGAACTGAAGCTATCGATGAGGAGCGGACCGGGAGTGTGCGCAATTTCATGCAGGAAAAACCCGTTTGCATACGGTGCCCCGGGATCTTTCATGCCATTGATAAAGATGCTTGGATCGGAGAGCACATACACGGTGCCGTTCCCGATCTTTTCTTCAGCCATAACGGTATACCTTCCCCATACCCCCGCTACGCTCCTCTGCTCCTTATCAGGATTTTCATCCATCCGGGAAAAGATTGTGGTGGTGAGGAGCGGTTCCCCGCCCGTAAGGGTTGCCGCCCGGTTCAGAACAAGGGATGACCCCATGGGGAAGAACCGGGCAACTCTGACGGGAGTTACGACGATTAAATGTGCATCAGTATATGCCTGGTCCACACTCGTGAGGTTACCCTGCCGGATCACAATTGTACTGCCAAGCGATCGCAAAAGGGTGTTACCACTGCCGGAATCATCGGCAAGCAGCAGCGTGTTGCCCCGTAAAACATAATCGCGGTACAATGCTCCCTCTGCCGGAGTCATCTCATAGTCCGGTGCAATGATTACAAGGGTCGCATTATCATATCCTGCAAGACCTGATGGATCGATAACATCGGTCGTAGTATGGCGGTCCAGCGTTGAAAAAAAAGAAGAGGTGCCGTTCCATCCCACATTATAACGGCTGAACTCATCATTTGTCGTGGAAAGGTGAAAGAGGAGGATAAGGGATGATGCGAGCAGGAGTGCGATGGTTATCCATGCATAAGATCTAATGCTGGTCACTCCTGATTTCTGTATCTGCTTTTAAAAGTTCCTCTTCAAATTCCTTGCGATCCTTCTCGCTTTTACTGCCGCCATACCGGATCGTTTCGTAAATCCCGACAAAACGATAAAAGATACCAGCATAGTTTTCAGCATTACAGATCTTACTCATCTCCCGGGCCGTCAGGGTACGATATGCCGGGAAGTGAAAGCGGGTGGCAATTCTTTCGGCAAGGGTGAGATATACCTGCCGTGCGGCTTCTGACAATCCCTGCTCCCTGAGGCATCTCTCATACTGTCCAAGAAGAGTATTGATCGCATGGTACAGCTCTGCCTCCTGCTCTGAACCTGCCGGGGGAAAATCCCGCTCCGTTTCTTTGAGGATCTCTTCGAGTTTTTCGCGGATCCGTAGAGCATCGGCAGGCTCGGTAAAAGACTCCGTGTCTGCCGGGGGGGCTCTTTTACTGCGTCTGAAGTACCAGAACCCGGCACTCCCGGCACCCAGGAGAACAAGAGCAACTATCCCGGATGCAAAAAGCGGATTTGATGAAGATATATCGGGAAGACGTAGCGGGGGAGGAGGCACCACTATAGCCACTTCCTTACTCACGGAAGGGATAAGGGGATAGTCGCCTGATGAAAATTCTGCCTGGAGCTTATGGTTGCCCGGGGATAACGGCACGAATACCTGATAGTTCCCGTCTTCACCAGTACGGGTATCAATGCTGCCCTCACCATCAAACAGGATCTTCACGGGGGCGTTTTGAACCGGATGGTTTGCCATCACGCTCCCGCTACAGTGAGCACCAGTCCCCAAAGCAGGGAGATGACCGGGTTTTACCGTCAGCGTGGTGACAGATCCGACCTTCATTACCCTGAGTATCTGTTTTGCCGGAGTGAGATTCCCCGTGCCAGCCAGGATGGTGTGGTCACCAGCACGAATATTTTCAACCGTGAAGTTCGTCAGGTAGTTCCCCTTCAGATCTGTTGAGGTAGTCTTGAGAGAGGAGTTGTCGATACGCACGGATACCACCCTCCGTACCCCTTCAGGAGTGGCAACACCAAAGACCTGCACGGTATCCCTGTACATCACCTGTTCCGGCTCTATCAGGAGCCGGATGCGGGATTCCCGCAGGGATGCGGGATCTGATGTCGGCACCTCTGCTGACTCCATCGTTTCTACAAATTTCTGTATCTCGACCCGGGTTTCCTGGTAGCGGCGGGTGTCAAGGTCCAGTTTTGTGCTGATATTCATAATATTCTCATGACCGCTCAGGTAGCGGGTGCTCAGCATCAGAACGGCATTTTTGTATGCCGCTGACTGGCTTGCAACCGAGACCTGCATATCCTGGTCATTCTTATACTCTCTTCGTTCCCCGATAGTTTTTAACGTATCAGACAGTGTTGCCTGGGTCAGCAGGTCTGCAAAGATATCCACCTGGTCCTGGGTGCTGTTCATGAACGAACGTATTTCTCCGTCATTCATGTCCAATTTGTCAACCATATTTTGCAGGGACGCATACCGTAACCGGTATTTGGTGAGATCCCGCTGCGCAGCATCCGGATCATTGAGCTGGAGATCGACAACAATCGGATGCTGATCATCAATAACGGCCTGCATCAGCGGCACTAACTCGGTCATGCTGCTGGTGGCCATCCGGGTAAGTTCAGCAGGATTTTTGTGAAAAACCGATACTGCGTGATCCATTTCCACTCCGTACAGGAGCGGCCCTGTGGCAAATACAGCAAAACCTCCGAGGACAATGCATCCAAGGACCAGAACAGGAAGCCAGGGGAATTTCATAAACGAATCTCCAGAAAGTTCAGATCAATAATTATCGCAGATACTACAATTCCTGCTCCGGTGAGATGACCTGGGTAATGCCGGTACCCTGGTCGCAGGTACTGGTGCTTTATGAGTCCCACAATTACGAGTATACCAATAAGCATGACAGAAAAGAACTCAGGGCCGAACCGCTGTACCAGACGCAAAAAGACCAGAATAATAGTCAGCCATAGTATGAGTGTGATTGCGGCGACCTGTTTCCGGTTCATACGAGATCCTGCTGCAAGCGAACTACCCTGTGGTTTTTAGGTTTTATTATTTTATGAGCTCAATAGATTAAATGCACATCGAATCATTGATGAATACAAAAAAAGGTGCAGTTTAACGACATGAAATATCCTGCTTCCCGTGAATTATTTTTCTTTTGGGAAGTCTGGTTAATCGGGACACATTCCACGAGTGGTTAATAAAAAATCCGGTTCAATCCGGGGTACGAAGACTCTGACGGTAATTATATGCAGTTCATCCATGACGTTACTATTGCCAGTTAAGGTGCAATGCAATGATGCCTTGCCAGATATTAATTAATTGAAGGCGTAAAACATTCTGATATCCATGGGAATGAGAAAGAATGGGTGCCAGAATCAAATGATTTTATAATCTATTGCAATTCACAAATCACATCCATTATTATAAAAGGCATCTCCAATTACCATGTTGTCAATCATGCAGTCAGCCGATTTTCCAAACCAAACCATCAATAAAACCACTATGGCTCAATTATTTCAAGCGGAGCCGATTGAAGTTTCTATCCACGATATTGACGCCGGACTCGTTCTTTTAAACAGTGTTTGTGCTATCCTGTCTGCGTATAATGATGAAAAAGTCATTGGCTCTGTAGTGCTTCGCACAAAGCAGTACGTCAGCCGTGTAATTGTCGTTGATGATGGATCTTCAGACCGCACTGCTGAAGTAGCAAAATTAGCCGGTGCTGAAGTGATCCAGCTCGAACATACTACCGGAAAAACCTATGCCATGCTCCTGGGTCTCCGGCGTGCCCGGGAAACACAATGCAATGTTGCAGTAATATTCGATGCTGATGGTACGTATGATCCCAGAGATATCCGCAGAATTACCGGCATGGTCGATGCGGGCAAAGCTGACCTTGTTATCGGCTCTCGTTTTTTAGGGAAAAACGAAGACTTACCAGTAAAACAACGGATTAAACAACTGATGCTGCACCTGCCTCCGGACACTCCGCATCATTTCATCCCGACTGATCCTCTTTCCGGCTTCATGGCATTCAGCAGGAGGGCTTTGGAATATATTGATTTTCCCTTTGAAAAAACACGTTTTAACCAAAACCTCATTAAATATTTTCTCTCAAAAGATCTCTTGATAAAAGAAGTCGCAATTACCGATTGTTCCTTTAACATAGCGAAATATGGATGGGATTATTCCGCTACGATCGTCGCTGCACTTCCTGCATATAATGAAGAAACTTCTCTTGCAAAAATTATTCCCGTGATAAAATCGTATGTGGATATTATTATCATTGTCGATGATGGCTCAACTGATGCAACATCATTTATCTCTCAGCAGTTGGGAGCATATGTTATCAGGCATCCTGAGAACCGGGGATACGGGGCAGCATTGCAGACCATCTTTTTGACTGCAAAAGAGCTCAATGTTGATGCCCTCGTCATCCTGGACGCTGATGGCCAGCACAATCCAAAAGAGATTGGAACAGTTCTTGAACCTTTGCTGAACGGGGTTGATGTCGTGATTGGTTCACGATTCCACAATGACACAGAAAATGCCATTCCCGGGTATCGAAAAATAGGAATGAAAGTACTTGACTGGGTAACAGCAGCTGCCGGTGTAAAAAAAGGAATAGATACCCAAAGCGGATTTCGTGCATACAGGAGAAAAGCGATTAACGCTGTTAAAATAAATGGAACCGGCATGTCTGCAGGGTCTGAGGTCCTCATCCAACTCAAAGATAATAATTTAAGTATCGAAGAAGTTCCTATTAATGTTCGATATAATATCGATAACACATCTTCACACAATGCAATAACCCATGGAATTTCGGTATTATACAGAATAATCGGAATAATCAGTTACCGGAGACCATTACCCGCATTCGGAATACCGGGATTCTTACTATTACTTGTCGGATTTTTCTTTGAATCCTGGGCAATCACGGAATATTACCGTACAGAAATTTTCCCGCCGGTTATATCGATGATCGGTGGTGTGTTTGTGATGACGGGACTTTTACTGATGATTGCAGCATTAATCCTGAATTATTTAGTAATATTTGTGTCACAACCGAAAACAACATAGTTATCCAAAAATAGAGAGGGGAAAATGGACAGCAAATAATTCTTGTCACCGGCAGGGCAGGATTTACCGGTACCAGTCTTGTGAATGAATTGCGCAAGCGTAAAAATCCTGACAGATAACCTCCCGATTTTTTATCTCACAAGGAAAAACCCTGCAGACCCGGGTCATGACGTCAGGGGGATTTGTGCACAATCACCTAAAAATAAGAAGAAACCCAATAATTCACCATTATGAACTCTGAGGATACCCGGATACAGGAGATTCTCACCGAAACCATCACCCGTGAGTATGGTACAAATCCAATTGTTTTATCGGATTTATGGAGTGGGGAGGGCGAGAAAAACTATATTGATTCCCTTCGCCCCCAATACGAAAGAATCCTTAAGGATCTGAATAAAATATTTCAAGGGAATTTCAGGGACAGGCGTGTTATCGAAATCAGCTCTTTTTTAGGTGTTGTGGATATCGTTCTGTCAAAGATCGGTTGTGAAACACATACCTATGATATCCCGGAATTTCAGAATAATGACAGGCTGAACGCATTATATGCAAAATTTAACGTGCACCCTTCTTCGGGGAATATAAAAGAGATCGGGAAAACCGGACTACCTTATCCTGACAATTATTTTGACGCGGTAATTTTATCCGAAGTGATTGAGCACCTGAATGTGAATCCCCTCCCGGTCTTTCAGGAAATCAACCGGATTTTGAAAAAGGACGGAATTTTATATATTACCACACCCAACCAGGTAAAAATGATGAGCCGGTTGTATCTCGCACGGGGGTATTCTGTCAGGAATCCCGTCAGTCACTCTGTTATCCAGCTGGACCGGAGAGGAAAAACGACATGTGGTATTCACTGGAGGGAATACACGCTCAGGGAGTTGACGGAATTATTAGAGAGTACGGGATTTTCTCGTATGTCTTACTCCTATTGCCCTTCAACAAAAAAAAACACCTCTTCATCATGTATCGAAAAATTTTTTCTAGCAATTGTGCCGTTATCCCCCACACTTGAAGAGGCTATGATAGTGATTGCCAAAAAAGAAGAGTACAGACCGATGGAATTCAGGGCTCCGGATGAATACATAAAATACGTAACAGGGTAATTGCTCTCAAAAAATCCCTGCAAAATTCTGAACAGTTTCGAGCCTCAATAAATTGAGAGGATATACTAAAAAGAAACGAGGAACTGCATTGAAGGGGATGAACCATCAGATCAGATGTCTGCGAGAGTGAAACCTGCGCCGTCTTTTTTTTCAAATTTCATCCATGAAACTCCAGGATTTTTTTTAAAACAAGTGCCCCGAAAATTACGAATCCCACCACGATGAGATAGTCTAAGTAGCGCAGATAACCGGGTTGAACATACTGTTGCTTTAAAAGTTGCGTGATAACAAGGACACCGATGAGCACAAGGACAATAAACGTCATAAGGTCAAACCGCTGTACAAGCAGCATGAAGACCAGAATAATTGCCAGCCAGAGCATGAGTGCGATTGCGGCACCTTGTTTTTTGTTCATACTGGTCCCTGTCGGAGTCCTGTTGCAGGTGAACTGTTCAATGGTTCCCCTCCTAGTATTTTACTGCCATGATAGCATAAATAAGCATTTCAATACATGAATTAAGGTCTAAAACCGACATGAACCAGAATGTATCAGCATAAGAAATAAAGATTAATAAACCGGTCGGGTTTTTTCGGCACCTGTGTTGTGCACCAATACTGAAGGGAATAAATAATATATGAGTCTTAATCATTAAAATCAAGGATATTGATGGAAAAAATATCTGTAATAATACCGGTAAAAAATGAGGCAAAGAGGATAGAGCAGTGTTTAAATGCTGTTTTTGCACAATCGTATGTGCCCTTTGAAGTAATTGTTGTTGATGGTCATTCGACCGATGAAACAGTAACTTTTGCACAAAAATATCCCGTAAAAATATTCTATGAAGATTACCGGACCAGAGCCGGTGCCAACCAGGTAGGTATAGAAAATGCACAAGGAGACTATATCGCTTTTACCGACGCGGATTGCATTCCCAAAAAAGACTGGCTGGAGAATTTGATTAAAGAGTTCCAGGAGGGAATTGTCGGTGTGGGAGGAGGAATAATTAATCTTGGTGACGGAATCTGGGAAAAATCAATAAACCTGGCAGTTGGAACATTTTTAGGGAGTGCGAGGTCTGTTCAAGGCAGATTATTCAAAGAAAAAAGGATGGTAAACAGTATCAGTGGTTGTAACAGTATGTATCGTAAATTAGATCTTTTAGGGGTAAAAGGATTTGATGTGACACTCGGGACTGCTGAAGATACAGACCTCAACAGAAAATTATTAAAAAAAGGAAAAATTCTCTACACACCAGCTGCAATAATTTTCCATAACCATAACCGGGGATTAAAAGAATTTACAAAAAGGATGTATCAATATGGATACGGAAGAGCCAGAAGCAGGATTTGGGATATACAGATTATCCCACCCGTATTACTGGTAATTCTCATCGCCTCATTAGCAGTAACCCCATGGATTTTTTTTGCAGGTATGGGAATTTATGGTGCACTCATTTTTGCTGCAGGCTTTTATTTTGTATTGATTGAAAAAGATTTGCGATATTTTATATCTGTCCCAACCGTTTTCCTTCTGGAGCATAGTGGTTATTCCCTTGGATTTTGGAGAGGATTATTAAAAATTTGAATATCTGATCTGATAGTCTGTGAAACAAAAAATAATGACAGGAAAGAAAGTAATTATTGTCCGTGGGCGTGGTATAGATCCGGCCGTCCATAAAATGGCTCAAACGCTGGCAGACTATGGGTATGTTGTCCAGTTATTCGTGTGGGATCGTCAGAGGACTATGAATATCGATCAAATTTCTGGTTTTGCTGTTAATCGATGTACCTTCAAAGCGCCCTATGACAATCCGTGGGTAATTTTTTACCTCCCGCTATGGTGGTTATACGAAATCTGGTATCTTTTACATTCTGATTGTCATATTATCCATGCCTGTGACATCGAATCTATGGTCCCTGCGGTTCTTGTGAAATTGATAAAAAATATCAGACTTAATTATACCATTTATGATTTTTATGCTGATACCCTTCCCAACCGGACTCCCCGGTTCATACGAAATTGTATTGCTTCTTTTGAAAAATATCTGATTCGGTTTACTGATACCGTGTTTCTGGTAGATGAAATAAGGTACTCCCAGATTAAAGGTGCAAAAATTAACAAAATTGCATATATCTATAATACTCCTCCCGATCATGATAAAATCGGGCAGAATCCCGATCATGCCCCGGGTCTGAATACCTTTGTCCTTTTTTATGCCGGTATACTCCATAAAAGTCGTGGTCTGGAATATGTTCTTCGAGCAATTATGGATATAAACCCTCTACAGTTGATAATTGCCGGAATCGGGCAGGATTTGGATCTGATCAAAGAATACACGAAAAGATATCCTGAAAAGATTCGGTATCTGGGGGTAGTATCCTATGAAGAGGTCATCGATAATTCCCTGAGAGCAGATGTACTCTTTGGTTTTTATGACCCTGCGATTCCCAATAACAGATATGCGAGCCCTAATAAGCTGTTTGAATCTATGATGTGTGGAAAACCAATCATTACCAATGACAGTACCTCAATGGCAGAAATCGTCCGAAAGGAAAAGTGTGGTCTTATAGTTCCGTACGGGGATGTCGACGCTATCAGACATGCTATCCGTACTCTCATGGACGATCCTGAACTTTGTATGCAACTCGGGGCTCATGGGAGGGAGGCATATGAACAAAAATATACCTGGACGATAATGGAAAAAAGACTCATCACTGCGTATGAAAATACAAGTAACTGAAGCGTAAACGAGGTCTATGAAGCAGAAGTGTACAAAAATTTGTCTGGTTTCATTTTTCACCCATGAGGCATTTTTTATTCCCTTGTCAAACATGAGAGAAATACTTGGTGCAATCTGTTCCGAATCTCACTCAGTTTTTGTTGTAACTCCGGATTTAATGGGAACGTTGCCGTTTGATCTGAGCAGAGATACCATAATTCTGCACAAAAAAGAAAACAGACTAATCTTTCGCATCATAAATTATGTTATCCTGAATCTGAAAATTTCAAGGCATGTTTTGCAAAAATCGAGCCATACCGATTCTTTTATTTTTTTTATGCAAACCGGATTGCCATTACCGATGATGATTGCAAAATTTCGCAATAAAAAGATAATCTGGTTATTACCGTCATCGTATAGAAAAATGAATGAGAAATACCAGGACTTTCTCAATCAGATTTTATTTCCCTGGGAATCACTTTCCTATCGTATAGCAGATAAAATCATCGTGTATTCACCGAATTTGATCAGGGAATGGAAATTACAGGATTATGCAGGTAAAATTTTAATTGCACATGAGCACTTCATAAATTCAGATATATTTGCTGCAAAAATACCCCTGTGCAGGCGTCCTCTTCTCATCGGCTACATTGGACGGCTCAGTGAAGAAAAAGGTGTCCGGAACTTCGTCTCGGCTCTTCCTGGGATCCTCAACAACCGAAAGGACATAACTGTTTTCATCGGAGGCGATGGTCCACTCAAAGATGAGATCGGGATATTTCTGCAGAGGGAAAAACTGACAAGCCGGGTATCACTTGCCGGTTGGATCGCCCATGGGGACCTTCCGGAATACTTAAACAAACTACGGCTCCTTATCCTTCCTTCCTATACTGAAGGACTTCCCAATATTATACTCGAAGCTTTTTCCTGCGGTACACCAGTATTAGCGACTTCTGTCGGAACTATACCGGATATAATAAAAGACAAAAAGACCGGATTTATTCTGGAACATAATTGTCCCGAAGGTATTTCTGATAGTATACTCAGCGCACTTGAAGATCCAAATCTGGAAAAAATTGCGATGAATGCAAAACAGGTGATAGAACAAGAATTTACCTTGGATAGCACAATAAAACAATGGAAAAAAATCTTTGATGAACAAAACTCATAACCAGCCAGGTAAAGTACATATTTTTTCGTGTGAGAGTATAAAATTCAAAAAAAATTTCATGATACTCCATTTAAAAAATGAAATGAAATTGGCCCTGTTGAAACCCTCTAATAAAGAGGGGGTCAAGGGGATGCTCCCCTTGGGTTGCCTCCCCCACTGGGGGAGAGAGGGGGTCACCCTCCAAACAGTTGATAAGAAGAAACGAATCTCTGGAAAATAGGATTTCCCATGAAAATAAAGAAATGA
>DADR01000032.1 GCA_002495055.1 Methanoregula sp. UBA247 | reverse complement strand
CTAGGATAACCAACTACCCCACCCTGGCAGATGTCCCTTTTACATTTGCACCGGACTCTGATTAATGTATCCTTACAAATCCATCGCCTGCAGGGTATTCCGGATGTAATTAAACCGCGGTACGGTCAGTGAAGATCATAAGGTGATTATTAATAGGGTCAGGTATCCATTACATATCAGGTGGCTCTGAACACAATTCCTTAACAGTGTGGCATGGCACTCCAGGCGACGGTGCCAAAATGAGGAATTGGTTTTTTATTCCATACCAGAGCAGGAACGAGGGGACAGGGATATGGCGGATAACCCGAAGATCAGGACGCCGATTGTCTGCGTTATGGGGCACGTTGATCACGGGAAGACCTCTCTTTTGGACCGCATCCGCGGGTCATCTGTCGTAAGCTCTGAAGTGGGAGCAATTACCCAGCATATAGGCGCAACGATTGTTCCCATAGATGCAATCCGATCCATGAGCGGGACGATGGGGAAATCCCTCAATATTCCTGGCCTGTTATTCATAGACACACCGGGCCATCACGCATTCACCACCCTGAGGGCACGCGGTGGTGCACTCGCTGATATGGCAATTCTTGTTGTCGATATCAACCAGGGGTTCCAGCCCCAGACAATCGAGGCTCTTCAGATCCTGCGGAATTGCCGGACACCATTTGTCATCGCCGCGACTAAAATCGACCGGATCCATGGCTGGCGGATATTCGAGAATGAATCGTTCCTCACATCGTTTGCCAAGCAAAACGACCGGGTGAAAGAGGATGTTGAGAACAAGACGTACGAGATTGTGGGAAAGCTTTCAGAACTGGAATTCTCAGCAGACCGGTTCGACAGGGTATCTGATTTCAAGCGCAACCTTGCTATAGTCCCGGTCAGTGCCCATACCGGTGAAGGCATTGCAGATCTCCTGCTGGTAATGATCGGGCTTGCTCAACGGTATCTGGGGGAGGAACTCGCTCTTGAAGTCGAAGGTCCGGGCGCGGGTACAGTTCTTGAAGTGAAAGAAGAGCGGGGACTCGGGACGACACTGGATGTGATCCTCTACGACGGGACACTGGCGATTGGTGATGAGATAGCGGTCGCTACGCAGGATGATGTGGTAGTGACAAAAGTGAGGTCACTCTTAAAACCCCGACCCATGAAAGAAATCCTTGTTGAGGACAGGTTCGAGAGAGTAAAGTCCCTGGTCGCAGCCGCGGGGATCAAAGTCACCGCGCCGAACCTCGAGAACGTGATCGCGGGGTCGCCATTTTTTGTAGTCCGCGGTAACCGGGAAGAAGTGGAAGCCAAGATAAAAAAAGAGATGACAGAGATCCACGTAAAACTGACCGACGAAGGAATTGTGATCAAGGCAGATACTATCGGAGCTTTGGAAGCGCTCTGCAAGGAACTTGAAGGAAAAGGAATCGGTGTGATGCGGGCTGAAGTCGGGCCGGTGAGCCGTCACGACCTGATTGACACTGAAACGATCAAGAACCCGGTATTTCGTGTACTTCTCTCATTTAATACCCAGATCCTTCCTGACGCTGCCGATATGATCAAAAACCCCCTCTACACGCAGGTGAAATTGTTTGAGGGGAGAGTAATCTACCAGCTGATAGACCAGTATCTCGCATGGCGGGACGAGCAGAAACGGCTTTTAGAAAAGCAGCGTTTTGAACATATCGTGATGCCGGCAAAGATCCGGCTCCTCCCTGATTGTGTATTCCGGCAGAGCAACCCGGCGGTTGTGGGAGTGCGGGTGCTGGGCGGGAAATTACGCAACGACATCAATCTTGTCAAAACTGACGGAAAGAAAGTGGGGCATCTCAAATCCATGCAGCTCCGCCAGGAATCTATCCGTGAAGCGGATGCAGGACTCGAAGTCGCGATTTCAATAGAGGGTGTCACTGTCGGCAGACAGCTGAATGTTGGGGATGACTTATTTGTGGATGTACCGGAGCGGCACATAAAGGTCCTCGAACGTGAGATGCTGAAAACGTTAAACGTGAGCACGCAGGAAATTCTTGAAGAGTTCACGACGATGAGGCGAAAAGGGGATCCCTTCTGGGGAAAATAACTATAGATGCACTTACCTGAGACGCGAGGGTTTAATAGCGTACCAGTATAATAAAATGGGTACTTCTCATGTGTAGGCAGAATTGCCGGCAACCAGAGACGTGAAAAATCCATTACCTGGATTCTTTAAGGAAAATCAACAGGAGCATAAGAATGGTGGAGTTAAAAATCGTCGTATCAGACCCAAAGACCGGTCGCGCCTATAACGTGGACGCAACAGGAGGCGCTGCTGGCGCAATCGTGGGTAAGCGTATCGGAGAGGAAATCGACGCGGGTGCAATGGGACTCGCAGGCTACAAAATCATGATTACCGGTGCATCCGACCGGACCGGAATACCGGCAAAAAAGAGTCTCCCGGGCGCAGGGCGGAAAAAACTCCTTATGACAGAAGGTGTCGGGTTCCATCCGACAATGGAAGGAGAACGCAGGAGAAAAACGATCCGGTCTAACGAGATTACCGCTGACTTCGTACAGATAAATGCCCGCGTCACCTCCTACGGTGACAAAACATTAGAGGAACTCTTCCCTAAGGTTGAGGGAGAGAAAGCAGAGAAAAAGGTAAAAGCCGGCCGAAGATAATATATCAATTTTTTTGGTTTGTAGAAGACCTTTTTTTTGCTATTGTACATGACATATTCTGACGGAGATTGCCGTACCTGTCTCCCACACTCCCTGATATTTTATCCATTCCAATCCGGGATTACCGTCGGCGCCACGCGACAACAGATCCATCCGGACAGATGGCAAGAGTGTTGTTGGGACCTGAGACTACTTCTTTGAGGGAATTCATTTTATTTTCTCCCGCTATCAGAGAAATGCATAATACCAGAGAACATGCCCGTCATGAGCGTCGATAAAAATATTCCCTCCAAGATTAAATTGCTCATAGATAAGAAATGGACGTTCCTTTTGTCTCGCAGAAAAGTCCCATGCCAAGTATTGATTTCCTTTATCATCGACTATCCTTTTTAAAATACCATTGCGTTTTTCCATCGGCAGGAAGATCTTAAATCCAACTCTGTCATGCAAAAATGCCCATGTATACTCCCATGCCTGATCTTCTGTCAGCAGATTTTTCCGTACCGGGTCATCAATTTTAATAGCGGTAAACTGAATCGGACGACTTTTGGTATTCAACTCCGGTAGTGTCGTTGGTTTATCCGGCCCAAAGACAGGGACATTATAGACAACGACATTGAAGAGCGCGATTGCGGGAAGAATGATGATGCCGGTCAGTATGATTCCGACGATCAAATATTTGATCCAATGTAACTTCATTCAGATATCTCCCTGGTTAACCAAATGGAGCCGCCTCAAACCGAATTTCCCATTCCTCATTATGATTTTTTTCTTGTGCAAAAAATTAAAGCATAAAATAAAATTGTATATATTTAACATATATTAATCACGGGAATTCAGATTATCCGCCGCGATTAACATTCACCGGCAAAAAGAAATACCTCGAACCGGCTATTGCGGAACGGTCCCCTTCTTCAAAAACTATGAGCGAGAGGAGATCCCCCTTCGTCAGGTTTGAGGATAGTTGATCACTCTTCAACGGTTTCCCGTTTCACCGTTTTTAGGGGGAATGAAAAACAGGGGAAAAACGATTTTACCCTACGGAAAACTGTGCTCTAATCATAGCATGGGCTTTCCATGTCACCAATAGATAAAAAAGAGAGAGGAAAATTATCAGACCTTATAGCTGATACTGACTTTGCCAAAGGGTGTTGAGTTCGTTGCAGACGTTAACGATTTCCCGTTTTTCCATAACTCGACCGATATGTCATGCTTTGCCGACCCATCCAGTTTGGAGAAGGTTGCAGTAACGTCTCCTGTCGCGTTAATGATTTCATACACCCGCACACCGGAATTTCTCACTTGTTGCATTGCGTTTTTCATACCATACGTCCCGTTAAAGGAACCGAGATAACTGACCTTGACAAATACACCGGTAACCGGAATAGTTACCTGGGTGGTTGGCTTAACAGTTATATCGCCGATGGATTGCGTCTGTTGGGCACTGGACCCTGTCGGTATGGTAGTTGTCTGTGGCGTAGATGGCTGACTTGTACAACCACTCAAGAGTACAATTCCTACAAGGGATAGAATTACAAGGGTCGCTACCCAGTTTCTGGTCATGAAGATCCTTCTCCTGAAAATAAGTGCAGCAATACCCGGGGATTATCCCACAGATCCTTTCTGTTTGTCGCCATGAATATACCTCATCACACTTGTTTATTGATATATAAGCGATAAATGAGCGAAATACTTTGTTGTTAAAACCTGGTTTGACCATATCCGGAAAGGGGATGGAATACCGTAAACATCTACAGTGAATATCTACCCTTTTTTCACACTTCCAATGAGCGCTTCCCTTAAGTCTTTGAAGGGCACATGGTATTTTTTTGCAAGAAGAACCAGTGCTGCGGCGGGGAGGAGATGCCCGTCGAATCCCTCTTTTATGATCCGGTTCATCTCAGAAACCACTTCGGTTTCCTCTATGCCTTTTGCCTGTGCAATCCTGCCAATCAGTTCCTGCGAGGGATCATTACGCTCAAAGATGGAAGAAGTAGGTTTGAAACCAACTGGGATGGTAATTCCCGAGAGATCGAAACGGGGAGTAAAAATCCCATTCTCCAGCCCGAGAAGACCGGCTTCCTCTGCCCGTTGGAGAAGCATATTTGCCTGCTCAGTACTCATCCACTTCCGGTCAAATGCATAATAATAGACCAGCTCGTTCTTTCGCATTCCCGGTTTCCGGGTGTGCTTGAAGGGTGCTGCAACCGTGGTTTGGATCGTCACTTCGGGGCACCCAGAAGAATCTTTTTCAGGTCCAGGGCGTCCAGTCCCTCACCGCGCCCTTCCTTTGCAATATCAATATCGGTCCGTGATACCTGATCGGTCAGTCGCAGGTAGAAGACATCATTTGCAATCGGAACCTTTCCACCGCCACGAAGTGCAAGCGCAAGCAGGGAAACCTGCATATCGACAGCTTCCGTGATCGCTCCCGGGCGCCGGACATCCGGAGTGATATCCCCAAATGTCGCTCGGTCTATTGCGATCTTTACCCGGGTTTTTACCTTCACCAGTTCCTTTCCTGTGGTCCTGGTTGCCTCGGTATTATCAAGATCTGCGATATAGTTCAGCGTTTCATTAAACGGCATTCCCATGGCAAACGACAGATCCACCCGCTGCGGGAAACGATAATAGATCCTTCGCATAACTAGACTATGTGCGGGTATTAAAGAAAAAAGATTGCTGAATTGTAAGATTGAACGCACTTTTCCTGATCAGGGTATATTGATACCGGTTGTGCACTCTCAACAAAAAGCGACACTGCGAGAATAAAAAATGATTTTCAATAAATCTGGTTTGTGATATATTCAGGTTATTCGAGTAACACCGCGTTGATGACGCCATCCTGACCGGGGCGGCTCATGATACGGGCATTTCCGATCTCAGTCTTGATGATTGCGCCTTTTGTCAGCAGATTTCGCCGCACATAGTTCGGGTTTGCCCCATTCTCAACAACACTCGCGATCTTAACTTTTTTACATTCGCCGTTTGTGAGATTAGTCACATTCGCAAAGCTTGCACGGAGCGCACGGACTTTCTGGTTTGCACCGGTAGTACGGATATTCTTTCTCCGGTCTTCAGCGATATGAGTGTCTGCGGGTGCGAGCCCGATCTCCGTTCTCCGCTTCATTTGTGCCGGGCGGCGCCTGCCCCCGGTTATCTTTCGTACTGATTCTCCTTGCCACTGCATGATGTCACTCTCAATAATATTTCTGCGGAAACCTGTCCCGAAGATGGTGCTCTATATATTCCCTTCAGAATTATTTATAGTATTTCCCGGTTGCTTCCCTATTCGCGCACCAGTTTCGGAGAAATTGCAGCTTCCATGAGTTTCCTAAAAAAATTCTGGTGAAAAAACAAGAAACCCTTCCTTTTGCAGATCACTGTTTAAATATTCATGCAAGAAGGGTATCAAGAAGTGCAGCGATACCATCACCGGTCTTCAGATTCGTTCTGAATACCGGCATCCGGGGATTATACCGGTGGATGTCTGATTCCATCCGGTCGATATTTGCCCCAACAAGGGGAGCGAGATCAATCTTGTTGATAACCCCGATGGTGCAGTCACGGAACATCATTGGATGTTTGTTCACTACGTCATCGCCTTCCGTTGAACTCACAATGACGATTCTCTTTTCTGCCCCCAGACGGAAATCCGTCGGGCAGACCATATTGCCCACGTTCTCAATAAAAAGTATATCAATATCATTGAGCGGAAGGTGTTCAATCGCATGTTCTACGAGGTGGGCATCCAGGTGACATTCCTTACCGGTGTTTGCATTGAATGCCGGGATACCAAGGGCTACAATCCTCTTGAAATCATCGTCACCATAGACATCACCGGCAATAGCTCCCGCACGCAACCCTTTTTTTGTAAGCAGGGGGACAAGACGCTCGATAAGTGCAGTTTTTCCTGAACCAATAGCTCCCAGAAGGTCGAATGCCCGTACGTCATGGTCTGTTAAATTTTTCGCATTATTGTCAGCAAGGGCGTTGTTGACGTCGTAAATATCCTTCTCAATCCTGACGTCGATATGATGCATAGTACAAGGTACGAGCGTACACTGTTTATACCTTGACCCACAAATCCTCCTGTAATGGTAGAAGGCGAGCGCATATTGTATCCATGCTACTTCAACGCTTCTTATTCACGGCGTCAGGGACGAAGAGTGCCACTGAGCCGCGGTGCGAAGGCACCGGTGATCAGTGATCTCGAACGCGCATTGAAACGTGCAGGAGTGACGTGCAGGGTTGAGGACCACCACCACCCCGCACACTGGATGCGGCGCGAAGGACGTATTGTTGCAGAATGGAAAGAGAGTAAAGAGGCACTCATCAAAAAAGTTGCCCAGAGACTTGAGGTGAAACAATGAGTGGTTTGTATGACCTTCATACCCACTCTATTCTTTCTGATGGGGAGATGCTGCCTATTGAATTAATCCGCAGGATGGCAGTACTTGGGTATACAACGGTCGCAATTACTGATCACGTTGATCACTCGAATACCCTATCTGTTATTGAATCACTCATTCAGGTTCAGGAATCCGCAAAGCTCTTTGGAGTCACCTTGCTCTGCGGAGTGGAGATAACGCATGTCCCCCCTTCACAGATAGCAGACCTTGCTAAAAAAGCCAATTCTGCAGGGGCAGACATCGTTGTAGTCCATGGGGAAACACCGGTTGAACCGGTTGCAGTCGGGACAAACCATGCCGCGTGCGGATGCAAATACGTAAACGTCCTTGCTCACCCGGGGCTTATTACCATCGATGATGCACTACTTGCCGCACGAAATGGTGTCGCCCTTGAGATAA
Source organism: Methanoregula sp. UBA247 (assembly GCA_002495055.1). GTDB lineage: Archaea > Halobacteriota > Methanomicrobia > Methanomicrobiales > Methanospirillaceae > Methanoregula. The sequence goes on along the minus strand of DADR01000032.1, from coordinate 1,589 downwards.
CCTCGCGGGGCGGGCATAACCGGACGAACGGTCATGTTGTTCAGGTCGCACGCGAAGCCGCATGCCAGCTCGTGGTGGATTCAGACGCGCATGCCCCCCACGACCTGCTTGATGAGCGCGCGAAATTTGTGGTTGCAAAGGGAGCCGGACTCACTGATGCTGAGTGTAAAGAGGTAATATCTTTAAATATTGACCGGTTTCTTAATTCCTGAAAATTCTATTTAAACCTTCACGCAATGTTTAAATACCTGTTTGTCTTATATATATAGATTACTAAATTAATCTGATACCATTGTATCCTTAAGGGTGTTGTGTGAAAGTTGTGGGTCGAGCGATGAGTACCATTGGCAATCGGATGCTCATTATACAATGTGATGCTGCCCAGCTTCCCTCATTATACAGTGAAGTTACTGACCGCAGGATGAAACCGGTAGGAAAGATCCTGGACCTCTTTGGCAATGTCAAAGCACCCTATGCGGAGGTTCTCTGCCGGGAAAAATGCACGGTCCAGCCGAATGAAAAGCTCTTCGCAAAATGATTGCACATAACCAGGGATACCCCGGTTCTCGAATGAGAGAAATTGTACATTGGTGATAGTTGATGCAGGAAATTGAAAAATTAAAAGTCCTTCAGAGTGAACGGGAAGCACTCAAATTACGCACGAAGGGAAAAGAGACCGAGAAAAAGGCAGAAAATCATACCGAAACGGTCTGCCCGGAGTGCGGGGGCAGACAACTCGTCCATGACTATGAACGGGCAGAACTGGTCTGCCAGGGTTGCGGTCTCGTCATTGACGGAGATTTCATAGATCGCGGTCCCGAGTGGCGGGCATTCGACCACGACCAGCGTATGAAGCGTTCCCGTGTCGGGGCTCCTATGACGTTTACGATCCACGACAAGGGTCTTTCAACCATGATTGACTGGCGCAACCGTGACTCGTATGGCAGGGCAATATCTTCCAAGAACCGTGCACAGCTCTACCGGCTCCGCAAATGGCAGCGCCGGATCCGTGTCAGCAACGCGACCGAGCGGAACCTGGCGTTTGCACTCTCGGAACTGGACCGGATGGCCTCGGCACTGGGTCTCCCGCGAAACGTCCGTGAGACCGCTGCTGTCGTGTACCGTGACGCGGTCGACAAGAACCTGATCCGCGGCCGGAGCATCGAAGGTGTTGCAGCAGCGGCACTCTATGCTGCCTGCCGGCAATGCAGCGTGCCCCGCACGCTTGACGAGATTGCGGAAGTCTCCCGGGTCTCGAGAAAGGAGATCGGCAGGACCTACCGGTTCATCTCCCGCGAGCTGGGCCTGAGGCTCCTGCCGACCTCCCCGCTGGACTATGTGCCCCGGTTCTGCTCGGGCCTCACCCTCAAGGGAGAGGTGCAGAGCCGGGCTGTGGAGATCCTCCGTCAGGCCGGCGAACGGGAACTGACGAGCGGCAGGGGCCCAACCGGTGTTGCCGCAGCTGCCATCTACATATCTTCCATCCTTGGAGGCGAGCGCCGCACCCAGCGCGAGGTCGCTGAAGTGGCGGGCGTCACCGAAGTAACCATCAGGAACAGGTACAAGGAACTTGCAGAGAAGCTCGATAT
>DADR01000074.1 GCA_002495055.1 Methanoregula sp. UBA247 | reverse complement strand
TCCCGCATCTCGGCGATGATCCGCTGGTACGGGTGGATCTTGCCAGGGTATGACTTTTTGGGGAGTTTTGAAACATCATACCTGCGGAGGTTTGCTGTCTTCCATGCGCCGGAGAGGATCTGTTCGCGGGTGAGGGTGCCGGTCGCTTCACGCATATCAAGACCCTCCTTTGCCAGCACCAGCCCTTGGGGATTGATTCTTATGATATTTCGGACTGATTCCGTTTCCTGCAGGATTCCACGTTTAATCAGGTCCTTCGTTCTCAGGTCAGTGGCAGACGGATTTTTAAGGGAGGCTTCATCCGCGTCAGTGGAAGATCCCGGTGATTTTATAACAGAAGTCCCCTCAACTTTTATGAGTCCCTTCTTTCTCAGTTGCCCGAAACCTATCCTGAACGCGCTATGTTTCTGGAGTTCGACCAGCGGGGTATCATTTCGGCAAAATTTCAGGAGTTGCGTCTCGGGAAGTCCATTGTTGAGATATTCTTTCCCTTCGGCCGAATAAACAAAGGATTTAACGACAATTCGCTCAAGAGTGACCAGTCCTTTGTCCTCCAACAGGTGTGCCCATTGCACTACGGATTCCGGTGTTGAGTCCAGTAGTGTGGCAAGATGCGGGGCATCAGCTTGGTGTTCTTTTACCAGCGTTGCAAGCAACCGTTTCTCGTTTGTTGTCAGTGCCGCCATCTTACACCTCGATCTTATCTGCTGCTGCGTCCATTTTCTCCTTGAAATCTTTCAGGAATGCAGCCACACGTTCCGCTGTTTCCTTCTTACAGGTACCACACATGATCTCTCCCGACACGCATTTCCTGCGGATCTCAGCAAGCTCAGCATCCTCGGTCACCATGTGGAAGAGGTTGAGCAGGTACAGCGAACATTTGTCAGGTTCCCCACCACAACGCTTCTGCTCGTCCATGGTCATTCTCCCGCCGGTAATACCGCTCATCACCTTCTTTCTTACCGTTGCTTCAGGCTCATAGAACGAAATGATACTTTCGGGGATGCTGCTGGACATCTTACCCCCGGTAAGTCCCGGCATGAAAATATGGTAGGTTGACGAAGGCGTGTAGAAGGCAAAACCCCCGTTCGCACGTTCTATCTGGCGGACTCTTGTACTCACATCAGAACATGACACATCTTTGATATCCACATGCCCCTCGTACTTCCTGGCGTGCGGGAACGCTTTCTTGACCGCTTCAAGCGCTATCTCCGGTGCATTCTTGGAGCGGACACTGATATACCCTTCCCGCTCCTCTATCGTAAACATCCGCATCTTATGGGCTATCCCCCGGGTGAGCCGGATGTGCGGGTCCTGGTCAATCCCGACCGGGACCAACGTCGGAGCCGGCTCACGGTCTATCTGCGGGTAGAGAATATCGGCAACCTGCGTGATCACACTGTCAGCATGGGCAAGTTCGGTGTCGGCACCGAACCCGTAGATTGCCGTGAGTTCCGAGAAGTTGACCTTGGTCGCGGCCTCAAAAGCAAGATCCTTGAGCCGGTTGTTTTTACTCTGGAAATAGGTCTTCCCTTCAAATCCGAGTGCATAGAGGCAGGCAAGGTATTCTTTCCCGTACTCCCTGCACTTTTCCCATGACATGTCCCGGACCGCATGTGCCTCACGGTCGGCAATAGTCACGTAACCATTTCCACCCTGCTGCACATGCCAGACCACCTCCTTCATGACCATAAGGTGGCCCAGGTGGGGGTGGCCGCTCGGCATGAATCCGGTGAGGATATGAAATGGCGTGCAGTTGCGGATTGCAGTGGCTATCGGGAGGTAGTCCCGGTGCCCGACAACGATACCTCTCCGCATGAAATACGGGATCTCAGGAAGCTCGGAAAGTACCGGAGCGATAGGTTCAATACCAAAATCAGAGAATAATTTCTCAACATCGACGGACTGGTTGTTTGACCAGGGATTAATCTGCGGTTCATGCATGGTGAGCACTCAAAGTTTGATTCGTGCAAATTCTACGAACTGAATTCCGGTAGTATGTACAGCGCCAAACAACATCTTCTTTTTGACACTGTGTGCCATCCGGACCGATCGGGAAATCGCACTCATAGGCAGGGACGCCTCTTTTTCGACGGCATGCACCAGCATATCTGAATGAACATTCTTCCCGCAGTAGACCCGGAAATGGTGGCCGAACTTATAACCAGTCCGGGGGATGAAATTGTGCCCCCTGAGTTCGGTGTAGACTTTATTCTTCTCCGCTAGTTCCCCATCGGTCTCTCCGGCAAGTGCAAAATATTCCTCTTTTCCAACGGTAATACCATCCTTTTTGAGTTCAATAATTCCTTTACCTATCAGATAAAGCAGTTCAACAGGTGCAAGCATAAGACGTTCATCATCAAGCCGTTTACCAAATCCTGATTGTTCAAGATCTGAATGGGGTGCCACCAGCACCATCGCTGATTTTCCTACAAGCATTGTATCATGGGCCATGACAGCAGGTATATGATCGCAGGATTCTGCCAGTTTCTGGAGTTTAATCTCGTAATAGGTCAGCTCTTCCTCGTCATCGACCACTGCAAGAATATACTGCTTTCGCATATTTCTTGAAGCCACAACCTCCTCTATGAGTTTTACAAACCTGATCGGATCACGTTCTGACAAGACCCGGATAAGGTATAGCGATTCACCAGTACCAGGTTTTTCACCGCGTTTAAAGACCCGGAAATCGTGCGGCCCTGCCTGGACAACATAACCCCGTTCACGCAAATCCCGGTATACCAGAAAACTTCGAAGAAAACCAGGACGTTCTGCAAACCTGGAAAAAAGTGAGTTGAAAGTATATCCGGAAACTTCGATTTTCTGACGGTGGTGGAGGTACAAGGCCTCCTGATCCGAGAGTTTTACACCATCATGTTCCAGACGTCCGTAACCACTTTGTTCATAGAGTACGCGCCCCTCGTTTCCTAAACGCACCGCGGTGCCGTCAAACGTTGCCTTCACTGCCGGATATATTGTATGTTAAGGATAATAAGCGCACGGAAAATGGTCTAAAAAAGAACTGTGCATGAGAGAGTGTATAATCCACACGCAGTCCAGATACTTTACTTAAATCAGGAAGATTGGCGTTCGGGATGTACAAGGTTCATGGCAAGACTACTGTATTGTATGTCGAAGCACACCAGCCAGAAAAAATTATCCGGCAAGTTCCCGCACTTTTGCGATATTTCCGGCATCATCACGCCTCTTATCAACAGGTGTTTCGCAGATAAGCGGGAGCGCAGCAAAATCGGGGTGATGCAGGAGAAGCCGGAAACCGTCATCACCGATAAATCCCAAACCAATATGCTCATGACGGTCGAGGCTGCTCCCCAGGTCCCCCTTCGCATCATTCAGATGGATAATTTTGAGAGTTTTCATGCCGATCTGCTCATCGAGCTGTGCTAAGGTTTTTTCGATACCCGATTCTGTACGGAGTTCATAGCCCGCGGTGAATGCATGACAGGTATCGAAACAGACACCAATCCGGTTTTGATATTCAAGTCCGTCCAGAATGCCCCTGATATGTTCGAAACTACTTCCCACACTGTTCTTCTCGCCTGCGGTGTTTTCCAAAAGCAGCATCACAGAATTATCAGACTCAGTCAGTGCCGTATTTATTGCCCTGATAACACGAGCCCTGCCCCCGGCAATCCCATCTCCGAGGTGATGCCCGAGATGAGTGACAAGATAGGGAATACCAAGCAGTGCGCACCGGTCAAGTTCAGCAGTGAGTGCGGCAATAGATTTGGTATAAATTTCCGTTTTTGGGGATGCAAGGTTCGGAAGATACGGCATATGATCAACAGGAATGAGATTACCTGACCTGATTTTCGATCTGAATGCTTTGCAGGATTCATCAGAAAGGGGCAGAAATCCCCATCCCCGTGGATTGCGTGAAAATATCTGGAAGACATCACACCCGGCATTTTTTGCCCGGTCAACAGCGAGGTCAAGGGATCCCGCGATTGAGACATGAACACCAACACGAACCATTACACGCACCTTTTTTGGATGTATTGGATTCGGGGCGGAGATATGATAAGGTTGCGATCGTGGTAAAAACAAGTCCATGGTGACGATGCGAGAGAAAAAGAGAGGAGAGAAGACCTGCCGGATCTGGTTTTAATCACCGGAGGATTCTCCTTGATGCAAATCCCACTGCAAGGATTGCAGCAATTGGCAATACCCCTGCTTTTGTGGGTAAAGATGTCAGCGGTTGTGTATCAGATGATACCATGGTAGTGGCGGGAGTATTGGGGGGCTGCGTCTTTGTCAATATCAGCGTTCCTGAACGGGAGCCAAACTGGTTGCACTCCGTATCCACGATAATTTCTGCGGTACTTCCTTTCAGCTGCGGCAGATTGAAGGTATAGGTGAATGGTGACCGATCCGGCTGGCTGGTATAGGACATAACTGAAAGAATCGTCGTGCCCTGCCTGATAGTCACCTCTTTCACATAGTGCATTGCGGGATTATCCACCTGGTGGGAAATTGTCACAGCAAGTTCTCCGGACAGTTCATTATACCTCACCTCAACATCACTTGGTGTATGGGCACCTGCAAACCCGCACATCACAGCAAATCCCACAAGGAGTGCAAGAAGGCACCGTACATGCAGCCCCCCAGAGCAGGACCCTGTTTTAAACAAAAACCGTTCCTCTGTCATAGTCACCGTGTTTTTTGCCCCGGTGCACACGCCGGGTTTCATTTCTGATTCTTCACTGGATCGCATATAATATATTGCAAGGGAGCGAGGCACAGGCAGTTTCTCTGAACTGTCGATTTGGAGAACATTTCTTTAGGTACGGTGAGGAAAAATCCAAAGAGATCTCTATACCGCATTAGTTCCATATCATGCTGTAGTAACGTATGGAATATGCAGAAATTCTCAAATTTCCTCCTGGCCTTTCAGGATTCCTTAAGATTACTCTGCCGTTTGTTATCGTTGCCCTCCAAATCTTAATTCTGTACTTTTTTCTTGACCTGACCTCCTTTTTTGTTATCATCGGGCTGATGGTTGCCTACGTGCTCCCACCAGCAGGCAAAGAAACGGTCATCCCTGCCGGCATCGCACTGGGGATACCCTGGTGGCTGATTGCCGTATCTATCATGATGATCGATATCGAAACCGCACTGTTCATGGGATGGAACTTCGATCTCGCGCTCAAAATTCCTCTGCTTGGCGGCATCATGGAATCGTTCATTGAAAAGACACGAACATTTATTGGAGAACAACCCTGGTTAAAAGAGATCTATTTTGTCGGCATTATCGTGCTCGTGATGGTCCCGGTTATGGGCAGCGGGGGTATCCGTGGTTCAATCATCGGGCAGCTCCTTGGTATGCAGAAAATACCGGTATTCCTTGCTATCGTCATCGGTGCATTTATCGGATGTTTTGGTATCGCGCTGGGAACTGTGTTCCTGCAGGAACTGTTTATAAAAAGCGTCTTTTCAGGAATCGCCGCGGTGGCAGGACTCATCATTGTCGGTCTTGCCGGATGGCTTTACTGGGAAAGGGTTCACGGCAAAAATGCCCGGTAAAAAAGGATTATTAAAGGGATCTTATCTTTTCTTCAGTACCAGCACGATCCCTGCAAGTCCTGTCGCCCCGATTGCTGCAAATGGGATCATGCCTGCCTTTGTGGTTGTGGGTAGTGTAGTACTTGCCGAAACTGTTGGTGGCAGTGATGTCAGCGCTTCATCAGGCCGGATTGTCGTTGCTGTCCGGATATTCGTCTGCGCTGAACTGAGGGGTGGCACAACTTTAACAACGTAAACAGAGATTGCCTGAGATCCGGTCATACCGGCCTGACCCGGACAAGTAGTGGACAATGCCTGGCCTTTGACAAATCGTACGTAAACACTCGAACCATCGTTCCTTCCATTATAACTGAGGGATTCCCCAGGCAGGAGTGTTCTTTCCAGGACTCCATTTCCATCGCTTTTAACCTTGACGGTAGCTGACGTGGCAGTACACGTTGTGCCAGAACATGCCGAACAGTTCGGAACAGTGGATGTGTCCAGAGTGTAATTTCCGATAAGCGGGGTTGGGATCGTTCCAATATCACCAACAATATTGGTTACCAGCTCTTCATTTGGCCGTGAGCCGAACAACTTGGCAAGCGTAATCCATGTTTCATTCGGACCGCCAATGCTGGTCGCAACAACTGGATCACCGGTATTAAAAACAGTGAATACAGCTACATCCGGTACTATTCCGGTGAGAGTGGACTTGTTAATAGGGATATAGGAACAGACCGGCACTCCGGTTGCCGGGTAACTGCATCCGTACTGGAGCGGATTATCAACAGTCAGGGTATTCTTGGTCGGGCTGATGGTTGCCACCGATCCTTTGACCGTTACTTCCAGCATGACCGCTCCTGCGGGAACGCAAATAAGGCAGAGAAATAGTACTGCAATAACGGTAAAAACGGGATTTTGTTTCATAATCCGATACTCTTGTTTTAAGATAATATAACAACTTTGTCAAAAAATGAGAGAAAGGATCAGGCATATCTGAACATTTTTTACTCTGTTAAAAACAACCCATTACCCATGAAGGTTACCTTTCTGGGAACTAACGGATGGTACGATACCGTAACCGGAAATACATGCTCAGTCCTGATCCAATCTGATGCGTTTGACATTATTCTTGACGCTGGTAACGGTATCGCAAAAGCAGACAATTATTGTACCCAGGACAAACAGACCTGCCTGTTTATCAGCCATTTTCATATCGACCACATTGCAGGGCTGCATACTCTCGTCAAATTCAGGTTTTCAAGGGGCCTGAACATTTTCGGGCAGGTTGGCACTACCGCCATCCTGAATACATTGGTTGCAGAGCCGTTCACGGTCCCGCTCAACCAACTTCCGTACTCTGTCAGTATTGTGGAGCTTGAAGCGGGAGAGCATACCCTCCCTTTCCCGGTTGAGTGCCTCCCGCTCGTTCACCCGGTACCCTGTTATGGGTACCGGATGACTATTGACGGGAAGGTAATTACCTACTGTACCGATACAGGTGTCTGTGACAACGCTATCACGCTTGCCCGAAATGCGGATCTTCTAATCACTGAATGCGGATTGAAACCGGGTCAGGAAAATCCGGACTGGCCGCACCTCAATCCTGAAAATGCAATCCATATTGCACAGGAAGCACATGCGAAGCGTCTTGCCCTCATGCATTTTGGCGCAGAGGTTTACCGGACCCTTGATGACCGGCGCGAAGTCCAAAACCGATTTGGGAAAGAGTGCCCGGGTCTGGTTGTGGCTACCGACGACCTTACAATCGAAATCTGAAAAGAGAAAAAATTATTCCTGGATTTTTTTCATCAGCCATGCCATATTTTTACCCAGAGTCTTCATCGTAATAATTCCTTCATCGTCACCATTCACATCACCTGGCGCATGTCCGATGCCGATGTTCCAGTAGGACGAGCCCGGAACCACCATCTGGTTTATGAAGAAGAAGTGGTTGAGGGTGTCGAATGCATGGATCGCACCACCGCGGCGTACCGCGATCACCCCGGCACCCACCTTCCGTTTGAACATATCCTGGTTTGCCTTGGCCACAAATCCTGCGCGGTCGATCAAGGCCTTCATTTCAGCTGATACATCTGAAAAATATGTCGGTGAGGCAAAAATGATCCCATCTGCCTCGAGCATCTTTTCTATACAGTCATTCAGCACATCCCCTTTCAGTGCGCATCGCTTGTCCTGGTTCTCAAAACACTTCATGCACGCAATGCATCCCCGTATTTTCTTCCCTGAAAGCTGCACAAGCTCGGTTTTGATCCCGGCCTTTTTTAATTCCTTAAACACTACGTTAACCAGGATCGCTGTGTTCCCGTCTTTACGTGCACTCCCGTTAAACGCGACAACCTTCATTTCTCTCACCAATATACTAATCCATTTTTTTTACCAGATAATAAATTGCAGGACGCGGTTAATCAGCGATAATCCTGTCAGCCTCATGGCACCATCTTAAGAGCCCTCACGCCAAATAGGGTAGCGATATGAATACTCGTATACAATTCTCCGATTTTCACCTCTCGCGTGAGATCGGTAAAGCAATAGAAGATATGGGCTTTGAAGAGCCCACACCCATTCAGGCACTCGCTATTCCCCTCATCCAGGCCGGGCGTGACGTGACCGCCCAGGCACAAACAGGCACAGGAAAGACTGCTGCATTCGGCATTCCCATTATTGAGAAGATTGATGCAACACACAGGACAGTCCAGGCAATTGTGCTCTGCCCGACGCGTGAACTCGCGATCCAGATAGCAGAAGAGTTCTCTGAACTCCTTTCGCATCTGCCGCGTATCACGGTACTCCCGGTTTACGGCGGGCAACCGATAGACCGCCAGTTGCGGGCACTTCATTCCGGAGTCAATATTGTGATTGGAACACCGGGACGGGTTATGGACCATCTCAGGCGCCGAACACTCTCCCTCGATGAGGTGTCAACAGTCGTTCTTGATGAAGCAGACCAGATGCTTGACATGGGATTCCGTGACGATATTGAATTAATCTTAAAAAAAATCCCGCAGAAACGCCAGACTCTTCTCTTTTCAGCGACACTCCCGCAGCCGATTATTGATATTTCCAAACGGTTCATGAATAAACCTGAGTTTGTCAAGGTTGAGTATGCTGATCTCATCGTGCCACAGATCGAACAATCGTACATTGAAGTCAAAGAGCGCGAAAAGCTCGATGTGCTGTGCCGTATGATCGATATCGCCGACCCGCACCTGTCGATTATCTTCTGTAACACCAAACGCAGGGCAGAGGAACTCGCCGGGAAGGTTAAAGCGCGGGGGTACCGTGCAGAGGAACTCCATGGGGATATGAAGCAGTCACAGCGCGACCGGGTAATGAGCGGTTTCCGGAAGGGTTCAATCGAGATCCTCGTCGCAACCGATGTCGCAGCCCGGGGTATTGACGTAGACGATGTCGATATGATCATCAACTTTGACGTGCCTCAGGATGTAGAATATTACGTTCACCGTATCGGGAGGACGGGCAGGGCAGGCAAGAGCGGCAGGGCGGTGACTTTTGTCGCACCCAAGGATTTTACCAAACTCCGTGAAATCCAGCATTATGCAAAAATCCAGATTCCCCGCGTGCCAATACCAACGCAGAGTGATGTGGCAGAAACACGTACACGCACGATGCTGGAAAAGGTGCGTGAGACGATTAAGGCGGGAGGCGTCGAGTCTTATGTCCGTATTATCGAGCACGAGACCGAAGGGGACCTCAGTACTATTGATATTGCCGCAGCACTCCTCAAAATGCAGATGGAACAGGGTAGCGAACCTGAATCGGAAAAGCGCGAAGAGATGGATTTCGCTGATACGGGAGCAGAAGCCGGTATGGTCAGGTTCTTTTTGGGCGTGGGCAGGATGCATAACGTCGCACCAAAAGATATCGTAGGGGCAATTGCAGGTGAGACGGGGATACCAGGGAAGGCTATCGGTGCGATACGGATCCTCGACTCCTACTCCTTTGTCGAGGTACCCCGTGAACACGCAACCGAAGTCTATACTATCATGAAAGACCGGACGATCCGAAACCAGCCAACCGGGATCGAGCCGGCATCCGGTAAGCGGGCGTAATCATTGGTTACTTACGATTTTCTCTTTTTTAAGACGGGAATTTTCCGTCATGCAAACTGTGAAGCAGCATATCTCACGGGAAGGTGTTTTTTTCAAGATTATGTTTTTTTATGACTACCTGCAGCTCATGACACAATGCTCATATACCCACCCGGGCAAAACTCCCGTATGAAAAAGAATTTGATCATTTCAGCTGCACTTGTGCTCTGTACCGTCCTCGTGCTGGCAGCCGGATGCACCCAACCTGCAACGCCACCGGCCACACCGACTCCAACACCAGCGCTCACTACAGCTACGGCAACGCCAACAGCATCATCAACACCCATTTCTCTGACACCCGGGCCAACCCAGACCCTGCCTGAAAACTGGAATATCGAGATGCAAGTCACGACCGATGGTCAGGCATGGGATCCCCATATCATTGTCAGCTGCCAGGGAGGTAAAGGGCTCAACTTCATCCAGAAGATCGATGTCACAGTAACCGGATCTGACGGTGTCGTGGTAACCGGCGTGATGGAAAAACCCCTGTACAAGGGACAATCCGTATCCCTGCGCAGCACGAACAAACCTGGTGACAAAACCGACCGTGTCGAAATCTGGGCGACAAATCCACAGGGAGAAAAAGTCAAGATCTTCGATGCGTATGTCCCGTTCCGGACATATTAAATTTTTTTATTTTTAGTATCCTGAATTATTATACCCGGTGTATCATTACTGCACACGGTCAGCCAGACTATGTATTTGCGATTCGCAACGTCTCCCCTCCGACTGCTTTTTCGTCGATCGCTCGTTCAATTACACGCTTGAGTCCCGCATCAGGCTGGTACTACCTTCTTTTACGTCCAGGAATACGATCCGGATAGAAGCTTTTTTATCTGATACTACAGTCAAACCGTTAAAGATCTTTAATCCACGGCAGACCAGATAAACCGCTGATCGGCAGGATTGAATTAGAATCCGGGGAGTGAGGGAGTAGGCTGTTTGGCAATCTTTCCCTTTTGAATCGAACGTGAGCGATTTACTGAATCATTTCGGATTTCCGCACCAGCCTCAATCTTCCACCTTTCAGGTTCTGCGCGGTACCGGTCTTCAATGGCTGCGATCTGGGCGTTCACCTAAAACATCCAGGACGGAACCGATAACAAGCGAGATGATGATGATAAGCAATAGATCTTTAAACATTTGGAAGAATGATAGGATTTCCCCTATTTTTTTATTGCCAGGTACTGTTTTACTTTTTCCTGGACATTTTGTTGCAGCCCGGAGATCGTCCTTATATCCCTGATCGCATCGATACGGTCAATCAGGATCTCCCCCACCGGCATAATGCCAAGATTTCTTAAAAACGCCGAGACAACACGGGTGACGCAGGTGAAATTCTCCTTTCCATTCCGTCCTGCAACGGAAAAAATCAATCCTTGTTGTCCTGTTCGACCGCCAAACAATACCCTCTCCGCATGGTATGCCTGACATCGGTCAATTATCAGCTTGAGTCCGCCGGGGACCGTATTGGTGTATACAGGTGAACATACAACAAGAAGGGTTGCACATCTGATAGCATCGATGACACGTCCCATATCATCATTAAAGACACAGGAACCGGTGTTGTAACACTGGTAGCACCCGATACAGCACCGTATCTCCATGTCATGGGGATATATGACCTCAGCCTGCATACCGAGTTCATGTGCAGCCTCAACCGCCCAACCGGCAAGAATACTGCAGTTACCTTGCGCCCGCGGGCTTCCCTGGACAACTACAAGATCTACCGGGGGAGATGCAGGACGTTTTAAAAACTCCTGCCGATTGTTCAGGATAAAATCCATGGGATTATTCCGGATTTCACGTTCCCATTCATCGGCTCTGTGTTTTGCCACGTTCTCTGCAGTGAGCGGGACAAGCGGGGAGTATTCAAATGAATTCGTGCGGAAAACAGAGATTAATCGCTCACCTTCCGTTACCGTGAGTATATACCTGATCATCCCGGGATAGAGCTCAGAAAAATCTTCGGAATTCAATGTAAGAACATACCGGTACTTTCCAGAATTAATCTCAGTCCTGCGAACAAGTTCCGTTGCGGGTTCCATCAAGCATACTATCGTTTATAATGACTATAATGCTGTGGTAATTGTGAATTTTTACCAAGAAATCTTTAAAGATATTTGCACCGGGAGGTATTTGCAAAAATGACGCCTTCGCAAAAGCAATAAGGCGTGCCATCACACGTTCCGGTAAATCTTAAAAGGTGATCCCTGTTTCCCTGACTCCTATTCCGTTACGCATCGCTGCGCTGACACAGGAACGCAACAGCCTTTTTGAATATCCCGTGGAACGTCTCGCAGGTATTATTAAGGCAACAGGATTCCGGTGCACGTTGTGTGCGAAGTGCTGTACCCGGGCATTCAACGGCCATGTATTCCTGCTCGATCGTGACGTAACCGCAATAAAAGCATTCGATCCATCTGCTCTCGAACCTGCGCCGGCACCTGAATTTTGTGACCAGGACGGCATATTCTATGTCTCAGGGTATGCACTACGGACGCGGGATGATGACACAGGATCCTGCTGGTTTCTGGACAACGGGAGGTGCCGGATATATGACCGCCGTTTTACCATCTGTCGTATTTATCCTTACATGCTCCACCGCGAACCTGACGAGCACGGGTACGTTGACTGGCGGCAATTCTCCGGACTTGACCAGCATGGGGAGTATGATGCAGTTATCTCAGATGACGAGAGCCTTGATCTTGCCCGTGAAACCAAAGAGTACGAAAATGCATTCCTGACACAGGAAATCCAGTTTCTTGAATTCATGCAGGATTATTTCTCCCGTCACCGGCTCCGGCACGTGCAAAAAATATACGATGACAATATAAGGCGGTTTAATCATGGGGATGAGATTACCGTCAAGGTATTTTATGACGGTCGTCTTGAGCAGCACCGGGTACGGAACTAAAAGCTCCTGATCTCTGGAAAGATCTCCGGAAAACCACGATAAGGGCTATACCGTAAATGACAGGGTATTGACTGATTTACTTTACAATCATGATTAATTCACCATCGTCTGTTATTGTATAGCGTTTTACGAGCACGTGGTCATTCATTGAACAATCACATTCAAAAATTTCATTGATTTTTTGCCGTATCCGAACAATTTTCTGGTTTTCGTTCATCATCGATTTTTTTATCATATTCGCAGACGAGATCATACAACAAAAAAGACAAGGTAAGGTATATCAAGTCATGGCAAACGAAGCGTGAAAGTGTGGGAGGCAGGCTGAACGTGAGGTCCTGTCATGATATCTTGAAATAATTCATAACAAAGCGATGAATTCAATGAAAAACTCATGTTTTTCTCATAACAGGTTTTTTGATTCTTTAACCCGGTGATTGATCAGTTATGTGTGCCAGGACAGGTGCATTGAAGAGCTAACATAACAATCCTTTTCCTGATAACCATGGCTCAATCTTATGATGATTTATTTATCGGAACAATTGCACCTGCGTTTTGTCTCCCGGATGTGGAGGGTGCCACAACCTGCCTGGATGCGTTTTTAGGAAAATGGGTGGTATTGTATTTTTATCCGCGGGATAACACACCGGGTTGCACTATTGAAGCAATGCAGTTTAACGCAGCCCTTGAAAAGTTTGCTGATCTGGGTGCACAGGTAATCGGCGTAAGTGCTGATTCACCGGAAAGTCACCAGAAGTTTGCAGAGAAACATAACCTTTCAATTCTTCTCCTGTCGGACACGGAACATACAGTTCTCAAAGCATATGATAGCTGGAAACCCAAAACGATGTTCGGCAAAGAGTTCTTTGGAACCCAGCGCGATACGTTCCTGATCAATCCTGAAGGGAAGATAATCGCGGTCTGGCGCAAGGTCAGCCCGAAAGGGCATGCAGAAGAAGTAAAGACGGTACTACTCAAAAACAAGAAATGATGGACGGGGGATCATCGCTTGTTTTCGAACAGGAAGAACTGGTGGTCTTATACAGAAGAATTCTGTTCGAAGCTCACAATTTAGAACCCTATGCCGGACTGGTGAAAAAATCCAGGATTCTACCAAATTTAACGATAATTCGTAATAATCAATTCATTGATTTGCCCACGATCAGAACCATTACAATTGATAATGCGCCGTGCAGGAACCCGTTCGATTGTGTAATCCGAATACAGCTCTTCAAAGAATGGATCATTGGGATTTTCACTCCTTGGATCGGAATTGCTGAGCATAATTTTTGCCCCTTTCTTATCGAGCTCGTGGAACAATCCGGCAAGTCTGTCCTGGTCTTTATCAGAGAATCCATCTTTTGAGTAAGCAGTGAATGATGACGTAGTACTGATCGGGCGGTAAGGGGGATCAAGATATACAAAGGTCTTGTTATCAACATACTTTTTGCATCCGGTAAAATCCCCGGGAATGATAGATGTTTTGTTGAGAATACACGCTACTTCTCTTAAATTATTTTTGTTCAGGATTCGGGGATTTTTATATTTTCCGAACGGCACATTGAATTCTCCCTTCCTGTTCATCCGGAACAGACCATTGTAACACGTGCGGTTGAGAAAGATGCAATAAGCAGCTCTCGTTACCCATCCGGGATCATATTTCTGAAAATTGATTCCTTGTTTCTTCTGATTGAAAAGATCCCGAACGCTATAAAAAAGGCGTTCCCTGTCTTCATTGCTTCCCGAAATATACTCAGATTCCAGGAAATCCAATTCATGAATAAGTTTGTCTGTAGATTTTTTTATTACCCGGTATACTAAGATGAGTTCTTCATTCAGGTCGAAAATATACCTGGTTTTGAAGGGGAATTTATTGGTGAGAGAGAAGAATACCGCTCCACCGCCAACAAACGGCTCAACATAATTGGTAATTTCCCCGTTTTTTATTTCGGCAGGAAGGCGTTGGCTCAATTGCCTGAGTAATTGTGTTTTGCCACCTGCCCATTTCAAGAAGGGGTGTGCAGGAGGAGCCGGGTTTGAGTCTTTTGTCATAGGGTGAAATTTCTATGTACATTTCTTTTGTTTGTTGTTATTTTTTTACTTGTATCTGGGATGTTCATATCCGAGAGTATAGCGTCATTCCAGGGTAATCCCAGCGATATCTGTATAAGCTTCTGCGTTAAAATCCTCACATCGGGTTTTATTGGACCGAACAGGTGAAATTTGGCATGAACGACATGAAGAAGTACCTGGCTGAATTACTGGGAACCTTTGTCCTGGTTTTCATAGGAACAGGAAGTGCGGTTGTTGCAGGAAAAGACATTGGTTTTTTGGGGATTTCACTGGCATTTGGGATATCTGTCCTCGTTATGGTATATGCAATCGGCCATATATCAGGATGCCACATTAATCCTGCAATAACTATTGCAATGCTTCTCAATGGAAAAATTTCCACGAAAGATGCTGTAATCTATATTGTTGTCCAGTGTATCGGGGCGATTATTGCATCAGTGTTACTATTGAGCATAATGGGCGGATTCCCCGGTTATGACCTTGCCACGAATGGCCTTGGGCAGAATGGTTATGGCCTTGCGTCACCTGCAGGATTTTCCCTTGCAGCGGGTTTCATCGCTGAAGTGGTCCTTACGTTTATTTTCCTGATAGTCATTTTCGGAGCAACCAGCAGGAATGCACCTGCCGGTTTTGCGGGAATCGCGATAGGTTTTGCACTTGCCATGATCCATATGGTAGGCATACCAATCACCGGTACCTCGGTTAATCCCGCAAGAAGTATTGGGCCTGCCCTGGTAGCGGGGGGTACCGCCCTGTCACAGCTCTGGGTGTTTATCCTTGCTCCTGTAATAGGTGCAGTAATTGCGGCAGTTGTCTGGAAATACCTGCTTGAGGATATCCGGTCAGCAGCATGACCTGGTTCATTTTTTATCCCATTTGAGAAAACATACTACTTCTTTTTCACTTTCGGCCATCCACAACCCCCTGTCTTCCACTGGAAAGATGCATAAAAATTTAATAATTTCAATTCTATGGTCTATTCAGGCATTTTCAGAAAAATTAATTGCAGAGGATATTGAACAGTTTCTCATCCAGATGCAAAACGCAGATTTTTTAAAAAAACAACTAATACAAAATTGAGGGATTACGCGTTTTTAACAGATTGGCGCTTTATATAGTGTCCGCTCCAGTGGAAGGAAAGGGGTATAAAAGGATTATCAAATAGCCGGATTGGCTGAATAAACAAATTATTACCATAAAATCCTAATCCAGAACTCGTGCTTTATTTTTCATCTCGTCAATTCGTGCTCCTTTTTCACATAATCACCAGGTACGATCTTACCGGATTGTTTTAATTGTGTTATTCACGGTTTCGTTTGGCAGCTTTCATGTAGTGCAGGACAGGGATAGCACCAGGTTGTGACCGGGGAGTGTGAAAACAGGTAATATCACGTACAAACGTTCGGCATGAGACGTTAAAAAAAAGGGGACCGTAATCTCACTATAAACTCCCGGTGAGTTTATAAAATCCCCGCATGCTGCAATAAAGACTCTATCCGGACGCCCGGGGATAGACCTCATCGGCCTGTTCCGGCCGGGGTGTCACCTGCATCAGAAACCGAGACGGGTATAACGTTATTATTGAACAATACCCTCATTCGTGTCTTGGTATTACCTTTCGAAAACCGGCAACCAATCCTTTTCTGAGCATGGGGAGATGTATCAAGTATACATTGAGCCGACCGGTGTGAGATTTGCCAAGAGATATTTATACCATGAAACGAATCTTTTTCGAACCATCATGAAAGACCACCGCCCCGTTGATTTGAAAGCCATCGCAGGTAAAGCAATGAGGAAGTACGGCTTCGAACCCCAGTTCCCGGCTTCTGTAGTCCATGAAGTAAATGCTATAAACATGAATTCACTCCCAAAAAGCCGGAAGGAGAACAAAGATCTCCGCATGCTTCTCTGGTCATCGATCGACAACTACGATTCCATGGACCTCGACCAGCTGGAATACTGCGACACTGCCCAAAACGGGGAAGTACAGGTCAAGGTAGCAATCGCCGATGTCGATGCCTATGTCCCGAAACAATCCCAAACCGACCAGCATGCAGCCCAAAATGGAACTTCTGTCTATACCGGCGTTGAGACTTTCCCCATGCTCCCTGACAAACTTTCAAAAGGAATAACATCCCTTCTGCCAGGTCAGGATCGAATGGTTACCGTCATCGAATATACCGTACTCCCCGATGGAAATTTCCGCCCGGGAGAAATTTACCGGGCTGTAGTATCCAACAAAGCAAAACTCATTTACGAAGAAGTTGGCGATTGGCTCGAGGGAAAATCACCCATTCCTCAGAATGTGAGTGAAGTTTGCGGGCTAAAAGAACAAATTCTCCTTCAGACCGATGTAATGAAGCGCCTGAAAAAAAACCGGAGGGAACAGGGAGCGCTTGAATTAAACACGATCGAAGCCGAGGCGGTTGTCGAGAATGGGTTCGTGAGAGAACTTGTTATCCAGAGGCAGAACATGGCACGGTGCCTGATAGAGGAATTCATGGTCGCTGCCAATGGAACGATGGTTAGTTACCTCGGCACTGCCGGCATCCCCATGATACAGCGAGTTGTTCGTATACCAAAGAACTGGGAAGGAATCGTAATGGTGGCTGCAACGTATCATGAGAAACTGCCTGCTAAACCGGATGCAAAAGCACTTGCGAAATTTCTCATCAGGCAAAAAGCTGCTGACCCCGAACGTTTCCCCGACCTGTCGCTGACGGTAATTAAACTCCTGGGGCCTGGTGAATATATGATGCTCGCACCAGGAGATGAACCCTTCGGTCACTTCAGCCTCGCTGTCACTGATTATACCCATGCCACAGCCCCGAACCGGCGCTATGTCGACCTTATCAACCAACGGCTTTTGAAATCGGTTCTCGATAAGGCACCCACCCCCTACACACCGGATGAACTCATCGATCTGTCTGCCTGGCTCTCAGGGCGTGAGAAAGGATCAAAAAAGGTCGAACGCTTTATGCGAAAAGCCGCAGCTGCTGTACTCCTGCAGGGCAGGATAGGTGAGTCCTTCGATGCATTAGTCACCGGTGCTTCAGAGAAGGGGACATATGTCAGACTCATCACGCCGCCAGCTGAAGGTCGGATCCTGCGAGGCGAACGAGGACTTACTGTTGGCCAGAAAGTTCGAGTGCGCCTCTTGAAGACGGACCCGGAAAATGGTTTCATCGACTTTGCATGCATCGGCAGAGAAGCAAGGTAAAACATTCCTGTACTCACTTTTCATGACACGAGGATAATGATGGTACCAAGGCATTCTGTGTTTTTTACACTCCTGTTCATCACCGGTCTCGTGATCATAATCGTTCATGTTAATGCTGCTGATGATACGTTGACACGGGGTAGCAGGTTTTCCATAAATATTACCGGGTTACCAAGTACACCTTATTACATTTGGCTGACCAGGACAAGCACAATGACCGGAAAACCTGGAGATCAACCGCCGGTTATCGTGGCTTTCCAGAGCGGCATCCAGCAGGATCCCCCGGAAGGGCCCTACACCATCGGATCGTACATGATCAATAACGGTAATGGCCGCACTATACGCGATGATATTGCACCCTCCACTCCTGAACTGTCGAATACCAATTATTATGCTCTTGTCACTACTGGTACTGACGGACGTGCAATAGTTGCTTTCCAGACATCTTCCGATACTGCAACCAGGACATTCTCCGTTAAAGTTGAAAATCATCAGTCTGCTGCCAACAGTGACATTTTCATCGAACGTGGACTGTCTTTTAAAATCCCGACAACCGCGCTACCGGAATCTCCGGTAACCACACCAGCCATCACGAACACCCCGGGCGTAATACAGACTGAGAGTCCCTCACCTGCAACAATCGTCTTAACGACGATCCCTGCACCAATCCTTACATCTGCTCAACGATCCGCTATAATACCGGTTAATAGTATCATGGCAATAGTAGCAGGACTGCTTGTTTGGAGCAGGAAGGGATTTTTCCGGTAACCAGCTATCTATAGGAATGGATTCATTCTGTTCAAGGTTACGTACTCTGCTCATCCAAAAGAGAAGAGATCTCGCTGAAGGATTTATTTGTTTGTGGTCTCCTGCCGGAAAGATTGCTGTCAGATTTAATGTGGTTTTTTCTTTTTTTTTTAAATCCGGAGGGACAACTCGCCGTTCAGCGGTTTCTCATTGCATACTGATAAGATAAATAATCGTCCAGTACTACTGATGAAATATACTGCACGACATATACAAAAATTCCAGAGCGAGGGCAAAATTGATGTCAAGCTCTGGACTGCACACTTTCCCCATGTGCTGGTATCCCACGTGCCTACCTGCAATGATTGTGAGGACTATAAAAACAAAGCCTGTGAAGGAGGTAGAAATCCGGTAGACTGTTTCCTTGCCATAAAATCCGATGCAGCCGAGCTGTCAGGAGCGTGCGCAGATGATGAGAGTCTGACCGTTAAAAACCGGAAGTATTACCGGAGCAGCAGAGGCAATGCCAAGTCACACCCGACAGGAATACAAAAAGGGTATGACCAGTCTAAAATATAACACCAGAGTTTGTGTGGATTTACATTTTTTTACACGAGAATACCAGACAGAATGTATCATCGAAAGTAAAGTGCCGGTGTCTCTTTGCTGCCACTGCACCATCAACATTAATGAAATATTACCTGTTTTTGGAATTGTCGCATTTTTATGGGGAGTCCACACTGGGGGTGTAACATTCTCTTATCTATATTTTGCACAGGATTCCGTGAGAAAAAAAAGATTATGCGAAGATGGAAATGTCGTTCTTGAGCGCAATTGCATCAATAATCGGGGAAATTTTTGCCTCAGAAACACCAAACTTGTCCATATACATCTGGAGAATTGTCTTTTCCTGACCGGCAAGGACACCATCTGACATGGCGAGATCGCAGAGGATTGCAAGCGTGGCGATCTTCTGCTTCTCATCAAGGACATTTACCACCAGATCAATAACACCGGGGAACGGGTTTGCCTTCAAGACCTGCATCGCAGTATCAATGGATTTACGATCGCCGCGGACAATCTTGGCAAGGTCGTTGAGTTCAGCTTCATCGATTTCGCCATCGGCCGCAATAACCGTGATAGCAGAGAGCACCAGCGCTGACTTTGGAGTGAGCGTTGCTGGTTTGCCGGTAAGTTTGTCAAAAATTCCCATTTATGTTCACCTTGTTTTGAATGATTTTCTTTATTATTTTCTGCTTTAAGGTAATTGATTCTTTCGACAAAATTTTTTTTTAGCATGACTCACTTGATCTGGTTCTTAATACCAGACTACCACACTATAGCTTATAAAAAAAAAACGCTGGTTCCTCCTCAACGATCATGTCACCTGACACCAGTGATAATAAAAAACATGAATGCGAAAAAGAAAGGGATGCCATCCAGAGAGTCTTCCAGCGTCCGTTTTTCTTAAGTTTCACGATAGGCATTCCCTTCTGTATTTTCAAACTGCTTTTTGGTATAACCGCCCTCCGGACAGGATCCCCGGATAATCTACTTCTTAGTATTTCCGGATGGCTGGTAATCCTCTGGGCACTGTCCGATCTGCTGATGAATACGGGTCGATCGACCCTTGACCTCCTGCACCGCCCCGCACCATTCGAATACTGTATCATTGCCCAGGCAGGACAATATTTCCATAAACCGATGGTGTTCCTCGCGGTCGATACCCTCCTTGCGTTCTGCATTATCTGTGCCATGCTCTGGTCAGGGTGGATCACCAGACTTACGCCCTTTGAATTGTACCTCTGGTATTCTGCCACAACGATGAACCTGATCAGTCTCTCTCTGGTTGGTATTTATAACGAGATAAGAACGGCATGACATTAAACGATACAAAAAAATACCTGCTTATGTAACCAGATTGGACAGCGCTGCCTGATGATCCCTGTAAGGGTAATCGCTGCAGGGACCATTGCTGAGGATTCACAGCAGTTTCAACCCCGGCAATTCCCGCGCGGGTGGTGATCCGGACATTTTTTTTCTAAAATGGCATCAGTAACGGGATTACCGACCCGAATAAAAACTTATAACGGACAGATCCAGTCAAAACCAGATCGTTAAAAATTCCCCGTTTCTTTGCCCCGGGATTTTTAAATGAATGTACACAAGCCATTTGCAATAAAAAATAATTAAAATACAGGTATTACTCTTAGCATTCCGGTAATTGGGTCAGTATTCCCTCCGGATATCCCGCGGGACAAATATCAGGACCTATAGAGAAGTTCTTATGCTCGAGCGGCGTATATAATTGCACAGTTTTATACTGTATGAGTAATACTATGTTTGGATCAAACAATTTTGGCGGCTCCAGAAACTTTGGCGGCCCAAGGGACTCCGGTCCACGAGAAATGACGAAAGTAACCTGTTCAGACTGCGGCAAAGAATGCGAAGTGCCATTCAAGCCAACCGAGGGCAGGCCAGTATATTGCAGGGATTGCCTGCCGAAACACCGGAAACCCCGGTTCTAATTTAAAAATTTTTCAATTTTTCTCATTTTCCTTTTAAGTCTTTATATTCTGATACACTTTGCTGTTAAAAATGAGCTTTGTATCAATTCGTCCCGGACCACCGGCATTTTTACATAGGTCAGGGAAAAATAATTCTCAATCCGGGTAATCAGCTGTTTTTACCGATCAGACCATTTCGTTTTCGGCGCTATTCTTAAGGTAATCAAAAATTCGCTCTGGAGAAATCCTGTTTTAAGGGAGCAATCTCACCGTAGACTAGGCCGGATGTTATTGTCATTTAGGGCTATTTTACCGTCAAAAAATCCTGTGAGAATTCTGGTATACCGGAGCCTGCTACGAGCCCGGTTATACCTCATTTCCCCCGCCCCCTGAATTTTAAAGGTCATAATTTTGGAAAAATGCGGAACCGGGCCGGAATTATTCAACGATTTCCGACGGGAACGGATGAGGTCGAATATAGCAATGTTACGAAGACTAAAAAGCAGGAGGGGATGTGGTTTGGGACGCGGGCGGGCACCGTCCGGGGGATATTCGAACATCCTTCCTGGGAGGCGTCAGGGATAAAAAGGAATTCTAAAGAGCACAAAAATTAAAAAAAGCAACGTACAGTTACTTCGCATCGTCCCCAAGCGCTTCCCGGCTCCGCATCTGGTAAAGAACCATGGGATCCATTTCCTTATACGAGTCTTTGGCTATGCGCAGGATAACATTGGTTATACCACTGTTTACAATCATTTTCGAGCAGAGGAAACAGGGCCAGATCTGGGTCAGATCATCCGATGTAACTTCAAATCCCGCAAGGTAGAGTGTACACCCGCGAGCATTCTTTCCTGCCTGAAGGAGTGCATTCATCTCGGCATGCACGCTCCGGCACCGCTCGTAGTTGGAGCCAGACGGAATATTGTGGTCCTGTCTCCAGCACGTTTTGAGTTCTGTACAGTCCATCTGTTTTCGCGGGGCACCCGTGTATCCGGTGGATACAATCGTATTGAATTCATCGACGATAATCGCGCCAAAATTGCGCCGCAGGCAGGTGCCCTGGTGGGCACACCGCGTTGCCAGATCCAGAAAATATTGATGCCGGTTGGTTCGCATTCAACAGTGTATGGAAAATCCCGGTATTAAAGAAGCATGTTTTGTGGTGGAGTCCAATTACTTTCACAGTGTGCAGGGTATAATCTAATAAACCCTACCATTGAAATTGACCTGGTGAATTACGTGGAAGAGATTGCACTCATTGAAGTCGCAGCCCAGCAAGTGGTGGGGATAAGAAAAACCGGGACCTACAAACTAATCCCTGAACTCCTGATGAAAGTCTATGAACATACGGTTAAAAAGAAAATGATGATTACCGGCCCTCCGATTTTTATCTGTCATGAGACCTCACCGGAAGCAGTGATGGAGGCAAACGAGAAAGGAACCGCCACCGTCGAGGTCGCTTGGCCGGTTTCCGGGATTGCGAAGGGCACAAAGGTGATAAAGGTCTATGAACTCCCGGGAGGGAAAATGGTACATACTGTTCATAGAGGACCATACGAGACCTGCGAGCCAACGTACCTTAAGCTTTTTTCCTGGATCGAATCACAGGGTCTTCTTATCACCGGTCCGATCCGCGAGGTATATCCAAACGATCCGCGGGTCGTGAAACCTGAAGAGATCATCACTGAGATCTTTGTGCCGGTTTAGATCCGCATTTCCTTTTTTTGTACCTGTAAAAAAGGGGATAGTTCTTTTTTGGGGAAATATGCTCTTCAATGCATAAAAAAATAAAAAAAACCTATAAGAAGAGTAAGGTGAATAAGGGTAACAACCGGGATAAGATAGAATTTTTGTTTCCGGGTCTTATGCCGGAATACCAGCATTGCAGCATACGCTCCAAACGGCCCGAAAAGGGCACAAAAAAGTAACTGGTTTTCCGGTATTCTCCATGCGTTTTTCTGTGCCTTTCCCTTGTCATAGGCAAATAAGGACAAGACGACAACGTTTGTGATTGCATAGACTCCCAAAATTATGCAAATATCAACAATTTTTACCATCCCCTGATGAGAAACCGATATTTTGAAAAACCGGTATTTTGATCCGTTATTACTTCTTATGCGGGCACGATTCTTTAAACATTCAGGAAAAGAGTGACATACTACCTCGCTGGTATCGGAGATAGACTGAAACATCTATGAAAAATCCCAGGATGTACGGCACGCCACCGTATACCGTTGGTGTCATCCACGGTGGTCCGGGAGCAGCAATAAGAGATGGCAGCGGTAGCCCGCGAGATATCCCGATTCTATGATGTGATAGAACCCCTCCAGACAAGGCAGACATTAACCGGACACGTTGAAAAACTAAAAAAACTATTCTTGACCGGCAGGGAAACCTGCCGGTTGTCATCGTCGGGTACCCGAGGGGAGCAATTCTGGATTTTATTCTCACTGTTACCAGCCCGGAGAGGGTAAAAAACTCATTCTTGTCAGCAGCGGTGTATTTCATGACAACTATGCTGCAAGCATCATGAGTACCAGATCAAGCCGTCTTTCTCCTCATGAGAGAACCTTCCCTGACTCCTTCGTGACGAAACTGAAAAGATCCGAACAGCGGGGACAAGAACAGGATTTTTGCAGAATTTGTAACTATTATTTAAAAAAGCCGATACCTTTGATCCTCTCAGTCATACGAACGAGGGGATTGAGTATAACTATGATATCTACACAAAAGTCTGGACTGATGCCCTGGCAATCAGGAAGAGCGGTGCCCTCATCGAACTCGGCACAGGTATCCGGTGTCCAGTTATCGCAATCCACGGTGATTATGATCCTCATGCCGTGGACGGGGTAAAAATCCCACTTTCCCGCAAGATACAAAATTTCAGGTTCATTGTTTTTTAAAAAACTGCGGCCATCGTCCCTGGCTGGAACAATCGGCGAGAGAACAGTTATATGAGATCCTCTGCGAGGAACTGAACGAGGCGAGCGGGTAGAAAAAAAGACACGGTTAGGAGTGATTTCAGGACTCCTGAAGGGAAAAACGCCATGTACAGAACATGTCCTTTGGGTGCAGGTCTGGCGGGGCAAAAATACATTCCACCTGTATCCGTGGATCAATCTCCCGTGCAAAACCCGAAAATTCCGCCCGGTGCATTTCACGGCAGACATATTCTCCCAGACCCCGCTTCAGCCGGGCTTCCTGGGTCGGACATGAAGGTACTGAAAGGATCACCTCATCGCCCCGTTCATCGATGGTATACCCGACAATCATCGCCCACGGGAAATGACGCAATGCCCGCACAAACCCGGTAAGGCCTTTTTCGGTGATGTTAAACCTGCGGATGATATCCTTCGCTGCCATGCCAGCGACCCTGCCCCAGACCTGCTCATTGATCGTCTCTGCCACTGGCTGCCCGTACTGCTCGGTGATGCTGATGAACCAGAATGCATCCACCACACGGTAATGCCAGAGAAGAAATTCCAGATACTGGTGTTTATCTTCATCGGTCATCGTGTCAAATATTTCAAGATTCATTTTACTCATACACAAATCGCCATGGTATAGAATAATTCAGCATATTCAAAGAATCTCTTATGAAGATAGTGGTAAACAGGAGTGATCCGAATTTTTTGGAAGAAATTAGTAGTTGACAAACATTTATAAATAATTTTGTTCTATTAATTATCCATATTAATTGCCAATAATCCATGACTTATCCATTACCGGACACAGGATCTACTGACGTGATATTCAAATGATGCAGGATTACCTCCACGAAATCTCCCGAATTAAAGACATTCTCAAGCAGAATGTGGAGGGGATGAGTGTTACGGATATCTCGAAAGCACTCAATAAAAACAAGAATACTATCGGGAGATATCTGGATATCCTCCTGGTTTCCGGACAAGTGGATATGCGAAGCTACGGTATGGCAAAGGTATTCACGCTTTCGCAGCGCGTGCCTCTTTCCGCGATGATCAGTTACTCAAAAGAACTTATCATGGTCCTCGATAATGAGTCCCGCATTATCGATGTGAATGATAATTTCCTGTCACTCCTGAACCTTACACGGCAGGACACCCTTGGAAAAAATATAGAATTTCTCAGCCCACCTGATGTCGATGTTCACGAATTACTCGAGACTCTCACGACCCGATTCGAAGAAAAAGAGGATATGGTTACATTCCAGGTAAAAGATCGGGGGGAACGGATCTTTAAACAGAAATCTGTGCCAACGGTTTTTGAAGATGGGGGAAAAGGCTTCACCCTCATCCTTGAGGATATTACTGAACATATTCTTGCAGAACGGGAAATCCGGGAAAATGAAGAGCGGTTCCGGATGATGGCTGAGAATATCCAGGACGGTTTGATTATCATAGAAAATGAAAAAATCGTCTTTGTGAACAGGCGTATAGCAGAAATTACCGGTTATTCATTTGAAGAATTGTGGGAGATGAACCCGCTTTCGATCATCGCGCCGGAGGATAAAGGAGCAGCAGCCAGCCAGATCCAGAAAATGGAGAGAGGTGATCACGGACTCAATGAACTCCAGCTATGGATACTTCGAAAAGACGGCCAACGTCGGTTCGTTTCAAACCGCATCTCTGCTGTGCAGCATGCAGATACCCGTTACGCGTTTATTATTCTTACCGATATCACGGAGCTCAAGGCAAACGAAGCCGCGCTCAAAGAGAGCGAAGAGCGGTTCCGGATGATGGCTGAGAATATCCAGGACGGGCTTATCATTATGGAAAACAGAAATTTTGTCTTTGCCAACCACCGTATTGCAGATATCTCCGGATATTCAACAGAAGAACTTATCCACATGAAATCAGTTGATCTGGCATCACGTGAAGATCACGAAAAGATCGAAGAGATAGTGAGAAATACCCGGCCGGATTCAGAAAAACCCGGGGAGTTTACCGTCTGGATTAACCGTAAAGATGGCAGCCGCCGCTGTATTCTCGGGAGGGTCACTGCTGCCCTGCATAACAACACGGTGTCCACTTACGTTATCATGTCTGATATAACCGAGTCAACAGAACGGGAACAGGCGCTTCGTGACCGGATAGCAGCACTTCAGAAATTTATTGGCTGATCGTTGCGCTGGTCACTGATTATACAACCTGGTTTTCACGCATTTCCGGTACGATTTTTATCTGTTTTTTATCTCGTGATGCACACGATCCGCGCTTCAGCTTTTCCGATTCTATTAATTATTGATATGTATAATCGATATGAGATGTATTTATATACAATTAGTTTCAACTGTACAAAACATTCCTTACTAAGAGGACACCTATGATCACTACTCAACAGAAAATCGCAGGTAAAAGCAGGAACGTGGCATTCCATGCCACCAGATCAAACCAGCAATACTCTATTGCATGGTATTTATGCCTCGTTATCGTCGCTTGTGCTGTTATTAGTATTTCTCCCGTACAGGCAGCAACAGGAACCAAATATATGGCAGGAAGTCCTGAACTCTCTGCCTACATATCCGGCTCAAATGAAGTAAGCCCGGGAGAAACAGTTCAACTGAAAGTGATAATCGAAAACAAAGGGGTCAATGAGTTCAAATTTGTCCAGTCTGGCATTGTCGAACGGGATGATCTCCCGAACACGGCAAAATTCCTTACTGTGACCATCGCTCAGGGTGATGTTCCGGTTGTCATCAAATCCGATCCGCAGATGCTGGGTGATCTAAAAGGCAGCAGCATCGCAAACTGCATAATCACTATGAAGGTTGACGCGGATGCAGCTGCAGGATCTTACAACCTCCCCCTGAACCTGAAATACACCTACTTGTATGATGCTACACAATACGGTGTAGACACCATCCAGTACAACTACAAGGAAAAAAATGAGACTTTCAGTCTTCCCATAAACATCAAGCCGGAACTGAAAATCAGCGTACTTTCAGCAAAAGGAGAGCACCTGAATGCCGGTACTGAAGGCTACGTCACACTTGAAGTGAAAAATATCGGTCATGAGAACGGGAAAAAAGCCATTATCAAGATTGTCCGCAATGACATGAGCCCCGTTCTTCCTACATCAGGCAGCATGTATATAGGGGATTTTTCAGTCAATCAAACTGTCAGCAGCCAATTTAAAGTATCCATATCGAGTGACGCCGAGGAACAGACATACCCGCTTGACGTGCTGGTGAATTACGAGAATAGTGAAGGGGATCAGGTCACGTCTGATATAGAGACAATAGGTCTTCAGGTTGGCAAAAAAATTGATTTCAGTATTATATCTTCTGCCGACACGATCTCACCAGGCCAGAAGAAAGTGATTACCGTCCAGTACACCAATACCGGCGGTGCCCCCGCGTATAATGTCCAGGCCCGTATCAGTGCCGTTGACCCGTTCACCAGTAATGACGACACCGCATTTCTCGGAACGCTTGCACCCGGAGAAACAAGGGAAGCAGCCTTTGAAATCTCACTCGACAAATCTGCGACCATTAAAGAGTATGCCCTTGACTCAGAGGTCCGTTACCGTGATGCACTGGATAATTCACTGATCTCAGATCCAATGAAAGTCCGGATTGTAGTAAAAGAGGAGAACTCACTGCTCGGTAATCCCATTATCCTTGCCGTTATTGCGGCCGCCGTCATCCTGGTCGGATACCTGGTCTGGCGCCAGAGAACAACCCAGCACTAATGGTGCGTTCATGTCAGTAACACCTTACTGGGGTGCCAATACTACCGCACATGCTGTACCGGGCGGGTATTATTCCGTCCCGGACAATAATATTCTGCTCCTGTCAACGGACAGTAAGGATTTCCTATGATCTCCCAGATATTTGGAAAACTCGCACACGTCATCAATCACTACCCCAGGCAGGTTGCTGTTGTCATCGGGATTGTCTTTCTTGTTGCCCTGTATGGGATGACACTCATCGCAATGGAGACAGGTAATGATACCTATCTGGATAAGGATTCACCGGCGGGAATTCTCAATAATCACTATGCTGACACCTTCTCATCAAACGCGCTCATTCTCATCGTGGAAACCAGCGATCCTCTCAACCCGCAGGTCCTCAGTTATATCGATGAGCTTGAACGTGATATCAACCAGCAGGAAAATGTTGTGGGGTCTGCAAGTATTGTGGATTTCCTGAAGAGTGCAAACGGGGGTACACTGCCACAGTCAAAAGGTGAGATTGACCGGATTGTTGCTCTGATCCCTGCTGAAACAAAAGCAACTGTTATCCCGTCAAATGTCCTGACACTGGTGCAGATCACGCTCTCTGAGGGGTTGTCTGCGGAGGTAAAGACAGCCACTCTGAAAAATGTAGAGGCTCTTATCGCTAATGACAATCCGCCACCTGGGATAAAAATCTCGGTTTCAGGAAGCGAGGCTTTTGCTGAACAGATGAAAAACGAAATGGGTTCATCGATGGGTGTGCTCATCGGGGGTGCAATGGTGTTGATGATCATTGTCATGGGCATCCTGTTTGCCTATGCCAGCCACCGTTTCCTTTCGGTACTCTTTGTCGGCATAGGTCTGACAACCGCGATGGGATTCGTGGGGCTTGCCGGAATAAAGCTCAATATGGCGGTGATTGGTGCTTTCCCGGTCATGATCGGGCTCGGCATCGATTACGGTATCCAGTTCCATGCGAGGCTGGATGAAGAAGCCCGGAAGGGATCGCTTGACAAAGCTGTGATGGTGATGGTCACCCGTACCGGTCCCGCCGTCATGTATGCAATGCTTGCCACCTGCATGGGATTTGTCGCGATGTTTATCTCGACAGTCCCCATGATCCGCTCATTTGGGCTTGTGGCAATGATAGGCGTCATGGTTTGCTTTGTTGTTTCGCTTATCGGCATCCCTACAGTTGCACATCTTGTCAACTATACACCAAAACCACAAAAAACTGAACTCTGTTATGCAGTCGGCGAAGGAGCATGCGATTACGTTCCTTCACAAACCAATGGTGGTTCAGGTAAAAGTGCACGAAAAAAGAGTTCCTGGTCATATGGCCAGTTCCTCACCGATATTTCGGTAAAAATTGCAAAAAATCCCATCCCCATTCTCCTGATTGCCGGCCTGGTTGCCCTCATAGGTTTCCAGATCGATCCTCAGATCCCCATCGAGACAAGCGAGAATGCATTTGTTCCGAGTGATATGCCGGCAAAAGTCCAGATGGATAAAGTGACCGGCATTATTGGCTCGACGAGCACTGCGGATTTCATCATCCAGGGAAGCCGGGTCACCGACCTCGACACCATACAGTGGATGAAGGAATTCCAGGACTATGAGCTCGCCCATCACACCGAACTCACCCGTGCGACAAGCATCGTTACCTATATCCTTGCCTATAACGGGGGCATAATGCCCGAAAATCAGAACCAGCTCAATGCAGTGATTGAAAAGATCCCGGCCTCGGTGAAAAAATCCTACCTGAGCGGATCGATGGAGGGTGTCATCAGGTTTAGTACCATCGATCTGGAGATGAGCGCCATGAATACCCTCAAAGTCCAGATGGAGAAAGATATTGTATTCCTGCAGCCGCCAACCGGGATCACTCTTGCGCCGGTGGGATCGTTTTATCTTTTCACTTCTCTCATCAGCGGGCTCACGTCATCAAAAGAAGCGATGACCTTACTCGGGTTTGTACTCGTCTTTGTGTTCCTCGCGCTGGTATACCGTCATATCCATGCAGTTACCCCTCTTGTCCCGATTATCTTTATCGTCGGGTGGAACGCGGTGGCGATGTACCTGCTGGGAATTGCTTATACTCCGCTTACGGCAACACTCGGATCCATGACAATCGGTGTCGCTGCAGAGTATACCATACTTGTGATGGAGCGATATGCAGAAGAGGAGGAGCGTCTGCATGACCACGTTGCGGCAATCCAGGAAAGTGTGAACAAGATAGGTACGGCGATAACGATCTCCGGTCTTGCAACCTTCTTCGGATTCTCGGCTCTGTGCCTCGCGACTTTCCCCATTATCAGTAACTTCGGTATCACAACCCTGATAGCAGTCGGGTTCTCATTAATGGGTGCGATCTTCATTATGCCCGCAATTCTATCTGTCATGGGCGAGCTGACAGAACGTCTGGAAAAAAGAAAGAAGAACGCTGGGGAAAAGCAATAATTCCCCTCAACTCATTTTTTACCGTCATTTTACCGTCCCACAACGGGGATATTGCCGATTTTTTCAGCAGTATGTTTAAATACGTTTTATAACAAATTGACTAGTCAGTCTAGACCAATCAGTCTATTGAACCCGGGATATCAGGACCAGTTGTACCAGTGTGATAATCATGCAATACCGGCAAGTACCGAAAAACGGCGATAAATTATCAGCACTCGGCTTTGGAGCAATGCGTCTTGCGACCAAGCGGATGAGTATCGATGAAGAACGAGCTACGCGGCAAATTCGTTCGGCAATCGATAATGGGATAAACTACATCGACACCGCAGCGCCTTATCACGGCGGGGAGAGCGAGCGGTTTCTCGGGAGAGCGCTCCAGGGGGGGTACCGGGAGAAAGTGAAGCTGGCTACAAAATTGCCACCCTTCAGCGTAAAAACCCGTGAAGATATGGACAGGATCCTTAATATCCAGTTAAAAAAACTCCAGACTGATCACATTGACTACTATCTTCTCCACGGACTTGATGCCAGCCAGTGGAAGAAGTTATTTGATCTCGGTGTCCTGGAATTCCTTGATTCGGCTAAAGCAGCCGGAAAGATCAGGAACGCCGGGTTCTCCTTCCATGGAGACCGGAAGACGTTTAAGGAGATCATCGATGCCTATGACTGGGTCTTCTGCCAGATCCAGTACAATTTCCTCGATGAAACAAACCAGGCCGGGACCGAGGGTCTCCGCTATGCGGCCGCTAGGAATATCGCGGTCATGATCATGGAACCGTTGCGGGGCGGGATGCTTGCCGGCAAACTCCCAAAAGAGGTTGAACAGATATACTACGATACGGGCACGAAACGGTCCGCTGCGGCATGGGCACTCTGCTGGGTCTGGAACCACCCGGAAGTGACTGTTGTTCTCTCCGGGATGAATGACGAGAACCACATTGCCGAGAACTTAAAAACCTGTGAGGATGCTCTGCCCGGCTCCATGACCTCCAGGGAACTCGCAACTATGGAAGAGGTGGCAGGGACGTACAGGAAGCTGATCAAGGTAGGGTGTACCGGCTGCGCCTATTGTATGCCCTGCCCGTCCGGGGTGAACATCCCCCAGTGTTTCTCTCTGTATAATGATTATTACATGAGCAATAACTCCCTGATAACCCGCGGGATGTACGGGATGATGCTGATGGGGGCAATGGGAGCAACGGCCACTGATGCATCCCTCTGCCGG
This sequence comes from Methanoregula sp. UBA247, assembly GCA_002495055.1. Classification (GTDB taxonomy): domain Archaea; phylum Halobacteriota; class Methanomicrobia; order Methanomicrobiales; family Methanospirillaceae; genus Methanoregula. The sequence continues at coordinate 22,283 of DADR01000074.1, read as the reverse complement.
AACTGCGGGAAGTGCACAAAGGCCTGCCCCCAGAAGATCGCGATCCCGGAAGAACTAAAAAAGGTCAGAAGTACTCTCGGGGGGCTCCGCACGAAGCTCATAATCCCGGTCGTCAAATTGATGTTCTCAACCGATGTTAAGGAATGATCCGGTCCAGGCTCATGACACCGGGGAAGACCGGCACCGGAACCCGGACGCACCCTTAAAGAATTCCCTAAGGAAATTATATGAATCACACAGCAGGATTAAAAAAAACTATAGCAGGGTTTGAGGAAAAGCCATGACTCGCCAAAAACCGGTCAAAAGGCCGGCAGATGAGGGGAAAATGTCTTCTGAGAACCGGGAAAAGATCCTTACAACAGCACTCGCTCTCTTCACTGAACGGGGATTCTTCGGAACCCCGACCTCGCTGATCTCAAAAGAGGCCGGTGTGGCAACCGGCACGCTCTTTTTTTATTTCCCGACAAAGGAGGAACTGATCGATACGCTCTACCGCCGCATTAAAAGCGAGGCAGCCCAGGAGATGTGCCGGGGCTTCGACACAGAGAAGACTGCACAATCAAAGATCCGCTGCCTGGGGATTAATGCAGTCGTGTGGGGGATACAGAACCCTGCAAAACTGAAGTTCATGGAGCAGTTTGCTTATTCCCCGTTCGTTTCAACGACTGCACACGAGGAGGGGATGTCTCACTTCCACTTCCTCAGAAACCTCGTGGAGGAGGGGATCCGCGAGGGTGCGATCCGGGACACAGACCCGTCCCTTCTTTTCTGCATGATGGCCTCTTCCCTCTCCGGTTTGATCGCTCAGGCTTCTGGCACGGCAGATCCGGCGGAACGTGAGAAGATAATTAAGGAGGGACTGGATTTTATCTGGAACGGGCTGAAAGCATGATGATGAATGAGCAGGACGTGATTCGATGACAGGAGATGCAATACAGGAAAGGCAGGGAATTGCCTGCAACGGAGTGATGAAATGACAACAATAATTGAAGCACGGGATTTATCAAAAACCTATGGTGATGTTCAGGCATTGAGCCATGTGACTCTTTCGGTGGAAAAGGGAGCATTGTTCGGGCTTCTCGGCCCTAATGGATCGGGAAAAACCACGATGATCAAAATGCTCACCGGGCAGACCCGGCCGACAGTTGGTTCAGCGACCGTTCTCGGAGTCGACGTAATCAGGGATCCGGTCGGTGTCCGCGGACTGGTGGGGATCATCCCAGAGCAGGAGACCCCGCCGAGTTTCCTCACTGCAATAGAGTACCTCGAGTTCGTTGCGGCGGTCCGGAAAATCACGGACATTGAAAAGAAGGCGGACTGGTGGTTCGATTTTCTCGATTTTGCTGACAAGAAGAATGTACTCTGCAAGGACTTATCAAGGGGTACCCGTCAGAAACTGATGTTCACTCAGGCTTTCATTCACGAGCCGGAGCTCGCGTTAATCGACGAGCCTTTGATCAACTTCGACCCGATCATGCAGGACCTCGTCAAAGATTACCTCGCTGGATATGTCAAAAAGGGTAAGACTATCTTCATCTCGACCCATATTCTCGAGGTCGCCGAGGAGATCTGTTCGGGGTTTGCAATTCTCCATAAGGGCACACTGCTCCACACCGGTCCCGTTACCGGATTGACCGCACGGGGCGAACACCTGCCCTCATTCTTCCTCTCCCTCGTCCGGAAGGATCGTCATGTTTGATCTGTTTATTAATATGGTGAAAGAAGAGTGGCGGGTTCATTCCACGATGTTCGGCAGCCTCTCTTTTGCCCTCTTCCCGGTCATGATCTTCGGGATCGCGTTTATGGGGTCTTTCCTCATCCCCCTGATGAGGAAAACCCTCCCGGCCGGCAACCTCGCACTGATCGTCCACGCGAACTACCTGATGCTTGGGATCATGGTCGGCGGGTTCGGGTTGCTGGGCAACGAGGTGATGAACCGGCGGTTCGGTCAGGCAAGCCTGCTTGCCTACTCTGCCCGGAGCCTCCCACTCTCTGAGAAGTTCATTTTCTCAAACTTTGTTGTCAAGGACACGGTCTATTACTTCTTCCTCTGGGTCCTGCCTTTTGGTTTCGGGTATATCCTGGCATCGCCATTTACCGGTGTCTCCCTTGCAGCTACCCTGCTCCTTCTTCTCACACTGACGCTCTCATTCCTCTTCGGCCTCTGCGGCGTCTTTTTCCTGTCGGCTGTCTATGCTCGCTCACGACCGGTACTCTGGCTCATCCTGCTGGCCATTGGTATGGGGGTGGGCGGCCTTGCGACTATGTCGGGTACGAACCCGGTGCTCTTTTTCCCGCCGTTGCTGCTCAATAGTGCATTCACGTGGACAAACCTCTTCATCTCCTGCGCCGTACTGGCACTCCTCTTTGGGGTCGCGATCGTGCTGTTCAATCCTGAATCAGTGGGGTCGGAAAAGACATACAGGAACTCCTTCGCACCACTTTTACGGCGGTTTTCATTCCTGCCAAACCCTCCGTTCGCTACCAAAGATACCCTCGACCTGTACCGGAGCGGCAGCCTTGTCGGCCAGACAATCTTCTCGTTCCTCCTCCCTCTTGGCGTGATCTGGTTCTTCCTCGCCCTGCTCGGTCCGTTCTTCCCACCTCACGGCCTGCTCTTCATCTTTGCCATCACCACTGGTGTGATCGCATCGACGATGTACACGTGGATCACGATGTTCGACACATTCGGACCATACGCCTGTCTGCCGGTTGCAGTCAGTACACTTATCGGCAGCAAGCTCACTACCTTTGCAATTCTCCAGGTGCTACCAGCGACCTTTATCGCAGCCGTGGCAACCCTTTCCGGAGAAGTCACGTATCTTGTCCCTGCCGTTGTGCTCGGGATCTCTGTTTCGTTTTATGCCGTGAGTGTCATGGCCTGGCTCTGCGGGTTGTCCCCGAACGTGCTGGTGTATGATGTGAAGGTGCTTTTTGTGTACCTCGTTCTTGTTGGTATTGTCCTCGTAGTCTTCACCTCAGTTGCCTTTGCGGATCCGTACTTTGCTCTCTTATCAGTCATCCTCGTAATCCCGACATGGCTGCTGGTACGGAAGGCAAAGGCTCGCTGGGACGCAGTAGACCCCGCAGGGTTCTGATTTTTTTACTAAGCGGGGTTTGTTTGATGTTTAAGGAGGAAAAAGTCAATAAATTTCGATTTTTGAATCAACTCTCCTCGCTCTGATGAGCCGGGCAGAAATTGCAGATGGAATAGAAGACATCTTTTTCCTTGTCCCGGATCAGGCAATAATAATCCCTGCCCCGCTGCTCAACAGAGAAACCACCCGGAAACGGGGTGCCAACAGGATGTCCCGGCTCATCAAGGACAAACATTGTGAATGCAGCTATAAGGTAGTAAAAGAACCGGTTCTTCGGATTCCGGAAGTAGGGATTACGTTCACCTGAATCATTCCATGAAGAACATCCTTCGGGAAGCATGTCGCAGAATTTTTTAAATGCTTCCGGATCACGGATAGGATCGTTCATCCTGCCAAATGCCCTTGTGTGGTACAGTGAGAGGAGCTGATGGTGCTTGCCAAAAAGCTGTTCACGAAAATACGGGCGGATCCTTTCCCGGTAGGGAGAAGGCAGATTATCGATCTCGTTATTGAGCCGCCCTCCGATCATCTGGAGATCGAATATTGTGTACTCCTGGATTTCGTGGGCGAGTAATGCGCTAAGTTCACCTTTAGTCTGGGCACTACTGAGTCGGACGACGATTTCCCGGATCACCCTGCCTGCTTTTTTTTGATCTTCAGACAGTTGGATCAATCCCGCCATTTCCATGAACTCCGCACTTTATATGTTATTACAGTATCTCTCCCGTGCACAAAAAACAGATAGGTATACTATGGGGACAGGGGGTTTTTGCGGTTTTTAAATCATCGGCATTTTCTGATGTTCATGGAAAGAGTGTACCCTCCGGAAGGGGAACTGTGTAGCTGAATTCTTCGCCGATATATCCGATGAAATTTATTGGTTCACTCCTCCGGATATCCGGAAGCAGCTGATAATTAGCGAATGCTGAATAATATAAAAGGATAATTAATCGGATGGAATCCAAATACATTAATCTTTTCAGAGATCTGCTGGTCAATCCGCAGTCAACACTGAAATCATTAAAACAGGTTTCGTTACAATCTGCATTCATCTATTTTTATTTTTGTCTGGGGTGTGTTTGCCGTATTATTCTGCCTTGTCGGGTGGTTGCAGAATCCCTCCAGAAATACTAGATAACCTATAAGGCAATTCTCTACGCTGCAACACCCCTGGCTGTAATCGGATGGATTCCCCTGATTGGAGGATTGTCATTTATCTGGGCCCTTATCCTCTTTTGGCAGGCTATTATTGAATTCCATGATATTTCTTCTGGAACTGCGATTTTGTGTTATTTTTCAATCCCTTATTATCGGTATCCTGACATTTGGAATAGCATATTTTTCCTTCCTGTAGTGATTCAATCCTCGTCGATTAGCAAAACAGTTCCAGACAAAAGTCCCAGAACAAAGCTGTATGAATAGATGCCCCCGGGATGATTGAATGCCGGTTTTTTTAATGATTCATGCGGAAATTTGATCCCGGGCAACGGTATTTTTTGTTCCAAGTCCTGTCGATCGAAGTATCTGACCTTAAGTATACCGGGAAAAATGATGTACGCAGGGGTTACGGATAGAGTAGATACTCCCCCTCAATTCTCACGCGGGCATTTCCCCCAAAAAAGACACTGCGCTGCACCTTTGAAGCGTCACTTACGAGCCGGATTATATTTGGATGCTCCCTGCTCTTCCCCTGCTCAATTTTGAGCATGTGGCCATCCCATGTGCCGGCCTGTAACAGGTAGTAGCCGAGTGCTGCGTTGCCAGAACCCGTTGCGGGATCTTCAAGATACCCAAACACGGGAGCAAATATCCGTGTGTGGTAATTATTCTCCTGAGCAGAGACTTCACACGAAAAGACAAGGATAATTTCGATACCGTTTGCAAGGCAGAACTCACGCAGATTCTTTTGGTCAGGTTTGAGGGAAAGAAGGGTATCAAGGGAGGTTAAGGGGACCACCAGGGTTGAAAGACCGGCATTAATGAAGGTTATCCGGTCCTTTTCGGAAATTTCACCGGATGGTATTTTTAAAGCTATAGCAATATCATCACGGGTCAGAGCAAGGGTGAGATACTGGGGCAGGGGGGCACTGATATAAACGGAATCTGAGGAGGCAATCTCATTCCTGACGAGGACTTCTTTACCCTGCACATGGATTCGGATGATTGGATCCCGTGCGAGTTCTGTATCGTTTTTTATGAGATCATACATTACGGCGATCGTTCCATGCCCGCAGAAGGCTACTTCACGTTCTGATGAGAAATACCGCAGTGTTGTGTGCCCTTCGTCAGGATAGACATAAACAACCTCACTGACAAAGCCCGCAAGTTCACGGGCGATCTGCTGCATCCCGTCGACCGACAGGGATTTCTGGTCCTTAAGGTACACACATCCTGCGGGGTTCCCGGTCGATTGTCCATCGACAAATGCATCAATTTTTTTAAAACGGTAGCGCTGCATAAAAACCTCATCCAAAGACTGAAGCCGGAATTGTTCCCGTGATAGTGAATCAATCATTGCCAATATGGGCATCCATGCAGATAACTATCGCGATCACGGGGAGGTATCCTCTATTTTCCCGGGGATGGGCTTTCCCTTCCTGCCCGATGAAACAATCTCCGGTTCTCACATTGACAGACGCTTTCCATGCGACACTATCAGCTAAGACGGGAAGACCGGCACATTTTTTCTTCATTGAAGACAATCTGGTTGATCTCGCTGCTGGCCCGGGGTAATGTGCAGTAACACCCCGGTGAGACCCCGTTCTGCCATATACAGGCTCGTATGATTATCACCCGTCACCTTAACGATGCGCAGGTCAACGACCGGATCATTCTGAGCTGTTACTTTAAGTTTAATAAAATGTATGATGCCCGGTCGGCGCTCATACGATGTACGTGCCTGGCTGATTTTATCGTTTGAGAGCGGTATTTCATTGCATTATCTCCAGGTAATGCAATAAATCAAAGAACGGTTTTTGGGCTCACTATTTGCAATGTTATTAAATAATTGTGTATTTTGCAGAAAATTTTCATGCGATTGATGTAAATGTTAAAAATATTAGAAATTTCAAAAAAATAATGTTTAAATATTATAAAGAATAATTAAGATTAATTACAATTATCAGAGGAGGTTTTTATTTAAACTGTGCAGGTCCCGTTCACACATACTGAATTCACTAACACACAACTCTGAACCAACCATCATGCGAGAGCTGTTGGTCGTTTCCTCCTATCAAATACCAATAATTATTATACTATACTTTTAGCTGATTTTTCGCAGCCTTCCGGTTCCACCAAATCGATGCTGCTCTGCGTTATTTGTTATTACACAAACACCAGGACAAATAAGCCATATTTTATCTATATAAACAGGACAATCATCGTCATGAAATCATGGTTATTTACACATCAAGAATCATTTGCCGGGCGTCGCACATATCAAACGAGGAAAGCCGTATGCCGAGAAGACGGATCTTCTGGCCACAAAAAATATCGCGGAGCAGGGTGTGGGCACACATGCGCACCGTTGCCGGATCACCTGTGTAATGGGGGAGTGTCCGGGCTTTCGTCCTGGTGATAAAACCCTGGTACCGCACTTTAACCGTAACCGTCCTGCAATGCAGGGATTCATCGGTAAGATTCCGGCACACTTCTTCAGTTAGTGCATCCATTGTCGCAGCAATCAGCTTAACGTCATCAGTATCTTCAGTAAACGTCGTTTCACGGGATACAGATTTCATACCGTCCCGTTCTTTGACCTCCTCCCTGTCAATACCGGCTGCAATATCCTGCAATGCGATTGCAGAACGCCCGAACCGTGCGATAAGTACCTGGATATCGTACGCCGCCAGATCTTTTATTGTCCTGATGCCCATCTCGAAAAGATCTGCTTCCGTCTTCTTCCCGATACCAGGTATCTTTCGCACTGGCAACGGCGCAAGGAACGAGAACAGGTTCTCTGGCTCGACAAGGGTAAGACCATTAGGTTTGTTTATATCAGAAGCGATCTTCGCGACAACTTTTGTCGGTGCAAGACCGATCGAACAGGTCAATCCGGTGTGTGTGAGGATGGTGTCCTTTATCCGCACTGCAAGATCTGTTGCCGCAGGGAATACCCCCAGCCGGCTCAGATCCAGGAATGCCTCATCGATACTCACCTGCTGGTGGGGGAAACCCTGTGCTTTTAAGATCGCCATAACATCGGCAGAAACTTTCACATACCTCGGGAAGTCCGGGGGAAGGAATACCGCATGCGGACAGAGAATGAATGCCTGTGATATGGGCATTGCTGACCGTATCCCGAATGCCCTTGCTTCATACGAGCAGGTCGCCACAACTCCCCTTCCTTTGCCATTCTTAGGATCGGCACCGATAATAACAGGTTTTCCTCTGAGTCCGGGTCGTTTCTGAATCTCAACCGATGCATAAAAACTGTCCATATCCAGGTGAAGGATGATCCGCTGTGAAGTCCCCGAAGCAAATCCAGACTCCATTACAACAAACCTCTGCTCCAGTCACATCCCGGTAATCATTTCATGGTCGGGGGGCGGTGAGGAAAAGTCACGAAGCGTACACTGCCGCCCTCGGAGAGTGCTCGCGAGCAGGTTACCCTCCTCAATAAACCGCTGCATAGGGAGCGTGAATTTTTCCGAGACATGGGAAAGGGCTGATCGGATATCTTCAAACTCCTGTGCGGGCTGGCGCATTGCGCTCCTCACGTTCTCCCGTACATTAAATACCCCCATCGGTACATATCCGTGGAGTGCCTCCCGCAGGATAATTGCCCCGGCCTGTTTCTGCTCCTCTGCGAGTGCCTCGAGCACTGCCATCTTGCAGGAGTAATAGCACCCGCCCAGGGGTGAATATTCCGTCTTCTTCCGGGCTCCCTCATGATCGGAGAACACAAGTTCCTCATTGCCCAGCACGTGAAGGAACGCTTCCGACCATTCATACTGCCAGTGGGTCGGCATGAGTATCACCGCGTAATTGTTCTTCAGGCTGGAATATTCATGTACCCGCCATGTGTCGAGTACCGGGCATTTTTTCACTTCCCGTAGAAGCCGATCACCTATTATGGTATCACAGGCAGTAATGGACCACCGGGTTGGGACAAGGTGCCGCCCCCGGTCCCGTCCCATGGTTCCGACGGAAAAAGCCTTCTGGATGCTGGAGAAAGGCATCCCGTTTTTGTGGAGGTCAACAACGGCATCCGCAGATTTCAGGTCAGTATCGTAATAGACTTTCTCCAGATCCCGGTCCCATCTCCCGTGCTCGATCTCAAACCGCTCAATCGGGGCACTGGGCCCAAAGGGTGTGAGTTCCTCAGAAAATGTGGTTCCCGCCGGGACTCTCTCAAACAAGACTTCGCTCTCGACAGAGGTGTCCGAGAGGGAGATCTCCTGGAGTTTTTCGACAAACCGGTTATCAAGATCAGCTGCGTTAACCCTGTGCTTGCCTCTTACCAGGTTGAGGCGGTAACCGATGATCTCCTCCTGGGTTTTGTGTCCGGAGATCCATGATTCGGGCATATCCATGATCGCGGTGTCACCATGGAGTGGAGCAATCATCGGACCGGCGTACACATCCGGGTAATTCCAGCTCCCGATGAAGACTGATGGGGGTGAACTGCCCTCCAGCTCTTTTCCCACAACCACCGATTTCATCCGGAGCGTGGCGGCTGTCAGCTGTTTAAGATATGTGCCCTTGCCAATCATCACTTCAATTACAAGAATCGATGAACTCTCTATTAAGGAGTGAGGTGTGCAGGGAGAAAGTGAACCGACCTTGAGATCAGCAGATAAGGAAGAACTACGAGCAACCGCCCGTTAGAAAGGATAAGATATAGAGTGACAATGAGGAGAAAACTGTTTTTTCAGGAAATGGGAGATCGTTTCATCGGGGACACCTCGGCACCTTCCATATTACCTGCCGCCCATGCATACCGCTCCCGGATTGATTGGGGAAGCTCACTCTCTGCAATAGTGACAAAACCAAAATGGCTGTAAAATCCGGTCAGGTTTTTTACTGAATGCATATAGAGAATGTCGCGCCCGCATGCTTCAACCAGACCCCAAAGTACGGCATGAGCATACCCATGACCACGGTAAGCGGATGGTGTAAAAACGGCATCTAACTCAAACCCATCCATATGCTTCCGACACCGCGCAACTGAAACAGCCTCATCATCGAAAAATCCTGCAAATATGCGGTCAGTCCGCGGATCTCCCTTCGTCCCGTGATAATCTGTCCAGAGCGCTTCTGCAACCGGAAACTCCGCTGCAGAAAGTTCCCTGACAATAGTACCGGTGGGGTGCCGCTCACCACGAAGATCCACTGCTTCCGGGCTTTCATAAAGAGAACGGACCGGGGCGTCCTCTCCTGTTCCTTCTATGCGGTAACCATCACGGGGTACATTGATCACAAACCGCGCACCGTTCCCTTCAATCCCGGTTTCTGTGATAGTTATACCCGTTACCCCGAGGATCTCCCGGCAGATGAATAACCCGATACCTGCATGCCCCCCGGCATCATACTCGAATATGTGTTGTTTCTTATCGACTGGAATCCCGATGCCATCATCTTCGAAAATGAGATCGAGCCCGTCACGGGTCTCATGATACGTGACGATGAGGTTCTTGATTTTGATCCCATGATTGATCGCATTTTCGGCCAGGTGGATGAGGACGTCCTTAAAGAGAGGATCGGCATAAATCTCGAGTCTTTCCGTCCAGAACCTGGCAGAAACGGACCCGGAGCTAAGGGGAGGAGTTCTGGATTTGAGTATCTGCTGGACACCCAGCCAGACCGGAGGGGAGATCCCGAGATTTTTATATGACTCGGCGAGGATAAGCTGGCGGGAAAAATTTTTTAAAAGAACCCTCATCTGGTTAAAAAAAACCCGTGCAACACAATCATCACAGTGTGCATCCGCATTTTTTACTGTTTCAACCATCTGGTCAACCGTTCGCTGGAGATGATCTTTTGAGATGCGGGAAAGGAGATTGAGTTTATTATTGGCAGCCTGCAATGCTTTCTCGGCATAAACACGGCGGGTAATTTCTGTAAACGTGATGATAGTCCTCCCCTGGGGAAGTGGTGCTGCCGAGACAAGAACCGTTTCGATTCCCCCATCGGGTAGTAAAAATTTTGTCTCCGTTGCGTAGACGGGACCTTCTCGGGTGAGCCGGGAAAAGATATCCTCCTCAAAATCCCTGCTCCAGAAGATGGTGAGTGGTTTCCCGGTGAGATCATATATCTTCCTGTGCAGAAGTTCGGCGGTTTTGTAATTCACTTCCTCAATAACCCTCCCATGTTCTGAGTCCCTTACGAGAATACTTCCGGCCTCTGAATGGTAAAAGAGCCCCTGATAGAGATCCTGACTCTCAACGAGCCTGTGTGAGAGCCATGCAATAAGCCACCCGATGACCACCACCACCACAGCCCGTGCAAGTGCTTCAATGATAATATCGGATGAGATCCCGGTAACCAGGATAACCATCAGAAAATACGTCCCCCCGATGCAGCCTGCAATGAATAGTCCCTGCTTTGGGTAACGATACGCGGCAAGTACCACCGGAATATAGAGGATGTGGGGGATTACCACGGAAATGCCGTTGAGGAGTCCGATAAGATTTACTACTACTGCTGTAAAAGCAGATACAAGAATCAGAACGTCCCAGATGAGATCGCGTTTTGACAGAATACGAGGCAGGCTCATGGGGGATTCTCTCCTTTTTCCTTTAAAAGCCAGTCAGGAGCCAGCCAAAACCTACTCATCAATGGCGTTTCAATTCCTGTCGCAGAGGTGTTTCCTGTTGAATGCGGACTACTGGTGAAGAATAATTACCGGGTTAATCAATTATATTTTTTCTTCTTTCTCTGGCAGGGCCGGGTATTTGGTTATATGGATAATGCATACCTTCATTGTCCTCCACGTCATAGATATACAGAGTAACGGAGTTGTCTGAATTAGACCTAATAATAATAAAGATGATGTTGATCCAAACGCAGTAAATGCGGACGGGACACCGGTTGTTCGTGTTCGCCTGCCCAAGAAATGGGCCAATGAACAGTTCGCTTTTGCAGACCTGATGATGGGGGCAAACCATATTCGCGTCCGCTGCTATGACGGGGTCACCCGCATGGGCCGGATTAAAGGGAAAATCAAGAAGCGGGTATGGATTCGGGAGGGGGATATCCTGATTGTTACCCCGTGGTCTTTCCAAGATGAGAAGTGTGATATCATTTACCGCTATCTTCCCCCGCAGGCAGACTGGTTAAGAAAGAACCGGTACCTCTGACAACATCTCCTTTTTAAAATTCCAGTGCACGTGATACAGACCTGTCAGGTTCTTCCCTGGTTTTACTGTTCTGTATCCCATTCTGAGATTGGGATTCACGCTTGATTTTTAGTAGTAAAAAATATTCGTATTTTTATAAAGCATCTCTTTATCGTGTCATAAAAGGAATATAATCTACCGTTATGCAGCACACTGAGAAGAATATCAGAATTATTCGTGACAAGTTGAGCAGGATTGGCATCGGCGAGAAAAAAATGGATGATGAGACAATCCTGGCATCCTATGGTATAAACAAATTCGGCCAGTTATGCGCCGTCCCAAAAGCGATTCCTCCCGCTCAATAAGACCGGTCCCCTTTTTTTACTTTCTTACAATGTAACCAGCGTTTATCAGAATCCTCGTTATCTTGTCATCCCACACCCCATCATCCGGTTCGATCAGAACATCGATTGAGGTCTTCCAGAGCCGGGTCAGGTCAGCATCATCGGAAAAAAATGCACGCTGGCACATAATCCGTCCTGCTCTCGCTCCACGGGCATTCAGGATGAGCAGGCGCCAACACCCGAAATCCCTGCAGATCTCCGGACGGGTCAGGTGGACTGAGCAATAGGCTTTCCTGTCCTCCGGTTTATACCTCAGGAAAGGGCAGGCTTCCGGGTGAACCAGAAAAATTCTTTTATCTGAGAAGAGAAGGCGCTTGTCCGAATCAACAATGACCTCTGTCTTCTCACCGGTATACTGGTTATTGACCAGGAACTCAAAGTCGCTGTGGGTCTCTTTTATTGTGTGGATCTGCCCCATGTGGTGGCAGCACTCCCCGCACTGCTGGCATTCGAATACCATGCATATTCTTCCTTTTATTCAGGTACCACATATTATGTTCATTGTCTATAATTATCCCATGATATCATTCTGCCAGGTAAATCCCTTAAAAATGAAGCTGTTGATCGGGAATTTTCCCTGTTTATCCTATGTTAGCTTACTACTACTCTACTCGGACAATGAGCGTGTACTTTAAAATCCTGCGTCAGGTAAAAATCAGGGACATGAGTATTTCTACTCTTTTTATAGACCTGACCCGGTCCCGGTAGCCACGGTTTACGGGGATTTAGTGGAATTATCCTTGTCTGCCGGGGCTGATTCGATTTTTTGGTTTTTATCCGTTCCAGGTTCAGTCAGCATCTTTGCAAGCGATACCGTTCCGGTCATATCCCCGAGGGTCATTGTAGTGAGGACCGTGGAGGGGACAATAACAAGGGTGGCGTTTTGCTTCAGCCCTTCATAGAGCATGTTCATCGCCCGCAGGTGCAGGGCAACGGGATTATTCTGGTAGGTCTTTGCCGCTTCTTCAAACTTCTCGGCAACCTGCCGTTCCGAATCTCCGAGGATCACCCGTGCCTGCCGCTCCCGTTCCGCTTGTGCTTGCATGGACATGGCATCCTGGAGCTCATTGGGTATCAGGACGTCCCGGATTTCAACTGAACTGACATGGACCCCCCATTCGATTGTCCGGAGATCGATAATCTTCTGCAGTTCCTTATCGAGTTTTTCTCTCCCTTCCAGCATATCGGAGAGAAACGATTTCCCGATGACTTCCCTAAGAGCGGTTTGGGATGCCCAGCTGATCGCGGACCGGTAATCTTCAACTTCAAGGGCTGCTTTCCGGGAATCGAGAACTTTCCAGAAGAGTACTGCTTCAACGTCAACCGGGACAGTATCCTTGGTGAGGGTCTTTTCGGCCTTGAACGATGTCGTGATGATCCGGTTATCAATCCAGTAAGCGACCTTCTCTATGACCGGAATGATGAAGAATACCCCCGGCCCTTTCAGTTCAGTGAACCTTCCCAAGCGTAATACCACAACTCTCTCCCACTGGTCAGCTATTTTCACCGACGCTGATATGAATGCTGCAAGGATTACCCAGACAACCGCGGCTATAAGATACAGTGTCCTGCTGCCACCGGCAAGTCCGGCATAGACAAGCCAGAGTGCAGGAATGACGAGAATCCCCAGAATTATGTAGGGTAACGGGTTCTGCTGTGACATGACAGTCCATCATTTATTCTCAACAATAAAGGTATAGATAGTGCATACGGTGTGGTGCCAAAGAACTCATGCATCATACGAATATACCTGGTGCCCTTGAGGGACTCATCGGTAAAATACAATGGATATCAGGAGTTGCCGGAAAGTTTTTCCGGTTCGAAGATTTGCCGGGCTAAAAAAACGGTTTACTATTGCCAGTCTTCTTCACCCATGCAATGAACAGTTCACCCGATGCTCTGCCAGATGGCGAGCCCGAACTCAAGGGCAATCAGGACGATGACTACCCACTCGAGAGTATTTGAATGCTGGATCCGCACTTCATCCGAAAGCATTGAATAGTTTTCCCGGATCACATCGATCTTCCGGGTCACGCTTTCACTCCACTGCCCGCTCCGGAGCACTTTTAAAGCTGTTGCATAGACACGGGCGTAATAGACATCCTCCGTGACTTTGATCAGGTTGTCAACTTTTTCAATCACTTCTGATATCTCGGCAGATGTCTTCATCTGCTTTGCCATAATTGCATGGTACTGGCGACTCCGGCTATACTGGGAGAGCCTGTCAGCATGCTCAATATTATCATACATCTCCTCCATCTCACGGGCCAGTTCCCGGTCATAGTACCGGAGCTCAAGCACCTGCACGTTGGCAAATTCTATGAGGTCAATCAGGTCTGTCGGGCTTTCCGGGTTGCAGAGGAGCGCTGAATCCCATGAGAGTATCGCAAGATCATCCGTGGTATAACTCAGTGTATTCCTGAGGATCTCTTCCCTCATCTGGGGTGAAATATTGGTCTTTTCACCAATCAGGAGCGGGACTGGATCGATAGAATCATCCCTGCGGTCTGTCACATAGACCGTGTAATCCTCAAAGAAGTCCGGGTTGATTGCGAAATTTTTGATATGCGGTTTGATGATCTCCCCGAGTGTTTTGAGGTACTGGACATAGAATTCCGACAACCCTTCCTGGCCGGCAAACAAAAACGCGATCTCTTCAAGCGTGGAATAATGTGCATCCCTGTTTTCATAAATAAAACAGAAACTGATGACCCCGATATCATAGACACGGGCAACAACCGAGAACTCAAAGGGTTTTCCGTCCCGCTCCACCCGGATGGGGTTCATCTGGATCATGAGAGGAGGATCCTCGATCATGATGGACTTTTGCTTGACCCGGACAAAACTCGTTCGTACCGCAAAGTAATTCTGGGCGAGGGCCTTTTCCAGCCAGTTGAGATCTATCTCCCTGCCAATATCATAAATCCGGTAAAAACGGAGTGTAATCACGGTATTCTCCTGATTTTAGTGAGTCCTCTTGTGGAGCAGGATTGTCGTTGATGACGGATAATTATTTTCCCCATGCCCCTCATTTAGCATGATAAGCACAGATTAAGTACTACCACACCGAACCATCAGATCAGTATCCTATGACCCGACCTGCCACGAAAGGCGAGGTAGCACAAGAGGATCTGGCAGAACCCATGCCCAGCTGCAGCAGTCATCCCGACAATCCCGGCATCATCAGAATTGACCACCTGACCAAGATCTTTTACGAGAAGAACCGGAGTGTAACTGCTGTCGATGACATCACGTTAGAGGTCATGAGGGGAGAGATCTTTGGACTTCTGGGTCCTAACGGAGCGGGAAAGAGTACACTTATACGGGTACTGACCACCCTGCTCCGCCCGACAAGCGGCACGGCCTGCGTTGACACCTATGATATCCTCCGTGACCCGGAAAAGATCCGTAGCATCATCGGGGTCTGCCCGCAGAACAGCACGCTGGATGTCGAACTTACTGCGTATGACAACCTCGAATTTTACGGAAAACTCGTTAATGTGGACGACCGTATCCTGGATGAACGGATATGGCAGCTCCTTGAGATGACGGGGCTTGATAACCGTGCCCACATGAAAGTCCAGACTTTTTCCGGGGGTATGCGACGGAAACTTGAGATTGTCCGGGCTTTTATCCATCACCCGCTCATCCTGTTCCTGGACGAACCGACCATCGGTCTTGACCCGGAAGCCCGGCATGAGGTCTGGCAACAGATTGCAAGGCTGAACGAAGAAAAGACGACCATCATCCTGACCACCCACTACATGGATGAAGCAGAAAAACTCTGTAACCGTATCGCCTTTGTCGATAAAGGACGGCTTATTGCGCTGGATATTCTGGAAAACCTCAAACAACTGATCCCCGCAGGGGACTTAATCGAGATCGGTTTTGACCGGGTTGATGATAAAATACTACCGGCGCTTAAGGCAATTTCCCTGGTCAATTCGGTTGCAGTCAAGGAACAAAAGGTTATCATCTCTGCCAGGAACGGGAGTAAAGTATTGCCGGAAATTGTCGCAGTCTTTGAAAAATTTTCCACTCCCATGACGTCAATATCGATCCGGTCACCATCCCTGGAAGATGTATTCATCCACCTCACCGGCAAAAAACTGGATGATGGCGGACAGCCGGAGGCAAAACCTTCAAGCGGGGGGCGGCGATTATGATCCGGGGCGCAGTCGCGATCTTCAAACGGGATTTCAAGAAATTTCTTAGTAATCCGTTTGTGGTCATCATGACACTTTCGATGCCCATCATGTACCTTATCATTTTTGGCAATGCAATGGGCGGGACCATCAGTCATATTCCGGTCGGGGTCGTCCAGGAAGTGCCACCCTATGA
This sequence comes from Methanoregula sp. UBA247, assembly GCA_002495055.1. Lineage (GTDB taxonomy): Archaea > Halobacteriota > Methanomicrobia > Methanomicrobiales > Methanospirillaceae > Methanoregula. Next base: position 6,161 of record DADR01000074.1, on the reverse strand, counting down.
TGATACACCTCTGTTTACTGAATCCAAAATGGCACTCAATCATATCTCCCAGAAAGATGCTGAAAAACTGCTGGATGTCATGGTATATACCGATGAATCTGCAGCCAAACATGACCTCGCAAAAGGACTGATATCGGCTGTTATTGTTTTTCCCTCAAAAATATCCAATGACCATGCAGTCCGTCTCTATGTCGACAGTTCGAACTCCATCATTCCTTCTCTGGTGGAATCGGCAGTTCGCGGGGTCCTCGCCACGCTCGGGGCACATAATCCGGTGATGGTCAACAAGATCTACGGGGATATCAAATATATCCAGTTCTTCGGCGTCGGTGTCATCATGATGGCAATTTTCGGTTCAACCATGTTTGGCGGAGGGATCGCCCTTATACGGGACCGTGAAGCCGGGATCCACGAGGGTTATCTTGTCACCCCGGTGAAGCGCACAAGTATCATCGCCGGGATCATCTCCAGTGGTACCGTTCGGGCATTTATTGCCGGGTTTACTATCTTTTTAATCGACATTTTAATTACCGGCATTGCGATCCAGAGTTTTGAAGTCTTCCTCTTAGTCGCCCTCGTGATATTTATCGCGTGTGTCGGTGTCACCAGTCTTGTGGTATCGTTTGCGTCACGATTCTCTGCCCAGCAGGAATACGCATCCGTTGTCGCATTTCTTAACCTTATCTTATTCATGACTTCCGGGGCGTTTTATCCCGTGATAGGGATGCCTGACTGGCTGCGCTGGATTACCGTAATCAATCCGGAATACTATGGTATTGATGCACTCAGGGGTATTATCCTCCGCGGGCAGGGACTCGATGTCATTGGTATGGACCTGGTTGCATTATTGATATTCTCCGGTGCAATGTTTATCCTTGGTATAGCCACGTACCGACGCACACTGGAGTGAGGATACACAAAAGAGTACAGGATCGAACGTTTCGGGATTAATTGTTCCCAATTTTTTTAAAAAAAATCTCAGAAGACCGAAAAAAAGGTAAGGAATAGTTCTCCGGGATTCATCGATCCTAAAAAAAAAAGAATAATTAAATAAATCATCTATAGTTGCAATGCGTCATTGCCATGCCAGATTTTATTATTATTACAGATTAGGTAACGATTCAGGAAGATCCCGACAGACATTACCCATAATAAACACCTCCCAGGGGTCTTCCGTTTCCTTCTTTTTTATATGAATAAAAGATCCTCGGGCATTACCTGTCTTGTCAAGGGAAAATCTGACCGGTATCTCCCCGGGAGGGATTGTTCATCAGTTGATTATGAACTCGTGGTTTGGTCAGCGAAAATTCCCGTCTTCACAAAAACGTTATCCTCGTTTTCTCCCACACATCACCGCGCCCGTGCCACCAATCACCAGCGCCAGTCCGGTAATTTCCAGAGCGAGCGGGGACTTGGCCGTGGGGGTTGAAGAGGTTCCCGGTACAGCAGCAGTTGTTTGTACTGCCACCGGCGTGGTGTTCGGAGATCCCAGCTGGAAGGTGAGTTTTGTATAGGCATCATCAACCCCCTGATTGTTGATTGCATCGGAGAGAGCCTGTGAGGCAGCTGCATCCTGGACACCTCCTGTGCCGGTAAAGTTGAAGATCAATGCATTGGTCTGGGTGTTGACAACCTGACCTGAATAGACACCTGACTCCTCGAAATCGATATTGAACTTCCCGTTTGCACCCGGGCTCTGGATATAGACATAATATGTTGCCAGGGGCAATCCGTTTGTTGAGTACGTCATCGAGAACGTGCCATCGGCATTTACTGTGACAAGCGAAACGTTCACAGAGTTACCGGCAAATACCCAGATCCGGACCTCATCCGGAAGGATGCCTCCGGTTACGATGCCGTTAATTGTAACCAGGTCACCGGCAGCTGGAGTTCCCGATGAAATTCTTGCACCCACAAATTGTTTTTCAGACTGGGTAGCAGTTACATTCGTTGCACCGGCAACAGGACTGGAGATGTTTGCTGCGGATGAAAATGAGGTGGGAGGGGGATAGACCATACCGGCGACAGGGAAAAACATGAGTGATGCCAGAACCACCATGATTATGACTTCGATCCTCAAAGCTACAGATTTCTTCATACGGAAATTTTTGGGTAGTAATCACTAATAGGTTATGGGTTTGTTCCTGCACGCAATCGTCATTACCCTTATTCCTGATCACTGCCAATCACGGTACTGCTCATGAGGCTTTTAGAATCTACGGCACCGTGGTTCTCTCCTGATCGCCGGATGATATATTACCTCTTCCTTCTGGGTTTCTTTGCGATATTTTCAACTACGATATCAAAAAACCCGGTACTTCCCCTCTTTTCGCAGGCTATTGGTGCAAACGATGTGATAATCGGGCTTGTTGCTGCTGTTTCCCCATTAGCAGGGATCCTTTTCTCGTTTCCGGTCGGAGTACTCTCGGATCAGATAGGAAGAAAGAGGCTTCTGATCACTTCAGGAGTCGTGTTTTTGTCTGCCCCACTCCTGTACCTGCTCATCACCGACCCGCTCTGGCTTATCCCTGTCCGATTCTTCCATGGAACCGCTACAGCGATCCTCGGCCCGGTTATCTCCGCGGTTATCGCAGAACGGTTCCCCAAAACCAAAGGTGCAATGCTGGGACAGTACTCATCCGCGACACTCATAGGGAGGACAATTGCTCCTCTCGCCGGGGGGGTCATCATCTCCTCATTCGTGATGTATCCGGGTCTGATACCCTACCATATGGTGTACGTTGCTGCTGCACTCGCCGCTGTACCTGTCCTCCTGATGACGCTTATGTATCCCGAGAGGCATGAGGCAACGCCCACCCTGGTCCCGGTTTCGCGCTTCCGCTTAAGTTTTGTAACATTCTTTTCCCATGCCGGGCTCCGTGCCACTGCCCTTGTTGATATGGCGACCTACTTTTCGTTTGGCGCGTTCGAGACATTTCTTCCCCTCTTTCTTGCTTCCGAGAGCATCAGCCCTTTCCTGACGGGGATTGTCTTTGCCGTGCAGGTACTGATCATTGCTGCGACCAAGCCGTTCTTCGGGAAGCTTGCTGACCGTTTCGATAAACGCGTTCAGATCGCCGCAGGTCTTATCCTTCTTGGCAGTTCTGTTGCCTTAATCCCGCTCACTACCGGGTTTTTTACGGTTCTTATCGTCAGTTCCGTGTTTGGCCTTGGCATTTCAGTCGCTACCGTCGCTACCAGTGCGTACGTCGCTGATATTGCACAAAAAGAACAGATCGGAGCGTCGATGGGAGCGCTCTCCGCTACCCTGGATATCGGGCATTCTGCCGGGCCGCTCGTAACGGGTATCATCATCACGTCTGTAGGTTATACAATAGGATTCTTTACAAGTTTTCTTCTGGCTGTTGCAGTCACCGCTATTTTTGCGATCTCAACCCGGAATCAAAAATAAAAAAAATTCAGCCAGTCACCGTTTAAACGTCGATGTAAACTCCGTTTTTGCGATCGTATGCCCGGTTAATGCCCAGTCAACAGATTCCCGGTCCGCAGTCGGCTGGGTGATATCCATGTCAACTGCATACATCGTGAAAATATACCGGTGCGATGCCCCGATTGGCGGGCAGGGTGCGTAGTATCCTCTTGAACCGGCGCTGGTTTCTCCCTGTTGTGCCCCGTTGGCGAGCACTTTTGCGTTCGGCTGTGCCTGTGCAAGGTTACCGGATTCCGGCGGGATATTATAGACAATCCAGTGGGTAAACCTGCCATTGGGTGCATCGGGATCATCAAGGATAAGCACAAGACTTTTTGTTCCGGTTGGTATACCCTCCCAGGAAACTGCAGGAGATTCCCCCGCACCCTTACAGGTGTAGACATCAGGAAGAACTGAACCCGGGGTGAGGGAGTCCGCGGTCAGGGTAAACGTCTTTGATAATTCAGGGGACTGCTCTTGCGATTGTACAGATTGTGAGGATGTGGGAGTTCCCGTATCAGCGGGACCAGCGGGCGACGAAGTAGTTGATGTACACCCTCCAGAAATGACAAAAACAGTGATAAATACCACAGCGAAGATATGCCAGCGATTATGCATAACCGGAGAGGTGCATGCTGGATAATAAGTATTCCGGCAATCTCCGGCCGCCCAGCGATTTGCTCACTGAATAAACAGCCACCTATATACACTTCCGGTATCAATACCTCGTAAGACAACCGGCAGCATTCCACCGGGTTCATGAGGTGCCATCATGAAAATACCAAATACCCTCCAGTCACCCCAGGTTACCGGGCCAATTCCACTCAGTTTCTGTATCATCCTCTATAAGGATGGCAGGATCGACCGTCTGGTGGACCGCCCTCTTTTAGAATACATGACTGCCATCAGCAATGCGAGTATCGCATGGATAGACTGCAGCACTAAAGATGATGCCCAACAAATTGAGCAGATCGCCCAGGAAGCCGGTTTTTCCCGGATCCCGATCCCGAAACTGACAACAGGTTTTTACTCAGCATACGAAGATTATGATACTGAACTTGGCATCATGCTCCCTTCGGCGACCGTGCGGGCAGAGAAGATGACCGTTCACCCTCTCTTTGTTCTTATCCGTGACAATTTCATCCTGACCGTGCATTCCGATGAGATCAACCGGCTCCTGAGATTTTCGCGGTACTCCCCGCAGTTTTTTAAAAAGATCACAGATGAGGTGCTTGTGGACAAAGTGACGCTCATCCTTGAACGGATCATTGATGAGAACAATGACCGCAACTTCGAGTACCTCCGCGAGATCGAGATGCATGGCGATGCGATCAGCAAATCGCTCATCGAAGAAAAATTAGCCAAGAGAAGGGTCGCCCATGACATCTATCACATGAAGCATGTCCTCATAGATTACCTGAATGTGCTCTGGGCGACAAAAGATGTGGTCGATTCGCTGCGGTATGGGGATGCAGACCTGATCACCAACGACGAGAAACTTCTTGGGAGGATCGGGATATTATCCGACAATATCGACCGTCATATCGAACTTTCAGAACAGATGTCAAACGTGCTTTCATCAGGACTTGAAGTGATGCAGAGTATCTATAACAACCAGCTCCAGAACATAAATAACCGCTTCGCACTGGTTACTGCTTATCTCACGATTCTCGGTACCGCTGCTCTGGTGCCAAATACGATAGCGACAATTGCCGGAAGCGGGGTAATGGACGGAACAATGGGTGCCCAGTGGTGGTATGTGCCCTTACTTATCCTCTCTACCGTTGTCGCAACTCTGGCTTCGTTCCTCTGGGTGCTCCACGTCTGGAAGATGAAAGAGAAAGAGTGAGACGTGGTTGGCGGCCGTCACCGGCCTCCATACGTAGTCCTACATAGGGGGAAGGTGTGGTGATCACTGGCCTTGTGTGAGAATTCCGAAAGGTATACGTAAAAAATGTAAAGTGATGACCACAATCCGTATATCCTCCTCAGAAAACCTCATCAAGGGAACTGATTCCTCTTTGTTTCTAAAATAACCAATGCTCTTATATAGGGTAAGTGGTAATATTTTACTTTATCAAGGAGCAACGAAAATGAAGACAGAAGATGCAAAGAAGATTATTTCAACCGCCATCGACAGGGAAGTTGAGGCTTACACATTTTATCGAACCATTGCGGACAAAGTAAAAGACCCGGCACTCAAAAAACTCTTTGCCGAACTTGCCGGCGAGGAGAAACAGCACCGGGAGTTCTTGCAGGGAATGCTTTCAAAGGATGTCGCCAAGATGCACTTTGAGGCAAAGAAGGACTACAAGGTTGCAAATGCAATGCCGAGTCCTCCACTGTCTGCTGATATGAAACCACTCGATGGCCTTGTTGTTTCTATCAAGAAAGAACTTGAAGCGATGCAGATGTACACCCAGCTTGCAGAAGCCCAGGCAGATGCAGCCCAGAAGAAGCTCTTCATGGACCTTGCCGCCATGGAGCGGGGCCACAAGTCCCGTCTCGAAGATATTTACACCGGCATGGCGTTCACCGAGTCCTGGTAACAGGGATTCCCCGTTCTTTTTTCCCGTGTCCACGTAAACATGAACCAGGCACTGCTCTGTTCCCTGACCGTTTTTTCTCCAGTCACGCACGGAAATCACGGAGTATCCCTGGATCACCTGCGTTTCTGCCCGATCATCAGCACAGCCCAGGTGACCGTTGTGGCCAGGGTTCCCGGGATAGC
>DADR01000070.1 GCA_002495055.1 Methanoregula sp. UBA247 | reverse complement strand
GGGGATCGTCTTCTTCACCGATAGCGCAGCTCGTGAAGAAGTGACTGTTTTTGACACTACGCTCCGGGACGGCGAACAAACCCCGGGGATTGCATTCACCTTTGAACAGAAACTCCAGATCGCACGCCAGCTCTCTGACATCGGCGTCTACGCAATCGAGGCAGGATTCCCTGCATCCTCGAAGGCCGAGAAAGAGACGGTAACCGCCATTAAAAAGCTCGGTCTCGAGTCAGTGATTTGCGGGCTCGCCCGCTCAACAAAAGCAGACGTGGACACCTGCCTTGACTGCAATGTCGACATGGTACATGTCTTCATCCCGACATCGGATATCCAGCGGGAGAACACTATCAACAAGACAAGGAAGGAGGTGCTTGAGATCACCGCCGATATCATCGGCCATGTCCGGAAGCACTCCGAGCTCTGTATGTTCTCGGNAATGGATGCCACACGGACGGACTGGGACTATCTTATCGAAGTCTTCCAGACCGCCGCAGACGCCGGAGCCACGATCATCAATGTGCCGGATACGGTAGGTGTCATATCGCCATCGGCGATGAAGACACTCATCACTCGTATCAACAGGGAAGTAAGGTGCCCCATCGATGTTCACTGCCATAACGACTTCGGGCTTGCAGTTGCAAACACGATCGCTGCCGTGGAAGCCGGTGCTTCGCAGGTGCAGGTAACCGTTAACGGGCTCGGGGAACGGGCCGGCAATGCTGACCTTGCCCAGGCCGTGATGATCATGGAGTCGATGTACCGTATTAAAACCGGCATTGAGAAGACGCGGCTGGTCGAGACTTCCCGGCTTATCTCCAGGTTCAGTGGCATCGGAATCCCGCCCACACAGCCGGTGGTCGGCGATAATGTCTTCAGCCATGAGAGCGGGATCCATTCACACGGAGTTATCAAGAACTCGGCAACCTTTGAGCCGGGCATCATGACACCGGAGATGGTGGGGCATCGCCGGAGGCTAACCCTCGGGAAGCACGTAGGCCGGCATGCAGTTCGGCAGATGCTGACCGATGTGCGCATAGATCCGACAGATCTGCAGCTGGATGCGATCATCGAGAAGGTGAAGGCCATCGCAAGCCGCGGAAAGCGGGTGACAGACGCAGATCTCTACGAGATTGCGGAAACAGAGATGGGCATCGAGCTGAACAATAAAGCGTTCGATCTGGAAGACATTGCCATCATGACCGGCAACCATGTCATCCCGACAGCAAGCGTCAGGGCTATGGTAAAAGGAAAAGAACATGTCTTCTCCGCGGTAGGGAACGGGCCCGTTGATGCGGCGCTGAACGCCATCCTCGGGATCACGCCCACGAAGCTCCAGCTCAAGGAGTTCAACATCGAGGCGATATCGGGCGGCTCTGACGCCATGTGCCACGTGACCATTGCGGTTGAAGACGAGCACGGGAGGATCTTCGATGCCAGCGGGAGCGGGGACGATATCGTGCTGTCATCCGTCGAGGCAATGGTCAATGCCGTGAACACGATCAACCGGGCGTAATCACTCTCTTCTTTTTTTCAAGGTAAGTAAAGCGATGAGAACTGACAATCAGAAGTCATCCGTGATCGTGCAGTTCATGAATAGAATGGCAACTCCTTCATGGTGAGAGAGGATGTCCCTGGATGCAGCAGTGGACCAGATGATCCAGAGATCGGGCGGCTCGGGGACTAATACAGTTCTGAACGTTGGTTGCGGCCGGGGATTTGTTACTGCTGTTTTGCATAAAAAAACCCGTCATGTCATACGGGTATCGATCTCACACTGGCAATGATAGGCCGGCATAACAGGTGCAAAAGAAACGGGTCGGGGGGAAATGTTCATGAACCCATTATTATCAGAGAACTTCCAGGGATAATATCACAATCTTTTCAGATTCGCGTTCCGGATCTGGATAAGCAGGTTCAGCGCCCGTTCGTACCCGTAGAGTGAAGCGCGTACTTCAAGTTTCCCGATAACTTCATCAGTGGATGCAAGGTAGCGTTTCGTGAAACCCCCGTTGCGGTCGGCCGAATCAAGGAGGTTGTCGATACGGTCGCAGAGTTTCACCAGTGTCGCTTCCGGGGGGGCATCGAGGATCCGATCGAGACTATTGGAGAGCCGGGCTGCTTTTCCCTTGATCGTGTTCTTTTTGGTCAGGGCATCGACAATAGCAGTAATATCTGCTTTTTCATCGCTGGACAGCGGGAGCCTTGCAATAAACTCGTCAGTTTGTCTGATCCAGTCTGGCGTGCAATCCTCGTATACGTCATGGAGCCACGCTGAGACGATCCCCACATGGGAACTGTTGAACATCCCGACAAGGGTAGCCACCCGGGCGGGGTGAGTGATATAGGGTGTCCGCCGGTCCTTACGCAGCTGGCCTTTGTGCGCCTGCGAAGCATGATCCGCTGCAGTTTTGATAACCGCCATGCGAATGACCGGATCATACTCTAATAAGGCTGGACCAGTGCCCATAACCAGTACTCTGAATGCCGGAACCTAATGGATTTTTGTTTTTGGATCCCGGTTATCCAATCCTCGCAGAAGAATACCATGCCCGCGTAAAAATATTCCGTAAGGCATTATCACACAAGGAATATCCATCCGGAAACTCATGCCCGGTCCAGTACTGGCTGATTAAAAAAAACCTTCCAGCCCAATCAAGTTCTCGTCGGTAAGGACTAAAATAAAAAATGATTATGCAGCGGCCGGGGCACCTTTACCGTCGAGTGCCGCCTTGATCTGAGCCTGGAGCTGCTCAAACTTGCCCTGCATCATTTTCTCCTGCTTTTCAAGCGACTTGATGCGAAGCTCAAGTGACTCGACCTTTTCGGAGAGTTTTGCGTTCACGACCTCTTTTTTCTTCTGCATCATTACCGTGCCGACGCTCATGTACATAACGGCGTCATCTGCTGAATCGCTGATCTCTTCCTGGGCACGTTTTGCCTCACGCACGGCCATCTCATACTGAGCTTTTTGCGAGAGAATAGTCTGGAGCTGTTGCTGTATCTGCTGGAGCATCGCAAGCTGGTTCTGCACTTTGGGTGAAAGATTGTTCATATAGGTAACTCCTGTTATTGTATCGGTTCCAATTGATAAAAAGGGTTATTCTCTTAGGTTTCTGATTCGTGATCCTATCTTTTACTTTTTTTTAGGATTTCAAGCCGAAAATGAAAAAAAAATCTCTTAAATACTGGATTTGGTAAGATCCTGCATCTCGTCTGCAACATTTACCAGGCGAAGAACCATGTTGAGCGCGGCCCGGAGTGCTGCAAGGTCCTGTGCATTTACTTTAAGGACAAGTGTATCCACACCTTCAAGCCAGCATTGGGTCATGGAGCGCGAATTTACTTCATCAGCAAGTTCCGGAATCAACGCCTGACAAATCTGTTTGGCGTTGGATGTCGAAAATCGGAAAATTGCTTCGTGTGGTGACACAATAACCTCCAACAGATAAAATAGTAAAAAGATGCTGATATATAATTTTTATGGGATTTTTGCCAGATAGAACGATTAACGAGCTGATATCTCCTTAATCGCAGCACCGCGCTCTTTAAAGAGAATACGGTGCCCACAGTAGGGACACCGGACGTTGATGTCTATCTCAACTTTCTGTTTACACCGTGCGCATTTATACGTACTAGCCATAATTTTAATCCGGAATTATCCTTTTATCTGTTCGAGAGTACGGTCAATAGCGCGCTGGGCGATCTTCATGGCCGGTGTCTGCGGCTGGTATGCCCCACCTGCAAACTTGTAATCGCACTTGCGACACTCCCAGATACCGGTACCCCTGCGCTGGACAGATTGCATGTCACATTTCGGGCAGCGGTGGAGGGAACCGGAGATTGATTCAATATCTGCTACTCTCTTGCGAACAAATCTTCCGTACCGGCAGCCAAAGCGTCCGGCACTACCTGTTACTTTTCCTTTTGCTTTATGAGTCGAGCTTGCCATTATGGATACCCACCGATCTGTCTTCTTTTATTTGTCCTCGTAACTAATATACTTGATTGAGGATTTTTACCTGACCTTCCCCTTTTGAGAGTTTGTTGATGAGATCATAGAATTCTCCCTGTATTCCGGCAGGAATACGCACCACACAAACCCATGAGCCATCTTTTTGCCACTCGTCCTTTTCCATAGTAGATCCGGCTGCGATGTCCCCATACGCTTTTGCAGCAAAATCCGCAGGGATCCGAATCGCCAGACGGAGTTCTTCAAACCGGATTGGAAGAAGCGGCCTTAACGCTTTGACGGTTTCTTTAACCTGCTCATCCAGATGTTTGAATGGATCGATGTTAACCCTCGCCTCTTCCATTGCCATTTCTATACGGTGCGGAGGATGGGGGTGACCGGTCTGGGGATTAACAGCGTTTCTTGCGATAAAGGTGATAACCTGCCTGCGTTTGTCCTCAATCATATGTTTACGTTGTTCGGCAGTGAGGTGGATCTCACCTTTTTCAATGATCTTCCGCGCTATTGTTTCAAAGTCCGTAGTATGAAAGACCTTTTCGAGTGATTCCTCTGATGCACGTGTTCCCCGTGATGCATTGCCAAAGACATTCAATGCTGCGACTACGTCTTCGATGTCGACCTTCTGACCCTGACGTACCAGTGCTGCCTGGTTTGGGTCAACGAGAAGCTCAAAGCGCTCCCCGAAACTCTCGAGGCGTGCTACCACAGCCTTATCGAGGGGTATCATGGAAATTCACTGCTTGAATTGTCCGACAAATGTTGCAACTTCTTCTTTACTCATCTTACGGAAAACCGGATTAGCACGTCCGATTACACCAATTTCAACGGTGTCAACATCGAACTTGCCTTCAGTGGCGGAATGCAGTGCCTTGAGCCCAAGCAGGATTACATCCTTAATCTCTGATTCTGGATTGTATTCCTCTTCAAAAACTTTCATCGCTGCAGGGCGTCCGATACCGATACCCGTTGCTTTGTATTCCAGAAGAGTCCCGGATGGATCAGTTTCAAATAACCGGCAGTCTCCATCACTTACCCCGGCGATGAGCAATGCCGTTCCATACGGGCGTATCCCGCCATACTGGGTAAGGGTCTGCATATGGTCGCAGAGCTTTTTTGCCAGGGTTTCGACTTCTATCGGGTCATCGTATGACACCCGGTTAATCTGGCATTCTACCCGGGCCCGGTCAACAAGCGATCGCGCATCTCCAACAAGTCCGGATGACGCGACACCGATATGTTCATCGATTTTAAAAATTTTCTCGATAGATGAGGCTTCGAGGAGTTTTGAACTGACGCGTTTATCAACGATCAGCACGACGCCGTCTTTTGCCTTGATACCAACGGCTGTCGTCCCACGTTTTACTGCCTCACGTGCATACTCTACCTGGTAAAGCCTGCCATCGGGAGAAAATACCGTTATCGCCCTGTCGTATCCCATCTGATATTGTGGTTGCATTATAATTCCTCCAGATCTTCTTTTGTCAAGAACAATCGGTTTGTATTTTTAAATCCCTTTTCAATTACATCAACCTTCTGACCATTACACTGGCTGATCTGGTACAGTTTTTTATCAAAAGTGCAATCTCGTAGGCATATCTCTTCACGGTCGATTTTTACTCTGCGCATCCGGTCGCGCAGGCTGTCGATCGTACCGGAAGCAGCAACCATTCGTAAAGCAATGCGGCTATCCCGGCAGAGGGAAATTGTTGAGAGAACGGTTGCCAGTTCATGTTCAGTTCCCCGCAGGCACCGTATGATAACGAATTGCCCTTCAGAAGCGACTACTGCCGGCATGATTAGAGCAGCCACTACATCTCCCCAAAGCTGGGTTGTAGCATCAGATATTGTGTAATACAAATCCTTTTGATTGATCTCGGTTCCTGGAGGATCAATAGTGACCAAAAGGTACCGGCGCTTCTCGCGTAATGTTGGTGGACGTGTACTCATCAGATCACCTTGACTGCAGTTTCTTCAGGAGCAGTAACGGTATCGACTCCTAAAAACGACTTCTCAATATCTGGAGTGTCCATACCAACAAGGGAACAGATCCCGGCAATCTCGCGAACAGCACGCATTTCCAGAATTGACCTTGCGTGTGATGAGATAACTATCGGGAACTCAAACCGTTGCTCAAGCACAAGAATATCGCGGTACCGGTGCATGGCGCGCTGGCGTGTGATACCTCTGCCGGAAATCAGGGGGGACAGATCAATGTCGACAGCAACACGGTGATCAGCAGCCATCCTGGCAACTACATGATCGAACGCATATTTATCGGAGGACTGGATGCCTCTGAGGATATGGACACCCTTGGTACTGATTACTGCCCGGTTAAAGCCGTTATCTCCCGCATGGACAGATACCACCGCATGATTATTTCTCTCGCGCTTAATGCGGGTGATAATGTCCCTTACCGCAGTATCACGGATGAGGAGTCCGGTGTATATTTCAATCCCATAAAATTCACCGGGGGGAATATCATTGGCAACAAGTCGTTCAAACCCAAGAGATTTTGCCTCCAGCGCCATTCGTCGCACCGATGAGTCCCCGCAAGGGTACGGATACACACAGGCATCGGTGATCTTCATGAACGTTAACTTGGCGTAAAAAGAGGATAAGGTTATTTGCCTTGGTTTGCATGGGAACGGATACTCGGGCGGGTCTTTTCTGTCCCCTTCCCACGGGTACGCATACCCCGGCCTTTGCGCCCCGCAGAGGTCTTACCGCGCTCTGCCCTGCCACGGTGCGACGGGTTTGCCAGCCATGCAAGGTTCTTGTCAGCCCGGATCGATGGGTGGTGACCGTCAACAAGTATTACCTCGTAATATTTCAGCTTCCCATCCTGCCCGACCCAATAGGAATTGAGCACTTCCATGTTGGGGAATTTTTTCGTTGCTCGCTCTTCAGCAATTCGCTGAATGCTCTTGCCGGCAGTTGAATGGTTCTTACCCATTCGTGCTGAACGGCGTGCCCGGACATACCGTGATGCCCTGCGACCACCGCGGCGGATCTGCACACGTGCAACCGCGATACCCTGTTTTGCCTTGTAACCAAGCGAGCGCGCGCGGTCAATGCGGGTTGGGTGTTCGATTCGGACAACGCTGCCTTCACGTCGCCATTCCTGCATACGGTTCCAGAGGAGTGTTTTCACGCCACTTTTTTCAGGTACTTTCCATGCCTCTCTTACGAAGGCGTACATCGATTTTACCATGGTAATCACCTAAGGTTCGGCCCCTTTTTTGAGAGCTACATTCCTTTCAACGGGACGTATCCCGCATTCCCATATACTTTAACCGGAGCCGTATTAAATACACCGGCTCCTGCATCTCCGGGGATCATTATACTATCAGGTACTCTTGCGCTTTTCCAGCACCCGTATTTCCTGAATACAGGTGACCGGATACTGCCCGTCCGGATCTTTTTCTGCGGATTTTACCATATCCCATACCGTAAGCAATGCTACTGAAACACCTACAAGCGCCTCCATCTCTACACCGGTCTTCCCGGTGGATTTCACGCGGACTGTTGCTTCAATGAACCCATCACCTTCAACGAAATCAACAGCAATTGCACTGATAGGGATTGAATGACACATCGGGATCAGGTTCGGCGTGTTTTTCACCGAGAGCGTTGCTGCAACACGGGCAGTGGCAAGCACATTACCTTTCACGACTGTTCCCTCGCGTATTGCGGAAAGCGTGGCAGGCCGTAAGAAAATTTTACCGGCTGCCACTGCTTCGCGCACCATATCGCCTTTGCCGCTGATATCCACCATCTGTGCCTTGTCATCCTGAATATGGGTAAACTCGACCATATACTCACACTGCCTTCATGCTGTTCCTGAATAATTCCGCTGGAATTTTGTCGACTAGATCCGAGGCCAGCATGCCCTCACCCCGCTGTGCTGCAACGACCTGGCCTGCCCTGCCATTTACGTACGCGGCTATACACGCCGTTTCAAAGGCTGGCATGTGGCAGAGAAGGGCACCGGCAACGCCGGCAAGTACATCACCTGTTCCACCGACGGTCATTGCCGGATCCCCGGTCCGGTTAAACCGCACCCGATTTCCATCAGTGATGATGTCTGTACATCCCTTGAGAAGCAGCGTGCCCTTTATCCCGGCACCCTTCGCAGTTAATGCACGTTCTTTGATGTCATAAGGGAGTTTGATCCCGGTTATTCGCGCAAACTCTCCTGCATGCGGTGTATATATCGTCTCATTTTTTGCAGCCGGCAAAGGGAGCCGCAGTGCATCCGCATCAATAACTGCCTTTTTGCAGTAGGGTGCGATTGCACAAATCACCGCATGACTATCGGGACCCAGGCCGTTCCCGCAGACGACTGCATCAGCACGTGTAGCAAGACTCACCAGCCGTTCCCGGTGTTCCTCCCCAATCCGTTCTCCATCCAGACGTTCATATATTAAATCGGGTATTGGCTCAAAGACCGGTGATGCGATCCGTACGATATCCGCACCTGCCCTCAGCGCACCCAAACCAGCCAGATAGGGTGCGCCCTGATACGGTCCACCACCGATAACAAGCACTTCTCCCCCGCTCCCTTTGTGTGCCATGTGTTGCCGGGCAGTCATAAGGGTAAGATCACCGGGACCAACGCAGCATTCCGCTTCGTAGGGTATACCAATGTCTACAACGTCAGATCCCTCCATCTTGGACCGATGGAATGCACAGATCCGGTCTGCCCGCATTCCTGGTGTAGGAATATCAGCTGCGATGACCTGCGCTTTGGATGAATTCGCCATCGCGATGCAGGTGGAGAGGGGCTCTTTAGGGGGACCGGTTGCACCAATGCCAAGCAACGCATCGATGATTACATCTGCATGCTCAAACAGGTTTCCCATTACTACAAGATCATCGCGGCACTGGAAGGGGTGCAGGGCTACACGGCAGCGTTTTAACGCTGCGAACTGATGCTCACAGGCACCGCTCCTCGTTCCTGAATTAAGGTAGCAGACATCTGTCTCTACTCCCCGCTGGAGATGACGTGCGGCAACCATCCCATCACCACCGTTATTGCCTTTCCCGCACAAGACAAGAACCCGTGCCGGTCTCATGGCAAGTGCTATATCGGCTAGTGCCCGCCCCGCACTCTCCATCAACTGGAGTTCAGTGACACCCAGTGCTATCGCATTAATATCCACTGCACGCATTCTGGCAGGACTGATAATTCCCATCTCCAGAAATCCTTCAATCAGTTCCGGTTGCATTCCTGAGCACACTTCATCTGTATGAACTCCCTAAATAATATGCAATGGGTTTTAGCGATGATGTAAAAGCAGTCGCAGAACAGATCGCAGCAGCACCGGAAATAACCATTATCTCCCACATCGATGCAGATGGGATTGCGTGTGAGGCGATCCTTTCGCAGGCAATCTCCCGACAGGGAATACCCGTCAGGTCCGTTTTTGTACGGCAGCTTGAACCATTGACAATGCCTCAAATCCCTTCCGATACATCACTCAAAGTCTTCACCGATCTTGGCGCCGGACAACAGAATCTCCTTTATGACAGGGGTTTGGGGGAAAAAGAGGTCGTGATCATCGACCACCATGTAAGTCAGCCTTGTGAACGCCACTATTCACAGGTGAATTGCCTGCCTTATGGTCATTCGCGGATGAGTGCAGCAGGCGTATCTTACTTCGTAGCAAAACAGCTCGACCCGATTAACATTGATCTCGCCAAACTAGCTATCATTGGCAATGTCGGTGACATGATGGCACGGGAAAAGTGCGGGCTGGTTGGTCCTGCACGTGACATTATCGTTGAGGATGGGCTGCGGCACCAATCTGTTGAAGTACGAAAAAAGGATCTGAACTGCTATGGCACGGCAACGCGTCCGCTTCACCTCTCACTGGCGTATAATGATGACCCTTTCATCAAAGGGATCAGTAATAATCCAGAAGGTGCACGGCAGTTTTTAAAACGCATTGGGATCCGCCAGCAGAACGAAAACGGACGCTGGTTTGTATGGGAAGAAATCGCTGTGGAAGATAAAAGAACCATCATTTCCGCTCTTGCCGAGCAGTTACTCGCCAATGGCGAGCCGGTAGACCGACTTCTCGCAGAAACCTATGGATTCCCTGATGAGATCCCAAGAACTCCACTGCGGAATGCACAGGAATATGCAACAATGCTCAATGCCTGCGGACGGTGGTCAAAACCTCATATCGGTGGTGCAATTCTCCGCGGCGATCGCGGTGTAGCCTACCGTGATGCCGAACATATGCTCAATAACCACCGGGCAATTATCCGTAACCTGCTCCAGTACATCATTGATACCGGAGTTAGAGAACTGGAAAACCTCCAGTGGATCCATGTTGGCGGAAGGTATCCCGATACAATTGTTGGTATTGGCGCGGGAATGGCACTTTCGAAACTCAACAGCACAAAACCCATTCTGGTCATGTGCGAAGTGCCCGAGGATACAAACCTGACGAAAGTATCGATGAGGACAAATGAGAGGGTGGTAGGGAGGGGAGTCGACCTCCAGCAGGCACTCAGTGATGCTTCCGCAGAATATGGAGGGGGTGGGGGTGGGCACAAGATCGCGGCGGGTGCGTATATCCCCAAAACGGCTGAACAGGAGTTTTTAGATCGTGTCGACAGGATACTCGGAGAACAGTTCGCTGCGGCGAGTACAGACAATCGCTGATTACCAGTTCGGAAGAGGTGTGGGAATTGGGCTTTTTCCCGAAGGTTGCACGTTTATCTTCTCAACAACCGGAAGAATCCGGCAAATCCTTTTCACTGGTGTGCGCCTGGCCACCGTGCGGGCTGCGGATGGCAGGTTGACACTCGGTATCGAAGGAGCAAAACGTCTCCAAACACTACTTCCTGTTCCAGGTTACCGGGTTGTTATCCGTGATGATGTGTCAATGTTTGTCGCACAGGGAAAGAATGCCTTTGCAAAACATGTGATTGCTGCAGACCCACAAATCCGCGCGGGGGATGACGTACTTGTCGTTACCAGTAATGATCGCCTGATTGCATGCGGCGCTGCGGTAATTTCGGGCACGGCGATGCTTGCATTTAATTATGGAGTAGCAGTAAGAGTACGGCAGGGTAGTGAGAAAGATGCTTCCGGGAAATGTCAACCCACGCCAGATGAAGGCGATGATGAAGAAGCTCGGCATGCAGGTCGAGCAGATTGAAGATGTACAGAGCATTGTTATCAAGACACCCAAAGGCAATTACGTCTTCGATTCAGCCGAAGTTTCAGCGATGACCATGCAGGGGACGACAACCTACCAGATCATCGGGGATATCCGGTTCGAACCAGCAGCGCCCGAAATCCTCAAAGAGGATATCACTATGGTGGCTGCACAGGCAAATGTCTCTGAGGAAAAGGCAAGAGAGGCACTCGTAGCGACAAAAGGCGATATCGCAGAAGCGATCATGCGCCTCTCCAGCACATGATCGAACCGGGCGATCGGATACTCCTCATCGGGGAGGGAAGGGAATTTTTTGTTAAAGCCGGCCCAGGTACACTCGGCACCGATAAGGGACAACTCGATCTCAGCCAACTGGTAGGACTCGTTGGGGGAGATGTCCTGACTACACATATAGGGGGGAAATTCACGGTCAGGATACCACGACCGACCGATTTTTTTACCTATGGCAAACGGTCAGGAGCCCCGATGCTCCCAAAAGACATCGGGCTTGTCATTGCCTATACCGGTATGAATCACAAGGATGATGTACTCGATGCCGGTACCGGCAGCGGGATTGCCGCAATCTACTTTGGCGGAGTGGCAAAAACGGTAAAAACTTACGAGATCCGCCCGGAATTTTCCAATCTTGCGAAGAAGAACATTACTGAAGCGAAACTACAGAATGTAGAAGCGGTGGCCGCTGACTTCCTTGCAGCAGACGGGAATTATGATGTTGTCCATCTCGATCTGCAAATCCAGCCTGAACATGTTGCACACGCGTATTCCCTGCTGCGATCCGGCGGCTATCTTGCGTGTTACACACCGTTCCTGGAGCAGATGGCAATTGTTGTGGACGCTGCAACCGGGTTGTTTGGCGAGGTTCACACTCACGAACTGATCGAAAGGGAGATGACCAGGTCAAAAAGAGGGACACGACCTTGCACAAGTGTGAGCCATTCCGGGTATGTGACGATCGCGAGGAAATAACGTATCAGGTTCCTTTTTACCAGGCTACAGTTTTCCCGTGAATCATCATATAATCTATTATAAAGAAAATGAAACAGTCAGAATGAGTCTCCTGCGGGGACTGCCCCCACCCGATTCAACTCAACGTGCAGTTTTTTACCGCATCACAATGCAGGAATTCATAAAGAACTGGAAAAACTATTTTCTTTCAGGTCTGTCCCTTAATTTTATTCGATGTACTGTCCCATACCCGCATATCTTTACCGAGATTCATTAAGCCCGCTATGAGATAAAACTGGTTCAGGATAAAAGCATAAACAAGATTTTGTCTCCAGACTATTCCGATTCCTGTGAAAAAACCGATGCACACAATGAGGAAAAGAGGATTCAACAGGAATAGCCAGAGACAGAATATCACAGCAGAAATGAGAAAAATGAGGGGAGAACAGACATACATGAAAATTCGGAGCGGGTAAAAAAACCGTGAAAAATGGGTATTTTTCCCTAATAGATCCAGATTTGAGAGGGTGGCTTCAATAAGGCCCGTTGCCCTTCGGGTCTTCTGGCGATACTGGATGGCAAAACTCTCGGGAATATCCTCATAAACAATTGCTTTGCTCTCATATACAGCGCGATATCCCTTCCTGATGGCTTCAAATGCAGTATTTGCATCATCAGCACCGAGTTTATCATTGATTCTCCTGATGCGATCTGAACGAAAAGCCACCAGGGCTCCGTTGAAATTATAGGTTGAATCAAGAGCACTTTCCCAGGTACACATACGGCCGTAAAACGATCGGTATACACCCTCCAGCATTGTTGTACTGTTGGCGTTCATAAGCGGCCTGAGTTCTCCCGTAACTGCGGCAATCTTATTATCACTGAATAGCCGATCGATCAGGTAATTGAGTGCGTCAGGTTCAAAAAAAACATCAGCATCTGTTGTGACAATAACAGGATGATGTGCATTGGTTATCGCAAAATTATACGATCTGTTTGTTCCCCGTCGTTCATTATTCGCAATAAGCTGATAGGTAATTCCGGAACGTTCTAACCACAAATTCGCCAGGTTTTTTGTATCATCGCTGGAACAGTCATCAACAAATATAATTTCAATTCGCTCTTTGGGATAGTGGCACTCCTGAAGGTTAGCGATTCTTTTCCCGATCACCTGTTCTTCATTGTAAGCCGAGATGATTATGCTGATATCAGGATAATTGCGGGAAGCAGGAACTTCTTTTAATTTTTGACCAAAATAAATACCCAATAAAAAAACAAGGTAGGGGAAAAAGGCAATTAAAAAAAGCAGGACTGCAAGAGAAAGAAGCATGCTGGTATACATTTTTCAACGTCCGATTTATATATTATCTTTTCTAAGGTCCGAAATAATCTGGCATTTGAATAAAAAGGATAGGGGGATTTGATGGGGGGGAAAATAGAATTATCCTGAATTTTGATCGGAAATCAAAGAAAGGTTTGTTTTCCGGAACTGGACATTACGGTAAAATTTTATGCATATTTTTATCGCCCCGTCCTATCCCTTTGTACACGAAACCGTGTTTGATGAACAGGTCGGGATCAATCATATTCCGGCCATCAATAATTACCGGGTGTGCTTTTCCGGATAGAGTCCTAATAGAGTCCGGATCCAGGTTTTTGTAATGGTTGTGCCCGGCAAAGATCACGATCGCATCCGCTCCTTTTAACGATTCTTCAAGGTTCTGGAGGATAGGAACACCGGGATATTCCTTTACATAAGGATCATGGACGCGTACAGTTGCACCGGCTTTAATGAGATGATCCCGGTATGGTTCAGGAGGGGTGTTCCGCGTATCATCAGAATTGGCGAGGAACGCCCACCCAAGAATTGTCACCTTTGACCCTTTGGAAGAACAACCCGCCCGGCCGAGGGCATCCATCGTGAGCCGGAACATATGGGTGGGCATAAAATCGTTGATATGGCGGGCAAGCACATAGAGCGATGGTTCATCCTTCGGGTAATCGAGGAGATCCTTCCCCAGCATCTGGACCCCCCGTTCCAGATGATACGTGTCTTTTGTCAGGCAATGTCCTCCGACCCCGGCACCTGGCCAGAGCATGGCACGGGTGATGCCTTCCCCCTTAAGGCTGTCAACGCCTGTCCGGACATCATAGACATTGATCCCCATCGCTTCACAGTAGAGCGCAAGTTCATTCATTGCTGCAATCTGGAGGTCACGGAACGTATTTTCTGTGGTCTTTGTCACTTCTGCAGCAGTAGCTGACATGGGGATCACTTTTCCCAGGGTAAGAACCGGAGAATAGAGTTCAGTTGCCCTCCTGGTGCTCACGTTATCAATACCGCCCACAATCCGGTCATGTTCACGAATATTGCGCAGCAACCTTCCTACCATTACCCGCTCAGGCGCATGAGCGAGAGCAAAATCAGCACCAGCTCTGAGTCCGGAATCCTGTTCAAGGAGTTCCCTTGCAAGCGTCGTCGTGGTTCCAGGTGTAACGGTGGATTCTAAAACGACCAGCATTCCCGGAGTAAGATAATGTCCAACCTGTCTGATCCCTTCTTTGAGTGCAGAAAAATCAGGAAGGAGATCTTCCTTGTTCAAAAAAGGTGTCTGGATTGAGAGTGTTACAGCATCGAGTTCCGCAATCTTTGAAAAGTCAGAAGTACAGGCAAACTTTTTTGCTGAAACGACTTTAGTTAAAAGATCTTCAAGCCCGGGCTCTTCACCTTTGAGGGGGCTTTCGCCTCTGTTCAGCATGGAAATTTTATATCCAGAAGACGCAGAGTCCCGCTGGAATCCATACACGAAATCAAACGACGGGGAGTCGGCAAAGAGAGCTGCTGCGGGAATGCCGACATACCCCATGCCAAGAACACCAATTTTTTTTATCGGTCCGCGTTTCTTTATCAATGCTTCGAGTGCCATTGTTAAATTCACGTCCAGGATTTACCGAGCAGAACTGATTTTTTCACAAAACTCAAGGTTGTGTATTGCCTGATGTGGGGGGATCAGGAATGGCAGGTTTTTGTCCACACAATCGATAAATGTTTCCAGTTCGCGTTTCAGGGGTTCAACGGTATTGACCATCACTTTCTCAATGATATTTTCCTGCACATAACGCTCCGCTTCGACGTGATACTGACCAGGTTTACGGTGGATGGTGACTTCCTGAGTCATGAAATTACCTTCAATGGTGAACTCTTCATCTTCAACATAAAATTGCCGGATCTTCTTTGAAGCCTTCCGGCTTGCTGAAAGGGATACCGGGATACCATCGCAGTTCATCAGTACACTCATGACGTCAGCATTGCCAACGCTGTGAATATCGCTGGGATCGGGAAAGAACACGTTCAGGAGAATATCAATATCATGAATCATCAGGTCTTCGATAACCGAACTTCCGGTGATCCGTGCCGATGCAGGATTATGTCGTTTAAACTCCATATACAGGGGATTTTTCACGATCTTTTTAATCTCGGCAACAATTGGGTTGAAACGTTCGATGTGTCCGACACCGATGGTAATTCCTTTCGGGGCGGTTTTCATCAGCTTTTTTGCTTCCTTCACCGTTGCACAGATCGGTTTTTCAATAAGTACGGATTTTTTCTTTGCAAAAACCTGTCCTACTACCCCGGAGTGGAACTGCGTAGGTACAACCACGCTGACAGCATCGGAATTATCGAGAAGTTCGCTGATTGAGCCATAGACCGTTGCATCGTGTTTTTCACCAAGAATTTTTGCAGCCTGGGTATTCACATCATAAATACCCAGTGAACTCACACTTTTTAATTCTGAATAAACACGCACATGGTTCTTTCCCATCGCACCGACACCAATCACACCAACTTCCATTCATTTCACCCGGTTGATAGATTCGCAGATATAAGCAAGCTCCTTCTGGTCAAGCAAAGGGTGAACAGGTATGCTCAGGACAGAAGAGGCAAGGCTGGTTGATATCGGACAGGAATCGTCTTCGTTGGCACGGGCGTATACCGGCTGGTGATGGATTGGAATGGGGTAGTGTATTGCAGTTCCGATCCCTTTCACCTTCAGATATTCAATAAAATCAGGACGCTTCATCGGAAATTCATCGGTCAGGCGGAGTACGTACTGGTGATATACATGGTGCATTCCCTGGGTTACAACCGGAGTGACAAGCCCTTTGACCGACAGGTGAGTGTCGAAATACTCGGCATTTTTCCGGCGTCGCATATTGAATTTCTCCAGCTTTTTCAGCTGCACAAGACCGATCGCGGCAGCCACATCAGTCAGACGGTAATTATACCCAATTCGGGTATGGAAGTATTTTTCACTCTGCCCATGGTTGATGATCAGGCGCAGGCGTTCGTTCAATGCCTTATCGCTGGTCGTTACCATACCCCCCTCACCGGTTGTCATGTTTTTTGTTGCATAGAACGAGAAACAGCCCATGTGCCCCATAGCACCGGCCTTTTCGCCATTACACATCGCTCCCTGGGCTTGTGCAGCATCCTCTATTAATGTCAGGTTATGTGATTCACAGACCTGTTTAATGCCGTGAACATCAAACGGCTGGCCGAAGAGGTGCACCCCGATAACTGCTTTGGTCTTTGGGGTTATATGATTCTCAACCTGTGCGGGATCAATGCAGAATGTCTGCTCGTTCACGTCTACAAAGATCGGCTTTGCACCGGTCATTGATACAGCCGATGCGGTAGCGAAAAACGTAAAGGAAGGAACAATCACTTCATCTCCCGGACCAATATTTGCTGCAAGCAGCGCAGCATGGAGAGCAGCTGTTCCGTTATTTATCGCAACTGCATGCGTTGTGCCGCAATAATCGGCAAATTTTTTCTCGAATTCTGCAACTCGTTCTCCTGCGGCCAACATGCCGGATTCCAGCACAGCGGTAACCGCAGAGATCTCATCCTGACCAATAGCAGGTCGCGCAACAGGTATCTGCACTCCTATTCACCCTATTATCTTGTTTGTTTCAATAAAAATGCGTAATGATTGAATAAATATAATTGCTGTATAAGGATGAAAAGTTTGCTCCTTTGCCAGTTTTATTCAAAGAACCAGCACTATCGCGGAATGATAGATAATTAGAACAGGAACATCCAATAATCATACACGTAAATACTGGAGGGGTGCAAACGCAACATCTCATATCCATCGGCGACTTTGATCGTGACGAGATTGATAAAATGCTGGATCATGCGCGGCGGGTTGATGAGGGAAATTACGATAAGAATGCCCTGCAGGGTAAGATCCTTGCCACTCTTTTTTTTGAACCAAGCACAAGGACACGGATGTCGTTTGAATCCGCAATGGCACGGTTGGGAGGTACCTCTCTTTCTGTGGGCAGTGTTGAAGCCTGTTCAATCGCGAAAGGGGAAACACTTGCCGATACTATCCGGGTAGTAAGCGGATATGCGGATGCAATTGTGATCCGGCACCCAAAAGAGGGAGCAGCGAGACTTGCTGCTGAATTTGCCACTGTCCCGGTAATCAATGCAGGAGACGGCGCAGGTCAGCACCCCTCCCAGACTCTTCTCGATTTGTACACAATCCTCCAGTCAATGCCCATCGATAAAATTGATATTGCCCTTGTCGGTGACCTCAGATACGGTCGAACTGCGCACTCACTGGCCTCCGCCCTCGCACTGTATGACGCTCGATTGCACACCATCTCCCCAAAAGGACTTGAGCTTCCTGCGACACTTGCAGCAGAGCTTTCAGATAAGGGTATGGAGATTATTGAACATGATGATCTCAATGACGTGATCCGTGACGTTGATGTTCTGTATGTCACCCGTATCCAGAGGGAACGGTTCCCGGACTCGGCTTCCTACTTTAATGTTGCCTCAAACTATCGTATCACCCCGGAACATCTCGTGGGTGCCCGGGATCATCTTATCATACTTCATCCCCTTCCGAGGGTGGATGAGATAGACCCGAGGGTCGACGAATTACCTTTCGCCCGTTATTTTGAACAATCGCGAAACGGTGTTCCGATACGTATGGCCATGCTCATGCGGGTGATGCAATGAAAAAAACCGAAGCAGAAGAGAATGAACGACTCCTTGTCCGCAGGATCAAGAACGGGACGGTGATTGATCACATCCAGGGGGGTGAGGCTCTTAATGTCGTGAAGATTCTGGGTATCACCGGAACGACGCAGGAGGCTCTTTCGATCGCGACGAATGTCCCAAGCAGGAATATGGAATGTAAGGATATCGTGAAACTGACAAACCGGGAACTATCAAAAGAAGAAGTTGACCGGATCGCACTTATATCACCCCGGGCAACTATCAACATTATCAGAAATTTTAAAGTGTGTGAAAAGAAGGGTGTTGAGATCCCGACACTTATCGAAGGTATCGTCCGCTGCCCCAATCCGGGATGTATTTCAAATACCAATGAACCTATCCAGAGCAAATTCAAGGTGCAGCCAAAAGGGCTCTGTTGTCACTATTGTGACTGGGTTATTACAAAGGACCTGACCAGTTACATAATCTGATGCTTTTTATACATTCCTTCACATTTCCCTTGAAATAACTCGTTCTGATTAATAGTAAAAAACCTGTTTTATTAAGGATATTCAAATACCCGTTATCCGAGATTCTGGGGTTAAGAGAAACATTTAAGGAGAGAGTGTCGTAACTATCTCTGTTTTATTATGAACGCGAAACAAAATAAATACGGCTTCTACGCAGCGATTACGGTGCTGCTCCTGGCCCTGATTCTTCCCGGGGTTAGTGCTTCCAGTAGTGAGCAATCCGGTTACATCACGGTTGGTCTGGCACCAGTTGCTGGTTTTGATGCACTCTATGCATACAATACCGTGCCGACAACCGTTGCATTCCGGGATCATTCAACCGGGACAGCACCACTGACTTATCTTTGGGATTTTGGTGATGGTGCAACATCAACAGAACAAAATCCTTCACACAATTATATCCGTAAGGCTTTGTACACGGTAAAACTCACCGTCACGAATGCCTATGGGTCCAGCACTGAAACAAAAGAGAATTATATTGCAATCGGACTTGCTCCAAAGGCTGATTTTTCAGGTACTCCTTTAACAGGAAATACTCCGCTGAACGTTGAGTTCACGGATCGATCAACGGGTTACCCGACTTCCTGGAAATGGAACTTCGGTGACGGTAAGGAATCCTCTGAACAGAATCCGGTTCATACCTACTGGTCCAGTGGAGAGTATACCGTAACGCTGACGTCATCGAATGAATATGGGACTTCTGATACTTCAAAAGCGTATTTCATTCATGTGATACCGGGCTTAAAAGCCAAGTTTACTGCCGATCCTAAGGAGGGAAAAGCCCCGCTGCTCGTAAAGTTTTCCGACATGTCAACGGGAAATCCTGAAACATGGGACTGGAATTTCGGTGACGGAAGCACATCTTCAAATCCGAATCCAATTCACTCCTATTCGACCCCGGGTGCGTTTCATGTAACTCTTTCCATAACCCGCGGGTTCAACAAAGACAGTTTTACCCAGACAATCATAGCGGGTGGAGTACCGGCTGCCGATTTTGTTGCAGATTCCACTACAACCAGCGTCAATACTCCGGTTCGGTTCACTGACAAAACAGTCAATTCACCTACTGCATGGCAATGGGACTTCGGTGATGGCGTTACCTCAGCTGATCAAAACCCGGTGCACTCATACGCACTGAAAGGGATTTATTCGGTGACGCTCACAGCAACAAATAATGACGGTAAGGACACGGTAAGAAAAACGAATTATATCACCGTAGGTCTCAAACCGGATGCAGAGTTCATAACGGAGATTCCGCCATACCAGCAGGGAACCCGGGTGCAATATGTCCGGTTCATTGATACGTCTGTCGGCAATCCCACTTCCTGGTCATGGGACTTTGGGGATGGCCAGAGTTCCGGCGATCAGAACCCTCCCCTGCATTTCTACAACCGCGATGGTTCATACACCGTGTCGCTGACAGTGAAAAACATCTTTGGCCAGGACACTAAAGTTCAGTCAAACTTAATAACGGTAAAAGAAGGTCCACGGGTTGACTTCAAAGCTGATAAAACCCGGGTGAGTGTGAACCAGTATATTCATTTTACTGATTTGTCAACAAATTCCCCCATCGATTGGAAATGGGATTTTGGTGACGGGACCGCCGGGACCGGACAAAATCCCGATCACGTATATCGTCAGCCGGGAAGTTACGATATCACCCTTACTGCATCTGATGCCTTTACAACCATCAGCCAGACCAAGAAAGACTATATTACGGTTGTTAATTCTCCCCATGCTGACTTCAGGGCAGATAAAACCAAAGGGACCACGCCGTTTACGGTAAAATTTACTGATATGACAACAGGAAATCCGACACGGTGGAAATGGGATTTTGGTGATGGTACAACTTCAACCGAAAAGAACCCCGGACATACCTATACAACAACAGGCACATCATCAACAAACAAGTTCACGGTGACACTGAGTGCAATAAACAGCTATGGAGAGGACACTGCAATGAAGGTGGATTACATTATGGTAACCCAGTCTCCCATCGCTGAATTTACCGTTGACAGCCGTCAGGGAAAGGCACCATTTGTCGTAAAATTCCGCGATCTCAGCGCGGGTAATCCAACCTCATGGAGTTGGGAGTTCGGCGACGGAACCGGATCTTCGGAATCGAATCCGACCCATGTGTACCCATTTGAAGGATCCTTTGATGTCAGGCTTACGGTATCAAACCAGTACGGTTCTGACACCATCTATAAGACAGGAAGTACCACTCAACGGGGTGATATTGGGCCAATTTCTCAAACGACATCTACAACATTACTACCTGTCACAACTCCCGGGGCACAGGTTCAACCAAATAAAACGACCGGGCAGGTTCTCCCGACTGCAACACAGGCCCCGTTATCCCCGTTTGTATCCGTTGGTGCAACAGTTATTGGTATTCTCGCGATTCTCATTGCAAAACGGCAATAATCCCTTTTTATTGCGAGAGAATTTTTATTTTAAAAGGCATTATTCAGGAGTATTTCGTATCCCGGCATCGCCAAAATACGTTCATTTTTTTACCGGTAAGGTGGATACAATCCGATTCACGTTTTCAAATCGTAAGATCAGGCAAAGATCCCGTAGATGCTACAATAACAAGGTTAACCTATCCTCTACGCCTTTTTTAAAGAAATGGTTCTAGTATGAACCTGCTGCAGTTCAATGCAGGAGATTGCCATGGATATCAATCTCGCCACGGTAAATCCGGGTACTTGAAATCCAGTGTCCATCCTCTGCAAGAACGCAACTAATCTGGTGAATATCAACTTTTTTTTGTCCCTTTTCACGCCGTAATTTATTAATCTCGATAGCTACAGCCAGCGTCTCTTCAGATACAATCAGTGCATCAAAATCTGCATCCAGAGCTGAACCATACCGGTCGTTCAGCGGTTCAACATCCCATAGGGTTGAATGGGAAGTTGAAGATATATATCGCTCGAGATCTGCTTTGCGGATGGCGAAAGGACGGATTGGATGGTTTTTCCGGCTTGCAAAAGCATCACTCGTAAGACCGATTACGACATGCCCACCGGGTCCGGCTACTTCGAATGAGCGTCTCAGGAGGTGTTTATGCCCATCGTGAAGGGGATCAAAAGTACCTCCTACCATAACCTTCATACAGTTTGATTCTTAATTTCCTATGTTATTATGCATATGGATGTTCAGGTCACCGGCGTGCCCCTTTTTAAGGCCGGAAATGCCACAGTCATTGGCGATGTTACTGTCGGAAAACAAGTCGGGATCTGGTTTGGCGCAGTTATCAGGGCCGATAAAGACAGGATCGTGATCGGTGACCGGTCGAATATTCAGGATAATTGTGTCGTGCATACAAGTAGAGGGTTCCCGGTCTCTATCGGTGATGATGTCTCGGTTGGGCATGGGGCAATCCTGCATGGATGCACGATAGGCAGCCGGGTGCTTGTCGGGATGGGGGCGATTATTATCAATGGTGCGAATATTGGTGATGGATCAATCATCGGAGCAGGTGCGGTAATCACGGAAGGTAAAATTATTCCGGCAAACTCAGTTGTCATTGGCGTGCCCGGCAGGATCTTCAGGAAAACGGATACAGAAGAACAACAGCATATTCTCAATAATGCGATTTCCTATGTTGAGCTCGCCACGGAGTATGGCCACCATGGGTGATGTGGTTGTCATAGGTGCCGGGGTCGCCGGGATCCAGGCAGCGCTTGATATTGCCGGACATGGTATCCATGTGCACTTGATTGAACGTGAACCATCAATCGGTGGGCACATGGCACAGCTTGATAAAACATTTCCGACCAATGACTGCTCGATGTGTATCCTCTCACCCAAGATGGTGGATGTCCAGCGAAACCCGTATATCACGCTCTATACCTGTGCTGAAGTCGAAAAGATCGAGGGATCCGTTGGTAACTTTTCCGTGACGATTAAAAGATATCCCCGATATATCGACGAATCCACCTGTAACGGGTGCGGGGACTGCATTCAGATCTGTCCGGTCGAAGTATATAACCGGTTCGATGCAGGTATCGGCGTAAGAAAAGCGATCTATAAGCCACAACCCCAGTCAGTTCCGGATATTGTCATCAAGGACCCGGATCACTGTATTGAATGCGGGCTGTGTTATGATGTCTGCGGTCCCGGTTCGGTTCTCCATGAGGATGCCCCAAAAGAGATTACTATTCCTGCTGCAAGTGTTGTGATCAGCACAGGGTACTCCGTGTTCGATGCAAAGAACAAACCGCAGTTCGGCCACCTCCTGCTCCCGGATGTAATTACAAGCCTGGAACTGGAGCGTATGATCAATGCAAGCGGTCCCACCGGTGGAAACATAAAACGCTTAAGCGATGGTGAAATTCCCCGCATAATAGTATTCATCCAGTGTGTTGGTTCAAGGGATATGACCATCAATCGCCCTTACTGTTCCTGCGTCTGTTGCATGCAGGCTGTTAAAAATGCACTCCTGATCAAAGAAAAATATCCTGACTCTGAGGTAATCATCTGTTATATGGATATCCGTTCCTATGGCAAGGGGTACGAAGAGTATTATGAACGTGCAAAGGCTCTGGGAGTGAAGTTTATCCGGGGCATGCCATCTGATGTATACACTGATAATAACGGAATGACCCTGCAAATCGAAGATTCTGAGACTTCTGAAGTTCTGGTGCTCCACCCTGATCTGGTTGTGCTTTCAGTTGGGATCGGCCCTGCGGAAAAAACCGGGCAGATCGCAGAACACTTCGGGATCCCACTCGAAGACACCGGGTTTGTCAAACCTGTACATGATGCTGTCGATACGGTTGCAACGATCCGTCCGGGGATCTACCTGGCAGGCACCACTACAGCTCCTCGGGATATACCTGACAGCGTCGCTTCCGGAGGATCGGCAGCAATGCGGGCATATATCGATGCAATCAGGACGCGGTCGGCGTGACCGATATCACAACTCTCTGGTGGGATAAAAAGACTGAAAACCTCCACTACATCAACCAGACGCTCCTTCCGGGGAAATGTACTATCGGTGAATGCCAAAACATCGCCCAACTGGCAACAGCGATCAACCGGCTTGAGATACGGGGAGCTCCCGCGCTCGGTGTGGCAGGGGCTTATGGGATTGCACTCGCAACCCGCGTTTGCCAGAAAAGCGATCTGACTGCTTTTTTCGCTGATGTGCAAAAGGATGCTGAGATCCTGAGGGCAACCCGACCTACCGCGATTAACCTGAGCTGGGGGATTGACCGGGTGCTCGCTAAAATTCTACCTCTTCGGGATATTCCTTCGGTACGCAGGGTTGCTCTCGATGAAGCCGGGACGGTCGCCCGTGAAGATACAGCTTGCTGTCATGCGATTGGAAACTATGGATCTGCACTGTTACCTGATACCTGTACTATCCTCACCCATTGTAACGCTGGTGCACTCGCCTGCTCTTCATGGGGCACGGCACTGGGAGTTATCCGTTCTGCTGTAAAAGCAGGTAAACTGGTAAAAGTAATTGCCTGTGAAACCCGTCCCCTGCTCCAGGGAGCCCGGCTCACCGCGTGGGAACTGGCCCGGGACGGAATTGATGTAACAGTAATCACCGATTCTACCGCTGCGCACCTTATGCGTACGAGCACTATCGACGCGGTTATTGTTGGTGCAGACCGTATCACCTGTGACGCAGTCTTTAACAAGATAGGCACCTACATGCACGCTGTCTGCGCCCGCCATCACAACATTCCCTTCTATGTCGCTGCACCCCTTTCGACATTCGATACCAGACACAGGGAAAAGGACGTGATCATCGAGGAGCGCGCCCGGGACGAGGTAACAACACTAGGTGACCGGGTATTTGTCCCGGATGCTTCAGGAGTGAAAAATTATGCATTTGATGCAACTCCGATGACCCTTATCACTGCAATCATCACCGAGCACGGCATAGTTCGTCCTCCCGTTACCATCGACTCAATATTATCCTTGAAGAGTACATAATAACACGGTAAACTGGTTTACTTCAGAGCAATGGATTTTGATTTTCTCACCTGGAATAACCTGATCTATCTTATCGGGGAAATAACGATTATCCTTATACTTGGAGCCGTGCTCACGGCATTTGTTCTTGTCATTATTTCCCTATATTCCATAAAGAAAGGGAGGTTGTATTTTCCCTCGCTGATCAGGTCCGGACTCGTTTTCTTTGAAGGATTGATGAAAGCTTTCTTCCGGCTCCTCGGTCTTGAAGACCGTGAGATGCTTACATTTTTAATAAAACTCCACAACACAATGAATATAGCAGCATTCGAGCGAATTCCGGTATCCGAACGTGCAATTTTTATGCCCCAGTGCCTTCGCTCTTCGCGGTGCCCTGCTCATCTTACCCCAGAGGGGTTGAAATGCCGGAGTTGCGGTCAATGCACTATCGGACAGGTCCGGTTCATCCTTGAAAAAATGGGTTACCGGATCTTCATCGTGCCCGGCTCTTCTTTTATCAAACGGATGGTGAAGAAGTATCATCCGAAAGCGATTATCGGTGTTGGTTGCCTTACGGAAGTAAAAGAGGGCATAGATATGGCTGACAAAATGGGACTCGTTGTCATGGGGGTCGTTACTCTTAAGGAAGGATGTGTTGAAACTCTCGTCAACTGGCCAGACGTCTATAATGTGGCTGCCCTTGGTATTGATCCATCATTAATTCCCGAGGACCTTCATATTTTTTCCGATTAATTTTCCGCTTTTAATTTTACCATGGATGATGATAGTATCACTGCTTGTCACATCACCTACAGTAACGCCCGTGCGTAAAATCACTTTTCCTCCTGCCTTTACAGAGTGAACCATCGCATGATCCAAAATAGTGACATCCCCGTGTGCTACCAATGGTCCTCTGATCTTTGACTGGCTTCCAATGATAGCATTCCAGCAGATTACATCAAGCGCAACGCTGGATCGCGGACCCATTTCAAGGGTCCCCGAAACAAGGAGGCGTCCCCAGAAATGTGTGTGGGCAGGCACGATGAAATTCCCGTCAATCTTTACATTTCCTTCGAAATACGCACCTTTTTGTGCAAAGAATGTATCCCCTTTCTGGATGACAGTTGGCATTACTCCCTCAGGATACGTTGAGGAAGGATCAGGGGATAAACCTGTTGCTCGGTTGGATGTTCTTTTTCACGGTCCCATTTACAAAAAAACTGCTGAAAGCGTAAATACAATCAACGAGGTGAACATCCCGGCTTTTAAGAGTAATGATGACATTGACGCTTTCATACATGCAGGTGTTGCACATTTCAGCCCGCGTAACGCTGCAATGATAATGATACTATCAACAACAAGGATGCCCGCAAGATACCAGGTTCCCCACCAGAAATACGGGATGAAACTTGCCGCGACTGCAAGGACCGTACTAATCAGCGCGAGCTGTGACGTTTTTTTGATGCCGATACGGATTGGAACCGTATCTGCGCCTCCTGCAGTGTCACCTTCAACATCCTCTGCATCCTTTACCAGTTCCCGGGATATCATTGCAAAGAAACTGATAGTGGCGATCGGGATGATATGAATCAGGCTGTCCCATCCGTTCAGCGCTCCACCGAATAAAAAGATACTTGCCGAAAGGTATGCCACGGTGATATTACCGAGTAACGGGGTTCGCTTGAGTACTCCTGCATAGGCAATAAGGATGAGTGAGTTTATAACCGCTATACCAATACAGAGGGGGTTGGTAAAGAAACTCACGATGATCCCCGCAAGGAACAGGGTGACCGCAAATCCCAGTGCGGCTGCTTGGGAAACTGCCCCCGAGGGTATGGGACGATCAGGACGGTTTATCGCATCGATTTTTGTATCGAAAAAATCATTGATGACATTGCCGGCGGCCGTGATCAGTACTACGGTGGAAAAAAGAAGGATTACCGGGGGAATTATCGTACCGGTGGCAATCAGGAAAGCGACAATGGCTGCAAGACCGGCAACCAAAGAATTTATCGGGCGGGTGATGGTAAAAAAACCTGCGAACCTCATCAGAGATCAGATCTGCGAGAGGTAGTATTAAAATGCACCAAAACAGGGAAGATGCTTCTCATTTACAACGGGCGAGGGGGGATTTGAACCCCCGGCATTCAGCTTAGGAGGCTGACGCTATGTCCGGGCTAAGCCACTCGCCCTGCCCATATCAATTGTGGAGGAATATGTATAAGTTTTGCGCGCTGCAACAATATTCTCGCAATGGATTTAATCGAGGTAACGGAAGGAAAAACTACGTTTTCTGTCCCGGTACAGGACACGGCTACCCAGTTTCCTCCAGGAACCGCACCGATATTTTTCAACCGGCGGATGGAACTGAACCGGGATGCTACAATCCTTCTCATGTCGATACTCAGACCTTCTGATTACCTCGATGCTATGGGTGCTTCCGGAGTAAGGGGCCTGAGGGTAGCAAATGAATGCAAGATTCCGGTTACAATTAATGATCGGGACCCTCATGGTGTCGACCTGATCGCGCACAATGCATGCCGGGCGAACCTGCATGTCGAAATAGTCCAGCGGGATGCAAGCGCCCTTCTTTCCGAAAGGTCATTCGATGCTGTGGATCTTGATCCGTTCGGAACTCCGGCGATATTTGTTGATGCGGCTGTGCGTGGTACCCGGAGGTTCATGTTCATCACTGCCACGGATACTGCCCCTTTATGCGGTGCACACCTGAAAGCAGGGAAACGCCGGTACTTTGCACAGCCGATGAATACCGAATATCACGGGGAAGTAGGGTTGCGGATACTCCTGGGATTTGTCGTCCGTGAAACAGTAAAGTATGACCGGGGTGTTGAACCGGTGTTCTGTTTTGCCCGCGAGCATTTTATCCGGCTCCACCTCCGGTTGCTCCGTGGAGCAAATGCTGCTGATGATACTATGAAGCGGATCGGGTACATCCTGCAGTGCAAAACGTGCCAGTACCGCATCGAACAGCACGGCATGTTCCCGGAGAGTGTTTCCTGTCCTCACTGTAAGGAAAAACTGTACCAGATTGGTCCGCTCTGGCTTGGCAGCATCCAGCATGAAGAAACACTCGTGCAGATGCAGGAGCAGATGGAAATGATGGAACTTGGTACAAAAAAAGAGCTTATCAAACTCATCGATCTTTGCCGGAAGGAATTACCGACATCCAGTTTTTATGATTATCACCGGCTCACAAAAATCACGGGCTGCTCACCGCCCGATATCAACTCGGTGATCGGACGGATTATCTCTTCAGGATATCCGGCGACACGAACGCATTTCTCAGGTTACGGGATCAAAACAGAGGCACCACTTAAGGTAATTTTTGACGCGATTAATGTTCGACAATGATCGTGAGCAGGTCGCTATCGATTAATTTATGGGGCAATCCCACTCTCTGGCCCGGATGTTTGACAGATTTTCCCCAGACCCGTGCATAGCGGAACCTCTGGATAAAGTCCCGGTGAAGTTTGGTACAGACATCTGCTACGGTACTTCCTGTCCTGATAATGAGCGGTTCTTCCAGATCCGCGTCACCGCCATGGGGTTTTAAGTAAACCCTGATGAAACCGAGGCAGTCATAAATCGCGTCCTTGACCTCCTCAAGATGGTAACCCGCTGAAGCCGATATCATGAGGGGAGGACTGCCAAAACGTTCAGCAATATCATGCTCGATTTCAAGATACCTTTCCTTGTCGACCAGGTCAACTTTATTCACTGCAATAAATGCTGGTACATAAACACGGTTACCCTGTATTGCATCAATCAGGTCATCCTGTGTTGCGCCGCCCCGGACAAGTACATCGGCATTCATCATCTTACTTTCAGACAGAATTGACCGGACTTCCTCAATATCAAGGTTGAGCGTACCAACAGCATGGAGACGTACCCCCCCATGAGAAGCCTTTTTGATGGTGATATCCGGCTTCGGAACGTTAATCCGGATACCCGCATCGTGGAGTTCTTTTATGAGCACATCGAAATGCCGCTCATTGAACACATCCACGAGAATAATGATAATATCAGCCCCACGTACTACGCCGATTACTTCTTTTCCGCGCCCTTTGCCCATTGCTGCACCGGCGATAAGTCCCGGAATATCAAGGAGCTGTATCTTCGCGCCCTTGTGCTCCAGAGCCCCGGGTACAACGGTCAACGTTGTAAATTCATAAGCAGCTACTGCACTTGCTGTACCGGTAAGTTTATTGAGAAGTGTACTTTTACCGGTTGAGGGGAAACCTACGAGGACCGCAGTGGCATCACCGGACTTTTTTACCGAATATCCTTCCCCGCCCCCGCTGGATTTCATCGCACGGTTGACTGCCTCATCACGGAGTCGTGCGATCTTAGCCTTTATCCGACCGATATGCTTGGAAGTAGCCTTGTTGTACGGAGTCTTCGTCAGCTCCGCCTCCAGCTCCTGGATCTGTTCTTCAAGACCACTCATTCTTATATTAATCACAGCACGTCCGAGATAAAGTTGTTCATGGTTGATGAGTCTTGAGAAAACATTACCGAATACGACGGTGAGGGAGAATTATGTCCGACATCAACACGTTTAAGTAAAAATATAACCCACGTTATTGAGCAATTGCGCTGCTATAGTGTAGTCCGGCCA
>DADR01000066.1:4358-4512 GCA_002495055.1 Methanoregula sp. UBA247 | reverse complement strand
TTTTTTGTTTTAATAATAATATGCAGCATAGATCCGCTGCAATATATGCAATACAGGTCCGGCATGCAGAGCGGTTGCCGGAAAAACTCTGACAGCGTGACCTTTTTTTTGCCTGGAGAAATTATTGACATATCAACCATGACGCTCCCGGGGG
>DADR01000066.1:0-4323 GCA_002495055.1 Methanoregula sp. UBA247 | reverse complement strand
ATAAATTTCCAAAAAATAGGTTTTCGACAAAGCCGAAGATCAATGCATCCCTGGGAATGGACAGGAGTGCTCCCCGACTCAGGGCCCCTCGCGGGACACGGCGGGGCAGGACAGTTTCCCGGCATACCGGATCATGAAGCCGCCGCGGGACTGAAACGCACATTTGCCATGGACCGCTCTGTCGCGAGGGTGCCCTGAGCGGCGCCGGCAATCATCTTAGACCGGCCTGTTATTCGGCAAATATTTAATAATATGGCATGTATACTGTCAGCTGAAAATGACGGGATGATTAAAAATGGTGGATGAACCAGAGGTGCGATGGTACCTCAAACAATTTGGCTGCAACTGCGGGAATAAGTACTGGTTCGAGGTGACCGAGATGGAAAAAGCTATAAAGGCTGATTTTACCGAAGAACGGGACTACCTCTATTTCTGCAATACGTGCAAGAAAAGCAAAATCGTTAGTTACACTGCTGGCCATATCGAAAAAAAAGGTGGATCATGACCGAACCCCCGCCGCCAAGGGTACGTGATGCAACAAAGGAAGAGGCAGATCTGGTGGCCGCTGATTCGAAGGCCCAGCAGGATCTCGGGTCTCACTTTATCACACAGGCGGAAAAATTCCAGACCATATTCACTGCCGTGTACGGGATATATACCGGCCTCCTCCTCTTCTTCGGGTTGATGAATGGGCAGATCCTGAAAATGACTGTCTGGCCCTGGGGTCTCGTGTTCCTGCTTCCGATCTTAGGCTGGGTTGTTGGGATCTTCTTCTTTTTTCTGGTTCTTCGGCCGGATATCCAAAAACTGCCCCCGTACTCCCCGACAGCAATCCAGCGCAGGATCTTTGCATCGAATGTGAAAAAAGCCCGTTATTACAGTGCAGGCCTCATGACATTCGGGTTGGGTGTCCTCCTGATGTTTGTCCCGATTGTTGTTGGCTCCTATTATGCGTCATTGCCTCCCGCTCAGGAAACGGGGGATGTTCAGTTTCTTATCAATGATGATTCTGTGCAGTATATCTCAGAAATCCCGATCGAGCTGGTTAGCGGTACCAACAGGACGGTCACAGTCTCACTGTACAATACCACCGATACCGTTTACAGCGTCAGGCTGTCGAACGGCGATACCGTAGACCTGGACAAAATCTGGATCCGCACAGTGATCCGAAAGACAGGCCAGACCGGAGGAGACAGCTCGGTAGTGCCGGAAACAACCGGCACCGCAATCCCCCAATGACACGCTGTCTGATGCCCGGAACGGTATCCGCAGGCCTTTTTTTTAGAATATTGGATGGAACGTATCCTGATGCGGGGATCGTCCTCGGGAAATAGTTGGTTCTTGTCTGGATTTGTGATATTCCCCTCACCGGTTGACTATGATCTATCGCTGCAATAAAACGGGCATTTTCACAGGCCTCGATGGTCATCCCCTCTGGTACAGTTTCGGCAAAATTTTTCCGGACCATCTTCGCGCCCGGATAGCCTCCAATCCTGTGTAAACCCGCCAGTTTCTCCTCAAAAAAATTTATTCAGCCAAGGTTATGAACCAGGGTGTTCCATGCTGGTCTCCAAAGGGCCCGATGAACCGAAGCGGAGGCGGACTACAACCGGGATCCGCGGGGCGGCCCCCGACAAGCTTCAGCAGACCGGAGAGAATGTCCGCCGGGTTGCCGGCCAAAGGCTTACTGCTCTTCGCTGAACCGTATAACAAACGGAGTTGAAAAAACCATGGCAGATTTCGTACAGAAAACAGTAACCAAGACCGCGGTGGAGGGACAGATACTGTAATGCGTTTTGGGAAGCCCGCCAAAAAAATCAGAGTGAATGCTAGCTATCATAAGAAATCCCGGACGATTTTTTTATCTTCTTTAACACTATCCTCTATCTGATGGTTGTATGGTGTCTTCCGTTCGGTTGACGAAAAAGACTCTTGCGTCCCTCATAATCGGCTTATGCCTGATCAGCGGTCTGGTACTCCTGTTTTTCACGGTCTCATCAGGTCCGGGAAAAGACGCGCAGACGAAACCTGCCACTGAGCACGTGAGCATCAATACGTCGTTTATTGATACGTCAGTCAATCCCTCTGCCAGCTTGTACCAATTCGGAAACGGGCGATGGCTGGCCGCTCCAGATAGCCCTGAAAATACCTATTTAAATAAGATAGCCCGCCTAATGGAGAAATTCAATGCGGAGAAGGCTGCAGGAAGGTTGACGGAAAACCAGGAAAAGATGTATTCTTTTTATCGATCGGGAATGGATGCCGAAGACTTGGAATTCAATAATATTTCTGCCATCGCGTTCTTGCTTGAGAACGTCTCAAAAATCCGCACGAACGATGATGTTCAGACCGTATCCGTTGAACTGACAACGTATGGGGTAAACCCGTTTTTCAGCATCACCGCTGACCTTGACAGGGAAGATCCCCGGAATTACACAGGATTCTTTGCCCTGCCGGAATCTGAATTTCCAAAGGAAGCTTTTTTAGAGAAAAATAAGAATACCAAAGGATTTGAATCAGGGTATAAAGAATATATTTCCTTTTGTCTGAAACATGCAGGCTATCCAGATGAGGAGATCAACAAACAGATCGACTCCGTCTACGAAATTGAAAAATCACTGAAAAAAACGACAACCGGGAACTTTAGAAAAATTGCTCTTTCTGCATTGGATGAAAAGCAGATTGCACGATACGGCAAACCTGTTTTTCATTGGAACAACATACCGGAGCAGGTTGGGAATAACAACATCACCTCTCTGGTTTTTTCCAACGATAACGAAATCATGACAATCGAGAAGGTATTCGCAGCCAATTCCCCGGAAAATCTGAAAGCATATCTCGCATTCCGGACCATAGCCACGTATTCTCCGTATCTGGGAGGTAATTATTATCATGAATACGGAAAGGTATTATCATACGTTGGAAAAAAGACGAAACCCTGGAAATCTTACGTTCTTGGTGAACAAGATACGAGGATTCCGGATATTGTTACGGAAGAATTCAATAATGCATACGTGTCGGATGACATGGTAGAAGATACAACGACCATTGCATCGAATGTGAAACAAGCATATATCAACAAAATTAATCACAACACCGGAATTTCAGAAGCGGGGCGAACAGCCCTGGTTCAAGAAATTCAAAACATCTCAATTCATGTTGCCCGCCCAAAAAAATACCTGGATTATTCAGGTGTTTCGTTTGATGACGAATCGTTCGTGAAAAACCTCCTTACTATCAATTATTTTAATTTTTATCATGGCAGAAACGGCATTGATAAGATCGATACGGAACGCGATACCGATATATGGCCAAAAAGTCCGCTGGAGTCATCATATTATTACTGGCCTCAAAATGCTGTCTATATCTCCCCGAAAGTTCTTCAATCCCCGAAAAATTCGTTGGATGCTGATCCCGCGATAAAATATGCCGTTTTGGGGCACATCGTCGGCCATGAGATCGGACATGGTTTGATTCGTGTCGTAGATACTGATTGCGATCACGAGAGCAGGTCCGGGAAATTCCTGTCAGATCGTGATTGTGTTTCTTTCAACAGAGATTTTGCAGGATTCTTAAAAAAATTTTCCACCTACGAAGACAGTAACCCGTTCAGTGTTAATCTCACGGCAGCACGACGGGAAATTATCGCCGATGCATTTGGCCTTGAAGCAGCATATTCTGCATACCGCACATCTGAACATACGTCCTTCTCGACAACAGATACTACCGGGTTTTCTGGTGATCAACGGTTTTTTATTGCATTTGCACAAGGACTACGACAGAACCCCTCGTATGAGAACAATTACTTCTTTCATTATGAAACCCCTGGATATCCGATAAAAGCCTGTCGCGTGAACGGAAGTGCATCAGCGATGGGTGATGAAATTTTTTCTGCATTTCCTGGAGATATGAGATTTTTTTATCAGGATGGATTATCTCCCGTCAATATTTTTGATGGTTCAGGTCACGGTAAAACCGAAAAGTTGCTTCTCTTCATGGAATATCCCACCCGTTGACTGAATCGGAATCCTGACGTCATTTTGTTAAACGCCTGCTTTTTTCAGGTGCGCAACAATCCTTATCTCTTCCCATCGCGAACCTGCTGGATGATTTCAATGAAGAGTCTGCATTTTCCCCTCAACACCCTGTTCAAGCCATCATCCTCGATGAAGGTATGGTTCCGCGGGATCATCGCATTCATCATCGTTCTCGTCCTGCTTTGTGCCTACGTGCCGGCAGCGCTTACCCCTGATATGCCGGGAGTGTTCCTGGTCGTCATCCTGGGCGGGTCGCTCCTCCTCTTTGTCCTGCTCTGGGTCTGGG
>DADR01000046.1 GCA_002495055.1 Methanoregula sp. UBA247 | reverse complement strand
CATGAACCGGCAGCTCCTGCAGTGGCTCAACCGGGTCAACGCAACGCCTCACGGGACGACGAACGAGATCCCGTTTGAGCGGCTGCAGCGGGAGAACCTGAAATCCATAGCGGCGATCCTGCCGTACCGGCTGCGACGGGA
Organism: Methanoregula sp. UBA247; assembly: GCA_002495055.1. Classification (GTDB taxonomy): domain Archaea; phylum Halobacteriota; class Methanomicrobia; order Methanomicrobiales; family Methanospirillaceae; genus Methanoregula. The sequence continues at coordinate 3,512 of DADR01000046.1, read as the reverse complement.
AGAGCGCCGGAAGATCTCGCGTGAAGCGTACNNGGCAACCGCTACTCGGTGCCCTACCGCTACGCTGGGCGCGAGGCAGTCCTGGAACTTCACGACGACCAGATGACCGTCCGGTCGGTACCGAAGTCATCTGTTCGCATACCGTCGTCCCCGGGCATGCCCGGGGCTTGAGTTCGATCTGCTCCAGGTAGTCGATGGTTTCGCGGAGTTTTCGGTAAAACCGTTCCCGCTCGTCCTGTTCGCGCTGGGGGCTATAGTACCTGTACCCGAAGAACTGGACTCCTTCGACCGTCAGTTCCACCGGTTCGACGAACACCGTCTTTTTCTTGAATAGGTGCAGGTTCTGAGAGCGGGCAATCGTCTGCCGGAGCCGGGAGAGTGCCTGCTTCACCACCTTAAAACTCCGCGATGCAGGCATGATGAACGGTACCTGCTTCTCCACCAGTGCCATCAGGTTGGCACCGGAGCAGAATCCCCGGTCCATGATGAGCGTGGAACCGGTGATGCCCAGCACCTGGAGATTTTCCAGGGTGTTTTGCAGGGTGGATACGTCGACAATGCTGCCAGGATACAGATCGTACGTGAGGGGGGATTCCCCGGTCTCTGTCGACGATCAGGGACATATTCACCTAGGGCAGGTGATAGCCGTCACGGTTATGACCGTATTCGAAGAACGAGATGGTCGAGGTGTAGGATGACAGAGACGTGATATCGTAGAACAGGGTCGTTTGCGGGGAGAGTTCGGTGACCAGATCCTGGAAAAACCGGAACAGGATTGCATCCTGACCGATCTTCACCAGCAGGGTACTGAGGTACTGGGACGAGAGTGGGGTATCGGGCTACTTGTGGGAGAGGATCGTGCTTCGATACCAGAGTGTAATCTGTTGCATCGCCAGCGGGCGAATCGATCGGTTGTAGGCAAGGTGAGGACGGCGCGCACTTCATTCGGGGAGAGATACCGCGCCAACCGCTGCCCAAGATCATATGTTTCGCTGGCAGCAAAGCAGGGCAGGAACTCGCCATAGTTCAAAGCGGTCTTCGGTACGCCGGCGACATCTCTGACGCGCACCGGATGACCCTCGACAGTTCTCCCCAGATACTGGCTGTGCTGCCGGGTTCGCCTGGATGCCTTGTCGTAATAGTAGGTGATCTCATAGAGGTAATCGATGCCGTTGATCGTTTTGGTCCGGACAACCGTTCTCATCTAATCATATAATTTGGCTACCTGGTAGAGGGATCTTTCCGTTGGCCGTTTGGAAAACAGAGGGCTCTCCACCAAGAAATACGTCATGGCAGCCTAATTCGAGGGAATGTAGGGAGGCACCTGACTTATGAGGGGGGTTAATAGCAATTCTCTAGTGGTCAAAGCGGCGTTGTCTAAGTCTCCCAGAGACAAAAAAAAGATATGGATTAACCATCACCAGTTTTCATGCCTCGTTATGGGCGACAGCTCATTGCACGCTCTGTGATATGCTTCTACTGTGATTTTAGAAATTCTTTCCCATGAGAGATCTCTTTTTAATTTATCGTATGCATTTTCGCCCATCTCTTGAAGCAATTCTTCATTCTTCAGCATTTTAATAATTGCATTTCCTAGTGCTACTGGATCTCTAGGAGGAACGATATATCCTGTTATGCCATTATCAACTATTTCAGGAATCGAACCCACATTCGTGACAACAACTGGCTTTTTAAAACCGTATGCAATGGGTATTACACCGCTTTGGGATGCGTCAACATATGGTAAAACTATCAACTTTGCTTTTTGAATCAATTGCGCCCCTTCATCGTATGGGATGTGATAATTATGCACGATGAAGTTCTGTTTATTTATCATCATATCTTCATATTTCCTAAAATCTTCGCCTATGCCTGCTATTACAATTTTTATGTTTGGAATTTCCCGGGAAATGATTGGCTCCGCTTCGATCAAATATTTTAACCCCTTATACTCATGAATCCTGCCAAAAAAAAGGATTGTTTTTTCATTTGAAGGGGCATTCATATCTTCATTTATAAATTTTTTGAACGGTAGAACATCCTGTTCACCGATGGGTATTACTTGAACTTTTTCAGGTAAAAGATGAAGATAGTCAATTGCAAGATCTTTTAAGTAGGTTCCATGCACAAAAATCATTTTGCTATATCTTGTTGCGATTTTACGCATTATTTCCCGATATATACCCCAGATACCCTTATCTAAACCTAAGTGAGGTTTTACATCGTGATTTGTTGTTACAATTGGGTATTTCGAGATAAATGGTAAAATTGCGGTAATTGCAATACTTCCTGATTCTTGGACATGTATAATATCTGGATTAAGTTTAAGTATATTTCCGATTAGATATAAAATCGTTTTTGGCAGAGCCAGATATCCTAGTAGTCCCGTTTTCTCCGTTCCATACACGGTCAAATGAATATCCTTATCAACTGAATTTTTCCAAGAATCACCCAGTATTTTGTGAGTGTTAGATGGCATATATAAGTATACTTCGCTATTCCTGATTTTAGATAAACTATTAGCTAACTGGATAGTGTAATCAAAAAACCAAGCAGTTAATAAAACAATACGCATGCTTCTTCATGATATCATGTCTCTTTGAATTCTTGAATCTTTCGGCAGTACGCTAAATCATAACTGCAAATAGCACATGAAAGCTCCTTCCAGGTTTAGTGCGTCGATTCCCAATAACCAATACAATATATGGTATGGCGACAATTTTGTACTATACCTTTGTGTCTGCTCGTGAACCAGCTCCCTTGTCTGACAAGGAAATTGACTATTTTGAAAAACTGACTCGTTCTCGACGACGCAGAAGGATCTTCAGGAGCGTGCAAAGATCGTCCTCTTGAGTCATCAAGGCAAATCAGATTCTGCTATCGCCCGTGAACTGGGGCTAACTCGTCAGAAAGTCATCCGAACCATCAATCGAGTCCTCACCATTGGTGTCCCGGAGGGATTAAAGGATCTTCCCGGGAGAGGGCGGCCGAAAACGATTTCTCCCGAAGCAAGGACGTGGATCGTGGATTTTTTTATGCCGGAAACCCCTGGAGTTTGGCTATCCCCGCGAGCTCTGGACACAACAGCTCTTGCAACAGTATGTTCGGGAACACGCCGTGGAAGAAGGATTTCCGGAAGTTGCTCGGATTTCACAAGGGACCATCTCAAAAATTGCCAATGCAAGTGCCATAAAACTGCATAAGATTCGGTCTTATGTGCAAAAGCGGGATCCCGCATTTCACGAGAAGGCGATTGTTGTCCTTCACACCTACGAGGAAGCGAATATCTTAAAGGTTCTGGAAAAAGAAGGCAATGAGCCGGGCACTTTCATTCTCCTGTTTGATGAAAAAAGCGGCATTCAAGTGCGCAATACAAAATACCCCGATTTCATGCCGGTGCCCGGGCAGTTTCTCTGCATTCATCGGGATTATGAAGTACATTCGTCAGGGGACTATCTATCTCCAGGCATCTCTGGATATGGTAACTGGATTTGTTCATTACCGGATTACCG
>DADR01000047.1 GCA_002495055.1 Methanoregula sp. UBA247 | reverse complement strand
CATCGTTGAGGTTTTCTACAGAGCAGTTTTTTTAACATTCCTGCAGTGCAGGTTTTTTATTCCTGACAACGATTCAGGAAGAAAAAAATGAGGAAATGCCTAGCAGATACGGATAAGATGTAGTGGACAGAGATCGGCTGCTTCCTGTGCACAGCAACAGAGACAGTCCGGTACTATCCCTTCTGCCCGGTCACCATTGAAACGGTAGTCCTCGACAATTTCCGAATACGAATCGCAGGGATTCTGGTCAAATATCTCCGGGCAGATATTCCAGCACGCCCCGCAAATGGCACATCCCCCACGATCGATACTCACGTTCATGTCCGAGATCACTGTAGTAACTGGTATACCGGTTGCCGGGCATAATCATAAAGGAAACGAAGAGATCTGAAAAGTAGTTTCTGGATGCATCCCTTCCATACTTCGAACCCCTTATTAACCCTGCGGGGTAATATCTATCGCATCAACGATCTTCCTGGTCGTTGAACCAGATAACCGGCGGGAGTGGCTTGGATGGCACTCGTGCTGGTGATGAAACTTGCGGGCGCTCGCAGGTTCATGATGAAAAACCAGGAGAATAGCATAGCATACAAGAGCATACCATAGAACACGATACAAGAGGAATAATTTTATGATACTGGTACCAGATACAAGCGTCCTTATTGACGGGCGCATAACCTCGATGATTAAAGCCGGTGAATACAAAGGTGCAACAATAATCGTTCCTGAAGCAGTTATTGCTGAACTGGAAGCCCAGGCAAACAACGGGCGTGAAATTGGATTTTCCGGCCTGAGCGAGCTTCAGCAGCTCTGTAAAATGGCAGAAGAGAAAACGATAGAACTAAAATTCTCCGGTATCCGCCCGTCTCTTGAGCAGGTAAAGCTCGCGAGCGGTGGTGAGATCGACGCAATGATACGTAACATTGCGATTGAGAATTCCGCACGGTTCATCACCAGCGATTTCGTACAGGCTGAAGTGGCACGGGCAAAAGGACTGGACGTAATCTACTTAAAAGCCCAGGTGAGCGATTTCGTCCCGCTCGGGATTGACCAGTTCTTCGATGAGCATACGATCGCGGTATACCTTAAAGAAAGGGTCTGCCCGACTGCGAAAAAGGGCACCATCAACGATATGAAACTCATGAAGATCCGCGAGCAGCCGACCAGTGAGTACGAGCTCCGGGGCCTTGCACAGGAAATCCTCGAGCGTGCGAAACGTGATCCAGACGGCTTCATTGAAGTCGAGAAGCGGGGAATCACCGTTGTCCAGATTGGTTCGATGCGGATCGCAATCGCACGCCGTCCTTTCTCAGATGGCATGGAGATCACCGCAGTCCGCCCGATTGTTGACGTGACCCTGAAAGACTACACAAAGGCAGACCTCATAACAAAAAGGATCACCAGCGAGAAGAGGGGTTTAATCATTGTCGGAGCTCCCGGTTCAGGCAAAACAACACTCGCACAGAGTGTCGCAACTTACCTTTCTGACAATGGTTATGTGGTCAAGACCATGGAGGCACCCCGGGAACTCCAGGTACCGGACCAGATAACCCAGTATACAACGCTTGACGGGAGCATGTCCAACACTGCTGATGTGCTTTTACTTGTCAGGCCGGACTTTGTCATCTTTGATGAGCTTCGGAAGAACGAGGATTTCAATGTCTTTGCAGATATGCGGCTTGCCGGTCTTGGCATGGTAGGGGTCATCCACGCAAATGGTGTGCAGGATGCAGTCCAGCGTTTCTCCGACCGCGTGGACTTCTCTGTCCTTTCACAGATCGTTAATACGATTATCTTTGTCAAACAGGGTATAATTACGAAGATATACGATCTGGGCTTCACCATCAAGGTCCCGGAGGGTATGGCGAACGAAATGCATCTCCGCCCGGTAACCATCGTCACCGATCACGAAACCGGAGAACTGGTCATTGATGTCTTCCGGTATGATGGCGAGACTATTGTGATGCCGATGTCTGCAGTGACAAACGCAAACACCCCAAAAAAAGGCACCCAGTTGCTACCGGTCCAGAATATCGGTGTGTCGGTTGCATCTGCAGGAAATGTCCGGTCACCGGTTCCCCTGCCGGAATCACCCTTAAAGAAGGAGACAGAAGAACGACCCGGCTGGAAACTCACGGAAAAAGATATCCAGCGTGAACTTGGGCGTTATACTGAAGGCTTTATTGACGTCCAGATGATCAGCGATACAAAAGCCATTGTCTATATTGATGACAAGGACGTGCCGGCAGCAATTGGCAAAGGCGGCAAGAATGTATCCGCTATCGTAAACAAAATTGGAATCGGGATTGATATCAAGCCCCGCTCTGAATTTGACCGGCTGCAGTTGCAACCGCAGAAACCCGATATGGATCTCAATATCGGGGGCGGGATTAAGATCCAGACGGATAAAAAACAGCTTACTATCGTTGCTCCGGAACAGAGCGGCAAAATTGTTGATGTTTTTGCAGGGAAGGAATACCTCTTCACTGCCACCGTTAACGAAACCGGAGAGATACACCTGTCCAAGAACTCAAGCATAGCGCAGGAAATGATCCGGCGCTACCAGAACAGCGAGATTATCAAGCTCAGACCGGTATAACCCGGAACAATTTTGTTATTTTTCAAAAATATACGAAGGTGAAATGGTTTGAATGCATTTGATCTGGGGAAATTTGAAGAAGAAGCACAGGAGCAGTGGAATCATGCCTTTGAATCCAACCCGTCGAACCTTGAAAAATTCTACCTGACCGTCGCCTACCCGTATCCAAGCGGGGCGATGCATGTCGGGCATGGACGGACATACATCGTCCCTGATGTAATCGCGCGGTTCCACAGGATGCAGGGTAAACAGGTTCTTTACCCGATGGCATTTCACGTTACGGGAGCACCGGTTATCGGTATTTCAAAACGCATAGCGAAGAATGATCCCAAAACCATTCGCCTCTACCGCGATCTCTACAAAGTCCCGCAAAACGTCCTGGATGAATTTACGGATCCGCTGACCATTGTCCGCCATTTCGCCAGTGAGTACCAGAGAGTGATGACAGCATGCGGTATTTCTATTGACTGGCGCCGCAGGTTCACAACGGTGGATCCGACCTACAGCAGGTTCATCGAGTGGCAATGGAAACATCTCTATGAAGCAGGGCATGTGATCAAAGGAGCTCACCCGGTCCGTTATTGTACTGTGGATGATAACCCGGTCGGAGACCACGACCTGCTTGAAGGGGATAAGGCCGAAGTAATTAAGTTTACCCTCATCATGTTCCACTTTGGCGATGCACTCATCCCCACGGCAACCCTTCGTCCCGAAACGATTTTCGGGGTTACTAATCTCTGGGTAAACCCTGCCATCACGTACGTCCGGGCTCTGGTGGATGGAAATCCATGGATTATCTCGCAGGAAGCAGCAGAAAAACTCGCCTTGCAGGACCATACTGTTGAGATAACCGAAAAGATTGCCGGCAAGGATCTTATCGATACAACAGTAAATCACCCGCTTTGTGGTACAGTCCCGGTGCTCCCGGCTGACTTTGTCGATCCTGATATGGCAACCGGGCTCGTCATGAGTGTGCCGGCCCATGCACCCTTTGATTATATTGCACTCCGAGACCTCCAGCTGGCAGGAAAATATACTACGATCAAACCTGTGCCCTTAATCAAAGTCGAAGGATACGGGGATGTTCCGGCACAGGACGCAGTTGAGAGAGCCGGTATCACCCACCAGATGGACAGCCGTATGGATGCACTCACGCAGGAGATCTACTCTGCTGAGTTTTCCAAGGGTAAGCTTTTGGAAAAGTATGGGGGCAAACCCGTTCGTGTGGCACGTGATGATGTTGCAGCGCTCATGATCGAAACATATGGCTCGAAGATCATGTACGAATTTGATACCCGCCCGGTTGTCTGTCGCTGTGGCAACAAAGTCAAAGTCAAGATACTGCATGACCAGTGGTTCTTAAAATATAGTGATCCCGCATGGAAGAAACAGGTCAGCGACCAGCTGGGGGAAATGGCCCTGGTTCCCTCCGAAGTCCGCCTTGAATTTGACCGGACCGTGGACTGGCTCAAGGACTGGGCATGCACCCGGCGGGTCGGTCTTGGCACCCGGTTCCCATGGGACACATCGCAACTCATCGAACCACTCTCGGATTCGACGATCTATATGGCGTACTATACTATCGCTCACAGGATCCGTGAAATCGATCCTGTCTTCCTCACACCGGAGGTCTTTGACTACATTTTCCTCGGGAAAGATTCCCCGGAATTGCCCGAGAAGAAGAAACTCGATGCAATGAGAAAAGAGTTCCTGTACTGGTACCCGTATAATTACCGGTTCTCGGCAAAAGACCTGATCTCCAACCACCTCACATTCCAGCTCTTCCACCATGTCACGATTTTTCCCAAAAACAAACTTCCGCGGGGCATGGTCGTTTTCGGCATGGGGCTTCTCAACGGCGCTAAGATGTCATCATCGAAAGGAAATGTCTTCCTGCTGGAGGATGCTATCCGGGATTTTGGTGCCGACACGGTACGCATGTTCCTGATGGGCAGTGCCGAACCCTGGCAGGACTTTGACTGGAGGAACGAGCTGGTCATATCAACAAAAAAACAGATCGAGCGGTTCTTCAACACGGTTACTGAGTCCAAAGATGCTGAAGGTGAACCGCATGATATTGACCGCTGGATAATCAGCCGGTTACAGTCGCACATCGTGCGTACTACTGAAGCGCTGATCAACTTCCAGACCCGACAGGCATTGCAGGAAGCCTACTTCGGGATTGAGACCGATCTTAAATGGTACCGCCGCCGGCTTCCCGAAAACATTGATGGGAGCAGGGAATTGCATACGCTCTGTTCGGTATGGGTCCGGCTCCTTGCCCCGTTTATCCCGTTCACGGGAGAACATCTCTGGAAAGAACTCGCAGGTGAAGGACTTGTTTCATTTGCGCCATGGCCGGTTGCCGATACAAAACTTATCAATACCAGGATCGAGCTTGCTGAAGAGCTCCTCTCCCGCACGGTAGAGGATATCGAATCGATCAGGAAACTCATCCAGATCACTCCCAAATCCATTACTATCTCTATCGCGCCTGCATGGAAGCAGGAAATTTTCCTCCTTATTGCAAAAGCACCCGAACGAAATACCGTATTAAAGGAGATCATGAAAGATGAAGCAATGCGTAAGCGGGGCAGGGAAGCAACGGACGCAGCAAAGCAGTGCACAACGCTCATTCACCGCCTGCCCCCGCAGGTAGTCGATTCCCTCGTACGAGAGCCCATCGATGAGCTGGCAGTCTTTCAGGATGCAAAGGCCTTCCTGGAACAAGAATTCGGCGTACCTGTCCACGTAAACCAGGCAGAGTCAAGTGAACATGCAAAAGCTGCAACAGCACTACCGTTTAAACCGGCAATAATTATTGAATAACACCCTTTTTATATATGTACGGGTTGCAACCCTATATAAAAATCTAAAAATAAAAGAGGGTAAAAATCACCTGGTTTTATTTCCTGATTGCGTTCTGCACCTTGAAAATGACATCTGCTGACAGCACATACATTTTATGGGCAGATCCTGCATGGTCGATAAATTTTTTCATAAGTTCGTGGTTCGTTGATCCATGAGATTCAAAAGGGCAATCGATTCCGATATCTTTGCACATAAATGAGGCCATTTTTATAAATCCTCCTTTTCTTTCCAGACTGGTGGAGCAGATTTGAATATCAATACATGAAAACGCGCCGATGCATGGCGGCGATCCCTTTCGGGTCAGGAATTTTTTTTTTAAATCCAGAGTATTCCCTCACCACTCCATTATCATCCACAAACAATCTATACCGCAGAATTACACTCTGTTCAGGAAAAACCATGAAAACACGATTACAGATTAACCTGGTAATAATTGGATTTCTTCTTACGATCAGCCTGATAGGGCTTGTTTCTGCTGCAAGCCTGGCGCATACCTGGAAAGAGCGTCCTGCGTTCGACGGATCGTTTTCCAGCATGATGTTTTCCACGGATGGCTCAGTGGTATTCGCCGGGGGTAGCCAGTTGTTGGTCCGTTCGTGGGATGGAGACATTCACTGGGGAGGGCGGTCAGGAACTATTGCTACCATGAATGCCGATGGGACCCGTGTTTTATCAGCAACCGATGCAAGTGTCCGGGTGTATTACAAAAATGGCACAGAGGTATGGACAAGAACGATGGGTAGTTCCCCGATACGTGCGGTTGCTGTCTCCAGAGACGGTTCACTCATTATTGGCGCAAACGATGAGGGGTACATCCAGTCATGGGATACCAATGGTGTCAGGGGGGGACTGAACAAGACTGACCGGGTAAAGAAGATAGCAGTTTCTCCCTCACAGTCCCTTATCGTAGCGACTTCAGATGACGGTCTGAAATTTTTTTCACCTAAAATGGAGCAGATCTGGGCAGACGATTTATCAGGAAGCCTTGATTCGTTCATCGCATTCTCTTCCGACAGCAATACGATCATAACCTCAGGAGATACCCGTGTCTGGTCGCATACAAGCACCGGCAAACTTAACTGGATGAAGGATGTGACGAAAACCGCCATCAATGATATGGCCTGCTCAAAGGACTGTACCACTATCGTACTTGGCAGTAAGGATGGAGATGTGCTGGTTCTCAACGAAATGGGACAGGTACGCTGGAAATATCCTGCAGGTTCGTGGGTCAACGGTGTTGGGGTTTCTTCTGATGGCTCTGTTATTGCCGGAGGTGCTCTTGACGGGACCCTCTATATCCTGGACAAGGAGGGAAACCTGCTGGCAAAAACAAAAACCGATACGCTCATCCAGCAGGGAACAGTTGCGGTAAGCAGCGACGGTAAACGTATCATTGTCGGCGATGAAGGAGCAATGTATGGCTTTGAACTCGTGGGAGGACCTGAAGTAACATCAACAGAGACCCGTACTCCCACACCTGATGTTTCTCCCTCATGTCCGGTATGTCCTACATGTCCTGCACCGGTCCTGACGAAAACAACCCCCCCGGTAACCGTTTCAATCCCGATCGGGACAACCGGTACCCCACAATCACCCCTTGAACCGTCTCTGGTTATCATTGCCTCAGCAGGTGTCCTGTTCATAGTCATGAGACGCAATACCTGACACAGGGGTCCGTGACAAAAAAGAAAGTAACAAATTTTTTTTTAGAAAAATTTTAACCGGATACCGCCTGCCTTAAAATAACCAAAGGGCATGTGCACTTTCTCCCCGTAGACGTTCTTGAGCAGGTTAATAAAACGGTCATCCTCGCCAATCATATATTCGGATTTCCCCCCGGCCGATTCAATCATCATCCTGAATTCCGTATACTCAATATCACCGGACCCGGAATCTCGTAATTTCATGGTGATAGCGGTAATATGAGTATTATCGATAGCAATATTACCCGGTGTTTCCGCGAGTGACTGATCCGGAGACATCAACTCATAACGCAGGGCAAACTGGAACTGGGCAGCCATCTGGTCTTTCATGATGGCAAAAAAACCCTTGCCTTCCGCCTTTGCTTTTGACTGGGCTTCCATGATAGCAGCATTGAGCAGTGCCTGCGTCATCTGTGCAATAATCATGCGCCGGTTCGTGATCACGAGAGTGTACGTATCCCAGCTTGCACCGAACATCTTCATTTTCCGGGCGTTTGCGATAACCCCCACAACTTCTTCACCAGTCGCAACGGTTGTTCCTTGTGCTCCCATGCGCGGTGTGAATGATGCGGAGGGTGATGGGGGGGTTGTACCGGAGGTAACAGCTGTTCCAAGGGTAGTGCCACACCCACCGCAGAATTTTGCTGTCGCACTGACGGGAGCTCCACAGTTTGTGCAGGCTATTCCCTCAGGGGGTGATGCAACCTGTTCCGAAGAAGTGGATATGAGAGGTGTTCCGCAAATCCCACAGAATTTTTCCGTCCCGTTGACTGGATTCCCGCAGGATCGACACACCATTTGAGAAACAGGTGGGGGCGGTACTTCGATATTACGCGGAAGGGGAGCAGTATGAGCCGCCGGAAAATCCTCTGCCACTTTTGCAAGGCATTTTTTACAGAACTTATCTCCGGGATTGATCAGGTATCCGCATGACCGGCATAACCGCACCGCTGATGGTTGCGAGGGCTGTGACTCGGGGGGAGGATTATTCAGGGAAGGCGGGGGAAGAGGGGACACGGGGGAGACCATGGAAACCGGCTCCTGGTTTGATGCCGGGGGGTTCATGGGGCTGTCTGCCACTTTTGCAAGACATTTTTTACAGAATTTATCTCCGGGGTTAATTACATGTCCGCATGACCGGCATAACCGCACTGCTGATGGTTGCGAAGGCTGTGACTCGGGGGGAGGATTATTCAGGGAAGGCGGGGGAAAAGGGGACACGGGGGAGACCATGGAAACCGGCTCCTGGTTTGATGCCGGGGGGTTCATGGGGCTGTCTGCCACTTTTGCAAGGCATTTTTTACAGAACTTATCTCCGGGGTTGATTACATGTCCGCATGACCGGCATAACCGCACCGCTGATGGTTGCGAGGGCTGGGACACCACTGATGGATTATTCGGGGGAGGTGGGGATGAAGGTAAGGAGGGAGGGACTGGAGTGGGTGCAGGAATCGTTGCTGGAGGGGAGGAGGATCCCGGGGAGGCAGCCGGGGATCCCTGCTGCAGTTTTTCACCTTCTCCGAATCCACAGGCACCACAAAACTTCTCCTCAGGACTAAGAGGGTTGCCGCAGGAAGCACAGGTACGGGTGGCCAGGGGCAGCTGAGCCGGGAGAATGGCGGATGACGATTCTTCCAGTTGTGACGCTCCACAGTTCCGGCAGAATTTTGCGGTGGGTGCGACTTGTTTACCGCATTCGGGGCAGTACGGCATGGTATTCACGTTATTAAAGAGTTGAACCCGCTTTCTTAAGAGCGTTACTTCCTGAATAAAAAAAAAGGCGAAAAAAACGTTATCCATACTTCTCACCAGGCTATGTGTTTTCCACGATATTGCCAGCAACCCTGCACCAGTTCCTGAAACGTGATCCCTGCACTAAATGAACCAGCAGTTGATGCCCCGTTAAGCGCGCATGTTGTATTGTCCATCTTTCATCAGCGACGCCAGCAGTATTGATAAAAAATACAGCGTCAGCCTACCGCCATTTACCAGCTGAAGAACGGGTATTAGATGAGCATCAGCACGTTAAAAAGCGATCCCATATGTTGAGGAACAGGGTAAGCAGGCTCGTGATAAGGGAACGGAAACACATCTTCACTATCGCATGGTTAAATGGTGAAGATGCACTGCAGCACGAGATATGGATTTGTTAAAAAAGGGCACTTTTTGGCTCCTGTAATAAGCGCAGCAGCATTCTCTTCCTGCCATTTCGGGACTCCGGTGCCGGAACTTGCAGGGGATTTGGGTGAGGGAACCTGGCAGAAAGTAAAAAAACACAGTGCCTTCCGGTACAACCAGTCCTCACGCTTCACAGGATGCCAGAGGATTATTATGCCTCTGCCGGACTCTTTGCCCGTTTCACACGTTCCTTGGTGGAAAACCCGGTGATCGCATCGAGATATTTACGGAAGCGCTTGTTTGTGTCGATAATCACATCATCATTCACGCTCATGTCCGATTCCGTGTCGATGATAACCGACTTTCCACCGGCACCCGGGGTTACATCGAGTCGTTTGAGCGCACCATAAATAATCCGGTATCCTTTCGCTGTTTTCTCCGGTTCAATCCCGAAGCAGTTCTTCAACTCGACAGCGGTCCGTGTATCAAGGTCCTTGGTAAATCCTCTTTTGACTGGATACTCTTGCATAATACTTTTTTATGTAGTGCGTGTATGTTAATCTAATGACGAAAGACACTTCTGAGTCTTATTCTGATCTGCTTTCACGTCTCGGTACTATTCATAATGACCTTGTCGAGATAAAACCGAAAAAAGACATTAATGTCATTTCAAAACCGCTTCCTGTGAATGGTGCTGCGGTGCTGATGGGTTTTCCGGGCAGTGGACTCGTGGGAACCATCGCTCTCCAATATATGGTCGAGCAACTCGAATTCGAGCTTATCGGCACGATGACGTCAAAGTTTTTCCCCCCGCTCGCTATGATGAACAAAGGTGTGATCAACGACCCGGTGAGGATTTATGTTAAAAACGATATTGCGGCAATTGTCGCTGATATTCCGATCCACCCCATGATATGCTATGAGACCTCACGTGACATAATCGACTGGCTCACCCAGTTCGAGCCAAAAGAAGTGCTGACAATTGCAGGGATCATCACCAACGAGCCGGAGAAGCGGGTCTTTGGTGTCGCCACGACAACAGATGCACTCAGGAGGATCCAGGAATATACCATGGTACTTCCTATTGGAAGCATCTCGGGTATTGCGTCCAGCATCCTGACGGAATGTAAAGCCCGCGGCATTACTGCATATGGCCTCCTTGGAGAAACCGTAAATGCCCCTGATCCACGATCAGCGGCGGCCACCATAGAGGTGCTCAAAAAAATGTACAATCTCGGGCTGGAGGTCCAGCCGCTTATCGATCAAGCGGTGGAAATTGAACAGAGTATGGGTAAAATTGCCGAGGAAGTGCAGCAGTCGGCTGAACAATCCCCGAAAAAAGATCTTCCGATGTACGGGTGATTTCAAATGAAATGTGCTGCCTTAACCGGGATTTCACCTGATGTGATATCGGATCTGAAAAAGGGAAAAACCCGCACTATTGAACTGCAGAGCACGCATAATATCGTCAGCATCGCCCACGTAAAACCAGGTCCTGATTCCCACATCTTTTTAACCTCTATCGATCTCGAGGACCTTGACCCGGGGGATCAGGGAATATGTGTTATTGTTCTTGCGACTTCTGTCTCAATGAAACGAATAGTAGAGTTCTCCCATGCATCGTATTTCGAGGAGCGGGAACGGATGTCTGCCCGTATTCAGGTGAAGTACTGTGCATCTTCAGTCGTCAAGCAGGTCTTCCACGAAGAGATGTGCGGGCCAACTGAGGTAGAAGTGCTCAAATCATCCTGTTATCATGCAGGATAACAGGTATTTTGTTTTTTTGGTGCATATACAGCCTGAGGGCGAACATCTTCACAAGCAAGGTATTTTATTGAGAGCACCAGGGTATCCATCAGTTCGAACATCAGGATAGTGAGGTGTGTGTTTTAAAAATACCGGATTCCCTCTCTCTTACTTTGGAATACCACTGACAGGAAGATAAAACACGGGATTTTTTAAAATTATCCGGTCTATCTGATTATTTAATCCGGGGATTTTTTGTTGTGGTTGCTCCCCGTGAGGATGACTTAAAAAATTATTATTTCCTGTGGTAAAGCACAAACCCTAGTGCAATGGTACCCAGAACCACCAGGGCTCCCGGAAGTGATGCCTGGGTTGTCGCCGGAGTTGGCCACGAAGTCGGTACTTTAACGGTGGTCGCCTTCAGGGGCGTTTTAGTTGTTACAACCGTTGGCGGCTTTGTGGTTGCAGCAGTTGCAACGGCATTGAGGTCTGCACTCACGCTTTCCGTTGAATCGGCTTTGACAGTCACCCATTTGGTATAGTCAACATATCCTGTTTTTTGGAGCAGGATCTTGTGAGATCCGGGGGAAATATCGTCAAGGGTTATGGGTGTTGTTCCCACGTACGATGAATCAAGATAGACCTTTGCACCGGAGGGACTTGTTTCGACATCGATGCTGCCGACTTCATCGGTCACAATTTCAAAATCCAGGCCGCATTTTATGGTCTCCAGAGAATCCATGACACATATGTCAAAAGAATCGATATCTGCATCCTCAAGATTGAATTTCCCGACTACTTTTGTTGATGTCCGGGAGGTTATATCCGCTGTAATATTGTCGTAATCTGAATTATACAAGTACAGGTAATCAATGTCGGATAAACCAGTACCGGATACCGTAACGGTGACATCGTCATCGTTGGTTTGTGCACTCGTGGGGGATACTGATGTCAGCGTTATCGCTGCATAAATGGTAAATCCGCCAGATAACACATCTTCATCCGAATCCTTGTCGCGAACAACGACATCCCAGTCGCCCGGCTCTTTTCCGGCAATGGGGAACGTACAGGTTACCGTACCCGCATCCGCGTCATAAGATTTACTCGATGCCAGAATATTTGACTCGCCGTCCATCTCCAGCCAGACTTTTGCATTGGTTCCGGTTACATTGAGATTCGACCCGGAAATTACAACATTTTTTATCTGAGCGCTATTGTAGGCATACGCCGGACTAATTGAGGAAATACTTGGCACAGCACATACTGGAACAGCCAGTGAAATAAGCAGGACAGTACAAATCAGGCAGAGTATAAAAAATCGTGTTTTCATTGTATTACTTCCATCATTACTGATAAACAAAGAGAAATTGCAGGGAACGCCATATATAATTTATTCATCTGTCTGGTTAATATAATGACAAAAGCAGATTATACTGGTTCCTTTGTCCAATCGCATTTTTCCTCCGACTGATCTTTTCTTCATCAGGTCATGGTGCAGATGAACACAAAAAAGTGTACTACAGAACAGTTTTTTCTGTATGACATTTGTCATCCACAATGACACAGATTAATTATCACGGAACACTAAACTTATTGGCACCGGTTGGGCTTGTGGCTTAGCTCGGACATAGCGCCGGGCTTCTAACCCNNGGGTTCGAATCCCCCCAGGCCCGTTCACGATTTTTATTGTTCATTTTTTTAAAAAAAACCACCTTTCGGATGATCCCGTATTCCCGCCGTGCTCTCATTTATTAAAAATGGGAATACTGGATATCCACTCATAGCCGGGTTTTTCCCGGTACCGGTTTTTTATAAAATAATACTTTTCCTGCTACCGGCTGATACAGGCTATTTTTTGTTTTTAAAAAGAAGAATAAACCTGTGATTCAGGAATCTATGCAGAAACAGGGTCTGGAGCAAAAAAATGATGCAAAATTTTATCCGGAACAGGGTAATATATATTGCTACTGACGAAAAGAAATAATATCATACAATGTCCCAACACTGTCAATGCTCCAGACGGAATCATAAGGGTTCAGATCGTATCCTGTCCCATACTAAGCCTGTACTCCTGATGGTCATGCTTACCTTTATCCTGGTGGTTGTTCCCGCAGCTGCTGCGGGGACGACGACAGTAACCGGTATCACACCAGCGACGGGTATTAACACGACCACAATTTCAATTACGGATCTCACCGGGTCCGGTTTCCTGTCCGGTGCAACGGTTATGCTGACTCCGGTGAATGTCCAGCCGGTTCACCGGGGGAGCATTGTAGATGGTGGCGGCGGAGCACCGTTCCTGAATAACGCGTATGGCGTTTATGTTTCAGATAATTATGCTTATGTGGCAAGTACCGGGAGC
>DADR01000002.1 GCA_002495055.1 Methanoregula sp. UBA247 | reverse complement strand
GTGGAGACAATGAGCAATGCGCTACACGAGGTAACCTGGATTTTTTAAAAAGGATGGATAAACTGATTATGGGATTTTAGCTCAATAGAGAATTAATGGGGAAATGTATCCATTAATCCATATCATAACTATTCGGTATCCAGCCAAATTCAGTACCGATCCGCTGGAGCTCCCCTCCGCATTCCGGGCAGAAATGAGGTCCCGGCGGCGGACCCCTGATCGGGACATTCTTCATAAAAAACTCTTCATTGCATTTCGAACAGCCGTAACGTTCCATGCTGTTAGTTGCGATCCACCTTGGTATTAAACTTGCCTAGCAGCATTCTGACACTCGGCTCGTAAAGTTCTCAGTTAAGAATGAATCCAGATAAGCGCCTGTTAAAAAAATCGAAATTAAAAAATTTCACTTTTTATCACAATTGATTGTGTTTTCCCATCAGAATTTATAATAGTTATTTTTTAAGATAGCCACAATCAATTGTGTGGTATTAAAAAAAAAATCCGGTTCTTTTTTTTTTGATCCCGGTCAACTCGTTTCCCTACAGTTGCTGGATATATTGTTTCATCGTGAGCCGATACCGGTCGGCATCCTTTTCAAGTTCAAGGATTCGTTTTGATTTATTTGCATTATCTTCGGTCAGAACACGTATTTCATTGGTGCAATCCTGAATTTTTTGGGTGTATTCCTGCATTGCTTTTCGTGCAACCTCTGCCTCACGCTCAAATTCATTGATCTTTGTATTGTATATTGATTCAGATTCTGTGATTGATCCCAAATCAGTCTCTTTTTTCGAAAGCTGCTGTTTATAGTTTTCAATAGTTGAACGTAATTGATCAGATTCTCTTTTCATTTCAGCTGTTCTTTTTGCGTTTTTTGATTCAAATTCACGAAGAACAACGATTTCCTCCTCCATTTCCCTGATTATCGTAGATAAATGCACATTCGAATTCTTGAGAGTCGTATATTCAGATTTCATATCTGATAACAGGGATTTCTGGTGTTCCAGATCCTGGTATACGGAACGTAATTGGTTTCTCATTTGCCTGTTCTGATCATAGAGGGAAACAAGTTCATTATTCAGAGTCATGTGCTCGACATCTGCCGCAGAAGTAATCGCAAGAATCCGGTTCCATCCAAATAATCTCCCAAAAATACTCAGAGATTTGATTTTTTCAAACAAGGTACGTAAATTTTCAGAAGTTGAGATGACCATTATTCACACCCTTCGTACTATTCAATAATGAATAAAACCGTTATTATTATTTAAAAAATCCCTTCCGGTCTTTTATCAGATTGGGTTTTCATGTACCTGCTACCAATTTGACCGAAAACTCAATAACCCATCGCACCAGCCGCTTTCATCGCAAAGGAAGTATCCTGACACGATATCCGACAGCAGTGTCTCCCATAAACCAGATAACCCATAAACCCGAGTATGTGCTCAAAGAATAAAAGACCGTAATGAGCTGCCTTTCCAGAAGGTTTTGCAGCAATCATGATATCCGGTAAGAGAGGTACCCAGGTCCCCGATAATGGCGGCACCACAGGTGACCCTGAATAATCAGATCACCGCAGAAATCCAGCGGTTACCTGAGCAGGAGCAGGAATTTCCCGGATCAGGTAAGCCATTTTTTTTACCCGGGTGCAAGAATACTATTCATGGATCCCCTTATCGCATTTGCGATCACTCTCGCTCTCATCACCCTGATCAGTATCCGGTACAGGATCTCCCCGTTCTTCACGCTGATTGGAGGTTCGATCCTGTTCGGGCTCCTCGCAGGGTTGAGCCTTGACGCGACATTATCGGGGATCACTGCGGGGGTCGGAAAAGTCTTTTCAGCATTCGGTATTATCATTCTCTGCGGAGCGGTCATCGCCAGACTGCTCCAGGAACAGCACCAGATAGAAGAGATTGTCACCGATATACGTCAGCGTATCCATAATCCCCCGGTGATTGCAGGGGTGACAGGATATGTCCTGGCGGTCCCCATCACCTGCTGTATCACGGCTTACATCATGCTGAACCCGATACTCGATAGTCTTGAAAAAGATCCGAAAAAACGCAATATGCTCCTGTATCTCTCCGCGATAGGGGCGATCATCTCCTATGCACTGGTATATCCCACCCCCGTTGTCATACCCCTTTTCGACGCGTTCTCCGGGGGAATGAACCCGCTTGTATTCGATGCCATTACTATCCCTCTCTCTCTTGTGGCGCTTGCGGGAATCCTGTTCTTTTTCCGCTGGGGATCTGCTGAAGGTATAGTGACAGATAAAACCCGGATACCTGCAGTAGCTGATCCCAGCACGCCAATTACCGGTGTCGTTAGTTCACCCGCCCCGGTTCACTGGCGGGCATGGGTGCCTTTTATTGCAATCGCGGTATCGGTTCCGGTCTCACTCTTTATTCTTCAGCTTTCCCATATGAGCATGATCAATTTCATTATGCTCGTCGGGGCAGTCACGGCTCTTGTCCTTTCACCACAGGCTGCCCGTTCTTCCGGATTGACACAGGGTGCTAAGCATGCCGGGATCATTATCTTTGACATATGCGGGGCCGGCGCCCTCGGGTTCGTCATTGTCAAAAGCGGTTTTGCACAGGCAGCTCTCGGGCAGCTCACGCTCATCATACCGATCATCTTTGTTCCATTCCTCCTCGCTGCATTGATTGAAACCGCTCAGGGGTCGCGGGTTGTAACTGCAGTGATTACTGCAGAAGTGCTCGCAGGCTCGTCAGTGGTGGGAGCGATCCACCCTATTCCGCTTATTCTCCTGATCAGTGCCGGGTCGTGTGTCATATCTTATGTGACCGATCCATTCTTCTGGCTCGTCCAGCGTACAACTGGTGATGATATCGGAACGGTTGTCAGGAATTATACGTTGCCTGTTGCACTGGTCGGCCTGTTTCTCTTCATCGTGGCAACTGTCATGGAATTTTTTGTTTTCTGATGCGGGTTTTCCCGGAGAGGTTATAGCACAAGGAAAGAGGTTTTTATAACAGTATCTGATCAAATCCGTGAATCCGGGGGCTGACCAGCACTCTGATTTGAGAGGGTGTGAACTTCAGATCACCCAGGGTTTTAGCGAGGGGGCGGGGAAATTGTTGCATTGACAACATTTATTTTTCCTGCCGGTAACCTTTACGGGTGCAAATGAAATCACCGGTAACGACAGATATTCCCCTGGGTTCTGTGGTATCCATCACCAGCCGAGGCCGGTATATCTTCCTCAACGACCGGCTCAGGCCGCTGGGACTCTCGGCAGGCCAGTTCCCGGTCCTGATGCTCCTCTCCAGGGAACAGAACATCATGCAGGAGGCCTTTGTCCGGCACTATCATCTCGATAAGGGAACGATAGCCCGGGCAGTAAAAAAATTAAAAGATGCCGGGTATATCCGGCAGATCGTAGATCCTGAAAACCGCAGGGCGGTGCGCCTCTTTCTCACTGAGAAAGGTGAGAAGATAGTACCGGTGTTGCAGGCAATCGATCGCGAATGGGAATTACGGGTCTACACCGGCCTTTCTCAGGATGAGAAGAACACCCTCAACACGCTTATGCGTACCGTAGCACAGAACAGCTATCTGGCCATACACAATTCCGGAGATTTTTCCCTTGAAGATAAATAATTCACAAGACACGCCACCGTCTGTAAAGCCCAGGAAAGGCAGTACCGAAGGGATAGCTCTCCTCATGGGAGACCCAAAAAAAGCCATCATCAAACTGTCGGGTCCCATGATCATCGCGATGTTTTTAATGTCGACCTACAATATCGTCAACGCCATCTGGGTCGCCGGCCTTGGCTCCAACGCCCTTGCTGCGGTCGGGTTCGTCACCCCGCTCTTCATGATCCTTATTGGACTGAGCAATGGGTTGGGGGCTGGTGTGGCCTCTGTCATCTCCCGTCGCATCGGTGCAAAGGACAAGGCCGGTGCTGATAATGCAGCGGTCCATGCTCTCCTGCTCGTCCTTATCCTGTCGGCGATCTTCACCATCCCCCTGATCCTCCTCACCGGCCCGATTGTCAGACTTTTCGGGGCGGGAGAGACTGCCGGGCTTGCTACTGCGTACGGGCAGGTCGTCTTTTTGGGAATGGTCCTCCTTCTCTTCACCAATATTGCATACGCGATCCTCAGGGCGGAAGGAGATGCGAAACGGGCAATGTATGTCATGGGCGCCTCCTCGGTCCTGAATATGGTCCTCGACCCGCTCCTCATCTACACGGCAGGTATGGGCATCGCTGGGGCTGCCTGGGGCATGATTGTTTCTCTCGTGATGGTTTCGGGCGTACTTCTTTACTGGTTCTTCATCAGGAAGGACACCTACGTTACGATCTCCTACAAGGCATTTTCGTGGGACAGGAAGACCGTCCGGGATATCCTCGGCGTTGGTCTTCCGGCCAGTGTTGAATTCTTCCTTATGTCGATCCTCGCGATCTTCATAAACGGATTGCTTGTCGCGACTGCAGGTACGGATGCTGTCGCAGTCTATACCGCGGGATGGCGGGTCGTGTTCTTTGCCATCATTCCCATGATTGCCATCAGTACTGCAGTCATCTCTGTGGCCGGGGCTGCCTTTGGTGCACGGAAATTTACCAATATCCGTACTGCCCATACCTTCTCGGTCACGCTCGGTATTGCCATTGCCCTTGTCACCAGCGCTATCACCTACATCTTCGCCCGGCAGATCGCTGGAATATTTACCTATTCACCGGAGAGCGCTCACCTTGGACCGGAGATTGCGGCCTTCCTCGCCATCATGTGTTTCTTCTACCCGTTCATCCCACCGGGTGTCATGTCGGGATCTATCTTCCAGGCAACAGGCAAGGGGATGACATCGCTGGTCATGACCGTCCTGCGGAACCTGGTCTTCATTGCGGTCTTTGCCTACCTGATCGGGATTGTGCTCGGGTATGGTGAACACGGGGTCTGGTGGGGAATTGTTGCCGGGGATATCCTCGGGGGGATTGTATCGTTCGTGTGGGCCCGCATATACATATCGCGCCTGCTGGCAAACGCGTGATACAGTACCCATTTCCTTTATTAAAATCGCCATATCCAGAATAAGCTACACCGATCCTAAAAAAACAGTCAGTAACGTACCCTGCGAATACTCCTGACAGATGGTAACAATGATGGGTTATTGATGTAGTGCAGGAAAAAAATCAAAAACCTATTTTCGCTGCATTATCAGGAATGCAGCACTCACTATTGCGATAAAACCCAGTTCAACGGGGAATGGTGAAGGCTGAGCAGAGGTAGTGGTTGGTAAATGTCCGGATGTTTCTGACAGAGTCTGGTTTATTGGTGCTGTTGTCACTATTGTAGCGGTAACCTTATCCCGCAGTTGTAGGGCGATCTCCCGGTTTTTCTGGAGATTCGGATAAGAAGGAGCGATGACGTTAACATGGTCAAATGCCGCGATTGCCTCATCGTACCGTTTCATCCCGGCAAGGGCGTAGCCTTTATTGAACCATGCTTCGGCATTATCGGGATCAAGGGAGATGGCCTTTTCAAAAGCACTCAGTTGTTCGACATAGAGGGTGTCAGCCATGGCCATATCATGCGCCACATCCTCATACCGGTAACCGATATTATAGAGGATCTGACCCCGGTTTATCCACCCGTTTACATAATCCGGCTGTATTTCAAGGGAGCGGTTGGATGCCGCGATCGCATCATCGAACTGTCCATCGCGGTTGAGGGCATCCGCTATCCCATTCCATGCTTCAAAATACTCTGGTTCAAGCGCGATTGCTTTGTTGTACAATGCCACTGCCCCGGTATTATTTCCCGACAGCATGAGGGTACAACCTGAATCGTACAGGTTCAGTGCATCAGCAGAATACGCAGATACGGGAATGCATAAGGAGGAGATAATGATGAGTGCTAACAGGGCTCTGCCGGTTCCGGTTTTCATGATCATATCAACCGGAACATATCTTGTGCGAAAGCCGATAAAAGATTCTCCGGCCCGCGAGAGGGAAGGTTTTCGTGACCCTACAGCGATACCAGAAGAAAATATCATCCATGTCTCCTTAAGAAAACCTTACAGCAAGAATAAGCTCGAATCATATTCCCCCCGACTAAACCCTGTCAGGAAAACAAGGGCATTGACTGCCAGCTGAACTGCAGGATTATTCCCGGTGATATCAGGATTTTTCTGCTCCACAAATTATGCGAATCCGGATGAGGGAAATTGTACCCGGTTTTTTTTAAGAAAGGACGCCACATCACGAAACGGAGCGTCGTATATATAAAAAAGCATTGAATATATAAGATAATTTGACAATAGAAGGCAAAAATTTCTTTTAAAAATGAAAATAATCAATTAAAATACATAGATTAAAAAAGGTAAGTTAATATATAATTAATAACTATTCGAATAAACATGCTTCGCGATTCATCCCACTACCCCGCGATTACAAGAACCCTGAAGGACCAGGAAGATATACAGATTTTGAATGACAGTACAGAATTCAAAAGGGCGAAGTTCTGGTTCTGGCCAATTGTGTTTGGCGGTACAATTATTTTTGGGTTCTTTGATGGAATCAAGGGGGCATTTGTTGGTTTTCTGTATGGGGTGGCCATGGGTCTGTTTCTTCTTCACGAAAGTATGCGAGGGGATAAACAGTAAGAATTCTCGGCCGGTATACCTGACAACAGGAGAAACATTCAGCACAAGATACAATAAAAGATGAATTTTGCATAAAGACTCCCTCGATAAAAAAGACTTGGGAATTCATGATTCTGCCCCCACAGGTATTCAGGGTTTTTGCATCAGCTTCTGCACCCATTCCCGGTTCGTCCAGAGGGCACAGCCACCTTTCGTTTCCGTCAGCAGGTCATGGTGCTGTCGGATGGTATCGAAGAGTGGTGATCCCAGCGCATCCCTGAGTGAAACTCTCGTGAGGCTTGCATCCGAGAAGGGAGCTGCCGGGCAGGGTTCAACGTTTCCTGACGAGCTGATGTGGATAAATCCCCTGCCAGCAGCAAGACATCCGCCATACTGTTCCTCATCACCGGGAAATCCGATGAACAACGCGGGAAATTGCATCTCAAATGCTGACATATGGGCATACAGGGATTTTTGCTGATCGCGGGTCAGCACAAGGTCTTCGGTACCGGGCTCGATCGGGACATATTCTACGAATGTGAATACCCGTGCGCCTGCATCCATCATCCCTTGTATGAATCTGTCCTCAGTAACCTGGTCAATGTTCCCACGGGTGACGGTAACCGAACACCCGAAGAATATGCCATTCCCTTTTAAGACAGAACAGGATGTCAACAAACGGTCATATATCCCGCTTCCCCTGCGGGAATCGGTATCGGGACGGAAACCTTCGAAGCTGATCAACGGGACGATGTTTTTTTGTTTCGCAATCTCCCCCGCGGAGTCTTTGTCAATCATGAGTCCATTGGTAAACAGCGGAAACAGGATATGGGGGAAGGAATGTGCGAGAGAAAGGATCTCATCTTTCCTGAGAAGCGGTTCGCCACCCGCAATTACCACAACAGAAACCCCAAGGTCAGCAGCCTCTGAAACGATCGAACAGAGCAGGTCCTGGCTCATCTCCGGTGTCTGGTGTTCACGCTGTTGTTTCATATAGCAGCCCGCACAGGCGAGGTTGCACCGCGATGTGATACTGATGATCATCACCGGCGGGACAAGCAGCCCCTCCTGCTCGTACTTCTTCCGCACCTGCGCTGCTTTTCTCTGGTGGTGAAGGAGCACGGAACCCGGTATGACAAGGGCTGGATCAGCAGCGACGATACGGATTGCCTGCCCGAGGGTATCTGCAATAACGCGATCAAATCTATCACGATAGTGCGTGTTCTCCTGTTTCATGGATGATATCTCCTTAATCTCCGACTTCGTGCAGCGGTCATAATGAGGACCTTGTACAACAACGGTTCCTCACAGAACTCACCACCCAGCCGACCAGCGCCCCGGTAATGATGAACATGGCAAGGAGGATGAACGTAAACTTGACAAGGTCCATAACCATGGTGAAGCGGGCTATATCAGGCAGATGGGATGGCCATGCCACAAGCATTGTGATGATCCCGAGATTCTCCAGATAATCAGCAATGCCCCCGACAAGCGGGATGACATTCAGCCGGTGCCACCGGCTCTGTGCGGGCAGCCACTTGTGCAGGAGCCACGTGATCGTGACCGCGTAGAAGAGTGTGTACATGAAGGGGAACACGAGGTCGAGCGGCACGATATGGGTAAGATCAAACGCACGCCCGGCCTCTCCCATTCCCGTGAAGTGAGCATAAGCCTGGTCCGGAGTATACAGCAGTTCCATGTCAAGGAGCCCGACTCCCCCGGTGATCTCCTTCAACTGTTCAACCCCGAACGGCCGGCCGTTGATGAGTGTGGCCGTAATAAGATATCCAATCAGGGATGCAAGGAGCATCCGGGCTGATGTGATAGCGATGATCCAGTCTGAGACCACGTCAAGGATCCTCTGTCCGCTGCCGATACCGTCCATGATCTACTCCTCCCTCTGGTGCAGCATATCAGCAAGCGTCACATCCGGGTGATGGTACCGCGGTTTCCTAGAGGTCCGGCCTCCAATCTCGATTGCCCCTTTCGGGCACCAGTGGATGCAGGCATAACACTGGGTGCAGTTCCTTCCCCAGCGCACGGCATCTGCTCTCACGGAGATATTCTTCGTGGGACAGATGTGTTCGCAGATCCCGCAGAGATTGCATGCAGCAGTTGCATGCAACCGCCTAGGGGTGTTATAGAGCGAGGTGGCAAGGGTGCATGCGATACGCCCCCCGATCTTCAGGAGAACGGAGTCAGACCCTTCCGGCACGGATACCTTCCGCTGACGTATTGCCTCCCCAACAGACGGGATCCGGCTTTTTGCAAAGGTATACTTTTCCTGACGGTGAGGGGCATCCCCCATCAGGTCTATGGGGCCGATGTAGTTCTCCGGCATGACAAAGACAAACCCGGAAGTTAGCGTCGTCCCTTTTTCTTCGAGGAGCGTTTTTAAGTTGAAGAGTGCTCCCCCGGGCCGTTCCCCACAAGTAGCGATGCCGAAGATGTACGGGTTACCATTGAACCGGAGATTCTGCACGAGCTGCCGGACAATTGCAGGCATATTCCAAAAATAGACCGGGAAAGCAATACCCACTGCATCTGCATCTGCAACAATCTCCGGCTGATGTATCACCCGCGGTATAGGGATGAGTTCTGTGTCGCCCAGTTCAGTAGCAAGGTCACGGGCAACAGCAAGCGTGTTGCCGGTGCCGGTGAAATAATATATCGCTGTTTTCATGGTTTCCCGGTCCCCTGCAAATCTTTCCTGATATTCCGTACCTGTATCCATTCGAAAATTCTCCCGATTGTTCCGTACAGCGGGTTGACGGGTACGTCCACGTAATACCGGGCATCTGGAGAAAGCCATCCCTGTGTTTTCCAGTACTGGTAATCGCACGGCGACTCTTTCTCCATCTGAGAGAACGCTGCCCGTTGTGCATGGAAAATGATAACCTTCATGAGTCCCGGGCTTTTTGTAGTTTCCCGTGACAACGCAGCAGAAAAATCCTGTGCAGCCTGTTTCAGCACATTCTGGTTTTTCGTGACGCGGAAAGGGGCAATTGTGGAGCCGGGCGGGATGAGGAGACCGGCCTTTCCTGCTACCTCAAATCCCCATACTCCTGCAACGGTGTCCAGGTACCCGAGGACTTCCCGGTTCCCGATTCCACCTGCGGTCGAGAGCAGGAGTGCTTTTTTATCAAAGAAACGCGGCCGGTGGAAGATGTATGAGAGCCGGTCAACAAAAGTCTTCATCTGCCCGGTCACGTTCATGCCATAGACCGGCGATGCAAAGATCACCCCGTCCGCTTGCCGCATCTTCTCTTCAATAGCAGGAGCATCATCGCGGTTGGGGCATTTTTCCTCCCCGCGGGGGATACAGATGTAACATCCTTTGCAGGGCAGCAGGTGAGCATCCTTCAGCCAGAGGTATTCAAATTCCACCGGAATATCCTGCTGCATCAATTCACGGAGATCTTCACATGCCCGGAACGTGTTCCCCTTCCGGGGACTGCCCATGATAACAAGGATTTTTTTCATCGGTTCTGTTTTCATTTGTTTCTCCATGCATACGTGATCGCACCCTTCGGACAGGTATCGGCACAGCTGGCGCAGAGGATGCAGTCGGCTTTTTCCATCTCTCCTTTCCGGACCATACCATTCACGTCAAGTCCCATCGGGCATTCCTTCGAGCATTTTTTACAGTCAATGCAGAGGGCAGCATCGGCATTCAGCTGAAGGGCCGGCCAGCCGAAAATGTTCCGGATCTTCCTTCCCGCAACCATGATGCCAGCCTGCGGGCAGAGAATATGGCAGAAACCGCGTCTGCCGGTGAAGTACGCGATGGCAAAGATGCCCGAAAAGATAATCACCACTATCATCAGGATATCCAGCGACGATATCGAGATGCCGTTTACCGTGCCATAGAAGGGATCAACAGCATGGATCCCCCCGGCACCATAAAAGGAGTACGCAATCACGATAATCCAGAGCGCCATGACGCCGTACTTGATCCAGTTGCGCCAGCCATCCGCTACGGTATGCTTCATGACCGGTGAACCGATCTCCTGACATGCACCCATCGGGCAGAGCCATCCGCACCAGAGCCGTGCAACAAAGAGGGAGAGGAAGAAGATCAGGATGAAAAGCAGAATGCCGCCCGTTACAATGCCTTCTGCTGCTCCCATCATGATGATTACAGGGGAAATGTAGAAGATCGTTACGGGAATGAGGAGGAAGGAAATGACAAGGAGCCATTTTCGGATGTTCTGGCGTGACGATACGGATCTTTGGGGTTCTTGTGGTTCTGTCATTGTTTTTCCTTCTGGATACAGGGATTGATTGTGCGGGCTTTCTCCTCCCGCTGGATGTTCATATCGACGGTTGGGTCCGGAGAAATAATCTGTTGTGTTCCCGGCAACTTTTTCGCTATAATAAAATAATTCGTGGGATTATGAGTCAGGCTCTCCGTTTCAACAACCCGAAAACTTCCATTCCTTACAAAACCTTCCAGTTCAGAGATTCCAAAAAATTTCATTGAGGGAAAAAAACCTGTTTTCATGGGAAGGAACAGGAGGAGAGACAGGAAACGGTTCACGAATGCCTTCTCTCCCATGCAGGCAGTTGTTGAGATAAAAAGTCCTCCCGGTTTCAATAATTTGTGGATCCTTTGCATAGCCTTTGGTGTATCATCAAGGAAATGCAGGAGATTGAACGCCAGGACCACGTCACATGATTCTCCTGAATATCTCTCATCAAAGATTGTTGCCCGGGTAAACTCGATATTTCCGGTTTTGCGCTCCATAACTTTTCTTTGTGCAGCTTCGATCATCCTGGATGATATGTCAATACCATGAACCTGTTTCACATCTTTGGCAATTTCAAAGGCAAATATTCCTGTCGCACATCCGCAATCCAGAACGATGTCACGGGCATTGAGGTATTTTTTCGTGAGTTCCAGAGTCCTGATATATGTCTGTTCAAAATTTTTTGACCGCTTGTCAATCTTATGGGATAACCGGTCCCAGAACTTTTCTGCGTTATTCATTTTTTACTCCCTGCCGGACGTCTAATCCTTTCAACAAAAGCCATAAACCGATTATCAGTTCAAAAAGACAGCTCGGTGCAAAACAGATGATATCAAAATTACCCAGCAGAGCCATTGCAGGTTTTGCACCAAAAATCGTTACAAAAGAGGAGAAGAGCAGGAGTGCATATGAAAAAATTCCAAAACCGGCCAATAGTCCGGGAATGTACTTCGACCTGAGAAACAGATAGAAAAAGACAATAAATCCCAGGCTCGTGAATACCATGGGGATAGTTGATGCAGCAGCATGGAGGCCGAGAAAGAGTCCTATAAGTTCCTGTACCTGTTCTGGGTTTCCTGCTGTCAGATAAGATTCTCCGGTTATCATCTGTAAAGCAAGAAAACTCAAGGATACCGTGACGGCTGCAAGAACGGCATCTGCCATTTTCAGGCAGAGTGCAAACAAAGCAAGGTTCCTGTTTACCGGTTTGAGAATGATATAAAGAGCCACCGTCAGGACTATCCCACTGACAGCTATCATCAGGTCGCTTGCTATACCGATACGAAACAGCACCTGATCGGCCATAATGTTGCTGGCTGTAGCGGTGACATTTCCTGCTGTAATAAGCCGGGAGTATACAAAAATCCAGGTGATGGAATAGCCGATCAGGATAAACAGAAAGGCGAACCCTGCGATTCCTGCAGTTCTGCTTTGTGATGTATCTGCGATTGGGTCTGTCATCTCAATTCATCTTCTTTGCTGCTATGAAACAGGAGACCGGGTTATCTCCCATGATCTCTTTTTTGACTATCTGAAAACCTGCACCGGTAATGGATTCTTCCAGTTCTGCAACGGTAAAGTACTTTAACGAAATGGGAAAGATACCAATCTTCATCAGGAAGGATAACAGGGACGTGATCGGGGTCTTTTTCTCTCCCATGCATTCTGTTGCGGAGACGAGCAGTCCTCCCGGTTTCAGTAATTCGTTTATCCGCTTCATCACCAGATTCCGGTCGTCGACCAGGTGCAGGATACCCCAGGCAAGAACCGCATCATAGGATCTCTTCTCCAGCCGCTCGTCAAAGATGGTTGCCTGCATGAAACGGGCATTATCAACCCCGCTCTCCGCTGCTTTCTTTTGCGCTGCCTTGATCATACCGGCTGCAAAATCGATGCCATGGATCTCTTTTACCCTGCCGGCGAGCCTGAGGGAGAGCGTGCCTGTCCCGCACCCGTAATCAAGAACACGGTCACTGCCCGGGAGGTATTTTTCCAGTTTTTCATTCCTGTCGGCTTCGAACTTTTTGAGACCCTCGTTCTCTGCGAATGTGTCCATGTTTTTTGCGTTCATGTCCCAGAACAGTTCGGCTTTTTTCTCCTTTGGCAGGTTTACATTCCTGAATAAAAACCAGATCCACCCGAGTGTAATAGGTACTACGAGGAGCAGTGCATGCCAGAATTCTTTTACGGATTTAACGAATGACACATCTTTTGTCTGGTCTGTCATTTTTATTCTTCCCGATTGCTGGAATTGATTACTCTCTTAACCACGGTTTACCCCTTATTTGCGGGCTTTCTCGACCATATTCCGGGCAAACGCTTCCGCATTCCTGAGGTCTTCGGCATTTGGCCGATCTTTGTTCAGCCCCCCGAAATACTTCAGGAAACTGTTCGTGTTCCACCCCGCACACCCGAATTCCCCCATAACCGTGTACCCTTTCGCCTGTAGTTTCTCCCGGATCTGCGAGTGGTTGTTCTTGACAAAATCACCGCCCGCAAAAACGGCCGGGGCTCCAAAAGTTGAGAAGAGAAAGGTTTTCTTTCCCGCAGCGATGGGCAGCCGGTCGGCAAGGTCAAGCACGGATGCATCGAATGTCGCACTGTAAATCCCCGAACCGAAGCCTACCAGGTCGTACTCTGCGATCTCTTCGGGCTTAACCTGCTGCGGGGTTTTTACTTCAGCATGAAGCACTTTTGCGCAGGCGTTCGCGATCTTCTCGGTATTCCTGTGGTGGTACGAGAACACGACCACGAGTGATTTCACGTTCGGCGATTCTTTAAGATCATTTGCATTCTTTTCCATTTTTTTCACTATTCCTTTTCATCCTGTCCAACAGTGATCACAACGTTTTCTTTCTTGTGTCCTGTGTCGACATACCGGTGAGCCTCGGCAACCTGCTCCGGCAGTCCATATCTTTCGTACACAATCGCTTTCATGAGTGTTCGACCACCGTTATGACCACTTTTCCCCGGGCGTGTCCCTTACCATAGTACCGGAACGCTTCAGCGGTCTCATGGAACGGGTAACACCGATCGAGAACGGGTTTTACCCTGCCGGCTTCGATGAGCTCTTTCATGAAGCCCAGATCCTTGTTTGGTTCCACGAGCATACTGCCCATTTTCTTTCCCCCTGTCGAGAGCAGGGATCCGAGGAGGATCCCCTGGAAAATCTGGGCCATGGCACCTCCGGTCGCGACATAGATCCCCCGGGGACTCAGTACACGCCGGTAATCGAAGATCGAACGATACCCTGCAGTAGCAAGGATCAGGTCATACCGCTGCCCGGTTTTTGTGAAATCTTCTTTTGTATAATCAACGACATGGTCTGCGCCAAGCGAACGCACCATCTCCACATTTCTCGCGCTGCACACACCGGTCACTTCAGCCCTGAAGTACCGGGCAATCTGCACGGCAAAAGTACCGATGCCACCGGACGCTCCATATATCAGAACCTTCTGCCCCTTCCGGATCTGTCCGGTATCGCGGAGGGCCTGCAGGGCAACAAGTGCTGCTTCAGGTACAGCCGCTGCTTCTTCAAACGAGATATTGGCCGGTTTTTGAGCAAGTGCATGTTCAGGAGCACAGACATATTCGGCAAGACCGCCCCTGCCACACCCGGATAAATCCCCGAATACCTCATCACCCGGTACAAATTTCTTAACGTTCCTACCGACTGCTTCAATTTGACCCGCGATGTCACTTCCGGGTATCCTGGTTTTTGGTTTTAAAAGCCCTAAGCCCGAAAGGCGGGCTACGAACGGCTTGCCGCTCACGAGAGCCAGGTTGCTGAATGTGACAGCGGTGGCATAGACTTTTACCAGTACTTCATCATCACCCGGGGTCGGCTTTGGAACCTCTTTTAGTTTAAGAATATCGGAAGGGCCGTATCTCGTGAATACAATTGCTTTCATAAAATCTATTCACAATATCCTTTTTAGTTCTGCGAGTGTTACGGATGGGTTCCGGTACCGTAGCCGTTTTTCTGTTTTGGATCCAGCCTGGATGGCCTGCACCGGGCAGTTATGGATGCACCCGCAGCAGAGCTCGCAGGTATGCTTCCAGACCGGCTTTCCTTCCACCAGCTCGATATTTTTTGCCGGGCAGATAGCCTCACATATCCCGCAGGATGTGCACTTGTCATCGACAGTGAATTTTTTGTCATCGGTATGTACATGGGACGTGAACCACGGGTAGATCAGGGTATACAGCACACGGGTAACAAACGAAGAGGGCAGATCGCGTCTCTCACACCGGATTACCGGTCCCGTTATTTTTGCGATCTCTATGTCTGCCTTTGAGAGGATCTCCTCCTGTTCTTTTCCTGCGGGGGAACTGTACATGAGGATATAATTGCCGGGCATGGTGACGGCAAACCCTGCATCAAGTCGCCGTCCCTGCCGCTTCCGGAGAATGCTGTCGATCTGTCGGAGCGCGGCAGACCCGCCACCCCCGCCGTTGGTGACAACAGCAAATACATATTTTACTGCTGCAGGATCCATACGTCCTGCAAACGTTGCCACCATTGCCGGGAGACCGGAAAAATAGACCGGACACACGATGCCGACCCGTTCTGCCGGCGGGATGATATTCCCGTTCGTCTTTTGCAGTGATGCAATCGGCACCAGCTCGCAGTCCCCGAGGGATGCGGCGATCTTCTTTGCAGCAGCAAGCGAGTTGCCGGTGCCGGTGAA